>JBKBNZ010000034.1:0-11949 GCA_046294875.1 Aquificaceae bacterium | reverse complement strand
TTTGGACTGTAGCCATACTCCAGTAGTGAGTTTGTGTTTGGGCTTTAAGTCCATTAATGTATATTTTAAAATTCTGGTAGTTTAGGCTTCCAGCCTTTCCTTTGCAGTTCGTGAACCACCCCTACAGAAGAATCTCTCACCCGGCGTTAGTCCTAAAATTATATTTAATGCTGTTTTCAAACAGGGAAGAAGCGGGCAGGATATTAGGAGATTATTTAAGGGATAAGGTGGATAAGATCGACCTTGTTCTTGGGATTCCAAGGGGTGGTATGGTGGTAGCAAAGGAGGTAGCCAAGATCCTTTCAGCTCCACTTAGTTTGCTTGTAGTGAGAAAGCTGGGAGTTCCTTCCAATCCGGAGCTTGCCTTTGGTGCCATAGATCCCGATGGAAAAATATACACAGACCCTTGGACTGTAAGGTACTTTGGCCTTTCAGAAAGGGATATAAGGGAAGTAGCCCAAGAGGAGTTGAAAAAGATAAGGGAAAGGGAGGAGAGGTTTTTAAAGGGCAAGACTTTGGAAGTTGCCGAAAGGGAGATTTTGGTGGTAGACGACGGCATAGCCACGGGGCAAACGGTTATAGCGGGCGTTGAGTATTTGAAAAGAAAGGGTGCCAAGAGGGTCATAGTGGCTACGCCCGTATGCCCAAAAGAGACCGTTGACAAGCTAAAAAAATATGCAGACGAAGTCTATTGCTATCATATTGCGGAGGAACCTACCTTTGCGGTAGGCATGTTCTATAAAGACTTCCGCCAGGTGGAAGATTCAGAAGTGGAGGAGATATTGAAAGATGGAATTCTTTGAAGTACTTAAGAGAAGGCATTCTGTAAGGAGCTATCAAAAGAAGCCTGTTGAAGAGGAAAAGCTTATAAAAATAATGGAGGTGGTAAGGAGCGCTCCCTCTGCTGGAAATCTTCAGGCTTATGAGGTTTTTGTAGTCCTTGACCAAAGGAAAAAGGATGAGATAGCCCGGTGGGCTTTAAACCAATGGTTTATAGCGGAGGCGCCCGTAGTTTTTGTCTTCTTTGCCAATCCAAGAAGAAGCGCCATAAAGTATGGTAAAAGGGGTGCGGAGTTTTATTGCATACAGGATGCTACGATAGCCTGCGCCTACGCCCAACTGTCGGCGGTAGCCCTTGGCCTTGGCACCTGTTGGGTGGGCGCCTTTGACGAAATGGGACTAAGGGCTTGTCTTTCTGCCCCTGCAGACCTAAAGCCAGTTGCCGTACTCACCCTTGGATATCCTGCAGAGGTTCCCGTTCCCACACCAAGAAGAGGCCTTGAAGAAATCTTCACAATAATTTAGCTTGCCTTATAAAGGCCATGTAAAATATTTTTTAAAAAGTTATGAAAGTCTGCGCAGGAGGTCTGGTGGATGATCTACAAACAGCTTAAGAAGAAGCTTATAGAGGTAAGTGAGAAAGGCTACGTAACTTACGATGAGATCAACGAGATTCTTGGTGCGGAAATTGTGGATACGGAGCTTTATGAAGAGATAATGGACTTTTTGCAGGAAAGAGGGGTAAAGATAGTGGATGGTGAAGAGAGCTTTGAAGAGGGGGAAAAGGAGGATTCTATAACCATCTCCACGGAAACACTCCTTTTGAGCGGAAGAGACGGAGACCCCGTAAGGCTATACCTAAAGGACATGGGGAGAATTCCTCTCCTTAGAAGGGAAGAGGAGATTATGTACGCAAAGCAGATAGAAACAGGAAGAAAGATTATGAGAAGGGGTCTTTTGAGAACCTCCTTTTTAATAGACAGAGTCCTAAGGGAATGGGGGGAAGTATGCAACGGAAAGCTAAAGGCAGCAGACCTTATGGACACCATGGATGAAAGCAAAAGCCTTGAAGAGTACGAAGAAAGCCATGAACAGTTAGAAAGGTACTTTATAGAAAAGGGCTTGGAGCTTGCAAAGGCATACAAGGAAGCCCTCTATTGGAGAGACATATACCTTTCTTATGGAACGCCAGAGTACAAAAGGGAATATTTGGGAAGACATGCAAAGATGAATAGGATCCTAAAGGACATGAAGTTAAAGCACTCCAAGTTTGAAAGGATTGCGGACGAGCTTTTAAACCTATATAACAGGTATGTAAAGAAGTTAAAAGATTTTGAGGTAAGGAAGAAGAAGTTGGAAAGCATCCATCCCGATATAGAGGAGCTTTTAAGCAAGTATGATAGGAATAAAAACCTACAAAAGAAAGTAGAAAGGGCTGGATACGGTTTTGCACGTTTTTGCCTGCTAAGGGATGAATACCTAAGCTTAAAAAGGGAGATAGAAGAGTTAAGAAGAGAAATGGGAATACTTCCCGAGGAGCTTCAAAGAATAATCCACATAATAAAGGAAGGAAGGACAAAGGTAACCCAAGCAAAGCAGGTGATGGTAAAATGCAACCTAAGGCTGGTGGTATCCATAGCCAAAAAGTATGTGAATAGAGGCTTGCACTTCCTTGACCTTATACAAGAAGGAAACATAGGCCTTATGAAGGCGGTGGATAAATACGACTATAGAAAAGGATACAAGTTTTCCACCTATGCCACTTGGTGGATACGCCAAGCCATAACCAGGGCTATAGCAGACCAAGCAAGGACCATACGCATACCGGTGCATATGATAGAAACCATCAACGACATTACAAAAGCTCATAAGAAACTGTTCCAAGAGCTTGGTAGAGAACCCACCGCCGAAGAGATAGCCAAATACCTTGGCATATCGCCCGAAAAGGCCAGGAAGGTAATGCGCGTGTCCCAAGAGCCTGTTTCCCTTGAAACACCCATAGGAGACGAAGAAGATACCCATCTTAAGGACTTTATAGAGGACAAAAGCGTACCCTCTCCGGAAGATCAGGTATCAAGAAGGCTTCTAAGGGAGCAGTTGATAAAGGTGTTAAACACCTTGGGGGAAAAGGAAAGGGAGATTCTTATGTACAGATACGGCCTTGTGGATGGAATAGAGTACACCCTTGAACAGATAGGCAAGATGTTTAACGTGACAAGGGAAAGGATACGTCAGCTTGAGACAAAGGCAATTAGAAAGCTAAGGCACCCAGCAAGAGCCAAGTACCTTAAGGATTTTGAGTGGTAAGCCTTTTATAGAGTTCTACGAGGACTGAAAAGTCCTCCTCTCCCAATCCCATATATTTGGCAAGGGCATAGGCATTCTTTACGTTTTGCAGACTAAAGGTGAAGGCACCCCTTTCCCTTACCATATCCTCTGCGTAATGAAGGTCCTTGTGAATTAAATCCACGGAGAAGTGAGTGGAGTAATCCCTTTCTAAGAGTTTTTTCTTTTTAACCTCCAAAAGGTAGGATTTACCCGCTCCCTTTTCAAGGATGTCTATTAAAAGCCCTCTGTCAAAGCCGCATAGCTCTCCTATGGCTATGGCTTCCGCCAGTACCTGCATAAAACCGCCAAGCACCATGTTGTTTATAAGCTTTAGCCTTGATGCCTGTCCGGCATCTCCCACGTAAAAGATGTTCTTACAGAATTTTTCAAACAGCCCCCTGTTTTCCTCAAACCTTTCCTTATCACCACCTACAAGGATAGTCAATTCTCCCCTTTGGGCGGGGATTACACTGCCAAGCACTGGAGCATCAAGATAGTAAGCACCCAGATTTTTCAGTTCTTCATAGGCTAAGGTAGCATAGGCATAGTGGTTTGTGGTCATATCTATTATAGTCTTTCCCTTTATGGAGCCTTTTGCCAGACCCTTTTCACCAAAGATGACCTCTTCCGAAGCATTAGAGTCAAAGACTATAAGGAAAACCCTATCTACCACATCTATAAGCTCCATGGGGCTATCCACCACGGGCATGCCAAGTTCAAGGGCTTTCTCCTTTGTTCTGTTCCAGATGACAAGCTCCACCCCCATCTGCATGAGCCTTTTGGCTATTGTCTTTCCAAGGTGTCCCAAACCTATAAAGCCTACTTTCATAGCAAATTCATTATAACAGGGCTTACCGCTTCCCAATCTTCATAAGCAAGGCTCAAATATGCCCTTTCGTGGTCGGAGATTACCTCTTCGGGAGAAGCACCTATATTCTCCGCAAGTTTTCTTAGCCTTCCCTCTTTACCCTTTGGCACGCTTATGGTATAAGTTCTACCAGACCAACCCTCTTCACCCTTTTCAAGATAAACGTCTATCCATATATCCCCAAACTCATAAGAAAGCATAAAGCCCAAGGGCTTTGCCAAGCCAAGGATCTTTGCTATTTGAGAAAGGTGGAAATCCAAGTCGTCCATATTTAAAATATTAACATCTGTTAAAATCCTTGGTATGAGGTTTTTTATACTTTCCCTCTTTGGCAAAGACAGACCTGGTATAGTGGCAGGCGTCTCAAAGGTTTTGTATAAACTTGGTTTGAACCTTGAAGATTCCTCCATGACAAGGCTTAACGGAGAATTTACCATAATGCTCATAGTTAGCACGGAAAAACCCATCACTTCTGAACAAATACTTCAAAGTCTTTCGCCTGTGGGAGAGGAGTTTGACCTTTTTATGGTGTGTAAAGAGCTCCCCGAGGTTGTGTATCCTCAAAGGGAAAGCCTTTATCGTATAGTGGTTTTTGGCTCTGACAAGCCGGGCATAGTCTACAACGTGACTTCCAAATTGGCACAGCTGGGGCTAAATATAAGCGACCTAAGGACAGAAAAGAGGGGAGGGCTTTATGTGATGCTCATTGAGGCGGAAGGGGAAGAAGATAAAGAAAAAGCCTTAAAGGAAGCTATGGAAGAATTAAGGGAAAACCTTGGGCTGGATATAGCCCTTGAAAGGGAAGAGGAAGAAAAGCTGTGAGAAGGCTTCCAATAATCACCTACCCCGACGAAAGGCTAAAGATTCCCTCCCTTGAGGTGGTGGATTTTGGTAAAGAGTTAGAGGCCTTTTTACAAGACCTTATCCACACTATGAAAAGCTCTCCGGGCTGTGTGGGTATAGCCTCTCCGCAGGTTGGCGTTCATAAAAGGATAATCCTCGTAGATACGTCAAACTCCAAGCATAAGGAAAACAAGGTAAGTCATGGTTTTATGGTTTTGATAAACCCTCGGATAGTCCAAGCGGAGGGAGAGCTTACAATAAGGGAAGGATGTCTGAGTGTGCCCGATTACACGGGGAACGTAAAAAGACATTACTGGATAAAGGTACAAGCCCTTGATGCAAAGGGAAATCCCATAGAGTTTGAAACGGAGGGCTTTGAAGCGGTGGTAATACAGCACGAAATAGACCACCTTGATGGAAAGGTCTTTTTGGAAAGGCTTGTGTCACCAAAAGACCTATTTAGGAGAAAGGTCTACAAGTAGTTTGGGAACAGGGCTTAGTCTTTTTAGCTTTTTATCTATGATGTCCTTTGAGTACTTTTCAAGGTAATAGACTATTGTTTCCACACGGATTTTAACGCTGCCTGCAGGCTTTGTTTCATCAAGCTCGCCAAACTTGAAATACAAAGTGCCCGAGCTTTCCACTATCTTTTGCACCGGTGTAAAGGTGGGCTGATCCATGCCACACTCATAGCTTGAAAGTCTTATAACTCCCGTTATCCAAGGAAGGCGTGCGGCAAACTTGGAAGCCCAAAGGATCTCGTTGGTGTTTGAACTATAAGAGGAAGTCCAAACGTCCCCTATATCCAAGGGGCTTTTTATAAGACCTTTTCTTAGGTCTTCTTCAAAGAGCCAGTTTAAAAGCCAGTCTTCTAAGGGAAGGTAGTTGTACCAAAGGACAGGATAGCCGTAGGCTTGGAACTCTCCGTCTATTTCGTGTCCTATTCCGGGGTCCATATGGTAGGGGCGTGCCAAAACGAGCAGGGCAGGCCTTTGATTCTTTACACACCACCTTATTATCTCAAGACTCTTTTCCCTCATGTTCCTTTCAAAGGCATCAAGCTGGTTAAAGCCCTCCTTTACCGCCTTTACTGTCTCCTCAAAGCTCAGGTTGGGCACCACATCCTTTAAAGATTCCCAAAGGTACTTGGGCAGTATCTCTGGCTCTCCAAAGGGCACGAAGGGGGATACAAAGCTTATACCCCTTTCCCTAAATTCATCCCTTTCCCTCAAAAAACCCGCCTTTATGTTCTCCACACTCATCATAACCCTTGTACAGGAAAGGGTATCTATAACATGCCCCTTTAAAAAGGAGGGTAAGGAGTATATCATGGGCACAAAAAGTAGGTTTATATCCTTTTGCAACAGCTCCCCTATGTGTCCCGCCAAGGCCTTTACAGGATAGCAAGAGTCCATTGATATTCTTCCTTTGCCGTAGGTTCTGTATTGCTCTTCGGAGGTGTCCGAGCTAAAGACTACCCTGCCAACACCCAAGGCTTGAAAAAAGCCCACCCAAAACTGGTGAGTACCCCATACGTTAAGAAACTTTGGGATACCCACCTTAAGAGACCTTCGCCCTTGAGGAGCTTCTAAAGGCCTCCTTTTTAACAAAATCAGCGATGTTAGGAAACTCATGTTTTAACTTCTCCATCCTTTCTTTTATAACCTTTAATTCCCTTTCATCCTCAACAAGGCCCTTAGGGCAGGCGTTGTTAACTATAAGCCTTGTCCAGCCGGGTTTTAAGGGCACCTTACTCCATTGCCTTCCCTCACCCTCTCCAATATAAACGTCTATAAAAGTCCTTTGACAGTTTATAGGGCACCAATGACACAAGGTTTCCTTTGAGGTGGTAGACCTATAGGTTAGCTTCTCTATAACCTCAAAGCCCCTAAAGGAAGTCCTTTGGTGTTTTTGGTAGTGTTCCAAGGCTATAAGGGCGGCGCCTATGGCTCCCGCCTCGCCCGAGTAGGGATGTACGTAAATTTCTGCATCAGACACCCGGGCTTTTATAAAGTCTATTTGAGCCTTTACCACCGCCAAGTTTTTGTGGGTTCCCCCCTGAAGTATAAACTTTTTGCCCACCTGCGCCAGGTTGTTTATACCACCTGCATAAACCCATACGTTAAAGGGCAAAACATAACACAAACCTGCCAGTATCTCCTCAGCCTTCCATCCCTTTCTTTGCTGGTTTACAATATCACTCTGCAAGAAGACTCCACAGCCCATGGTAAAGCTTGGCATAGCCTTTGCAGAAAAGGCTTTGTCTGCTATCTCCCAAAGGGGAATGTTAAACCTTTCTGCCACACCTTGTAAAAAGGCACCGTTGCCCGAAGAACACTGAGAGTTTAGCCTAAAATCTACCACCGAACCCTGACGTATTATCATTATCTTTACATCCACTCCCCCCACGTCGCATATACAGTCTGCATCGGGGAAAAAGTGAAGACCTGCGGTGGCGTGGGCTACCGTTTCAACGATGGCTACGTCAGCACCCAGTATATCCTTTAAAAGGTCTTTGCCATAGCCTGTAAGGCCTAAGGCAAGCACCCTGCCCTCTCTAAGGTATTCCTTTATCTGTCTGAAGATCTCCTTTGCGTCCTCTATGGGGTTTCCCTTGCTTAGGGTGTAGCAAGAAAAAACTACCTCCTTCTGTGGTGTTATGCATACTGCCTTTGCGGTAGTGGATCCAAAATCACAACCTATTATTACCTCCTTTACCCTTTTAGGAACTATGCGGCTTTCCACCACGTAGGAGTATTTTCTTTTGAACTCTTCCAACTCTTCCTTGGTTTTCACAAGCCCACCCTTACCCTCCTTTAACTTCTCTTGGTACTGCCCTTCCTCCACCCACCACCTTAGTTTTTCATGCCCCGCATATAAACCTCCTTCTTCCTCAAGGGCTGTATATATACACCCAAGGCTTGCGTAATAAAGGGAGTTTTCTGGCACAAAAACAAGCTCTTGCATCTGCTCTTTGGTAAAGTCTCCCACTCCCCTTTCCTTCCATAGCCTTCGTAGGTTTACCCTCCATGCAGATTGGAGCCCCTTAAAGAAGAGGTTAGGACCTCCAAGCAACAAAACCTTTGGAAGTGGGATGTTACCCTTGGTGAGCTGTGCCAAGTTTTGATAAACCACCGCTTCAAAGAGGGAAGCCATTATCTCCTCCGTGGGTACACCCGCCTTTAAGAGGGAGTTTACGTCCGCCTCTGCGAAGATGCCACATTTGGAGCTTATACGGTGGAGCGTATAGCCTTCGTATTCCATGTTAGAAAGTACCTCTGGAGGTATACCAAGCTTCCTTCCTATCTTTTCTATAAAGGTGCCCGTACCGCCGGCGCACACGTTTTGCATATAAACTTGCTTGTTCTTTTTACCCCCCTTTTCCTTTATGAAGATGGTTTTCATGTCCTCGCCGCCTATCTCACTTACAAACCTAACTTCTGGATGAAGCCTTTCCACTGCCGTAGCAACCGCCACCACCTCCTGCACAAACCTTGCCCCTATTAGGTCACCTATCAAGCCTCCTCCAGAACCCGTTATATAGACCCTATCCCTTCCCTCTTTAAAGCCATACCTTTCCTCTAACCTAAGGAGGAACTCAAGAACCTTTTCCGCCTGTTTTGTGTTATGCCTTTCATAAGCTTTGTCAAGGATGTTTCCCTCTTTGTCTGTCAAAAGGTACTTACAGGTGGTGCTACCCACGTCAATGCCAAGCAAAAGCATGGCTTACCCCCTTATGGACTTTCCCATAAGCTTTGCTATATGGATAAGGTAGTTGCTTGCAGTGGATGCATATCCATAATGGGGTATTTTGTAAGTAGCCCTTCTTATATGGGGATGTTTTTCTTCAAAGTCTCTTATCTCTTCTATGGAAAGCTTTGTCCTTTCAAGGACTTCTTCAAACTCTTCCTTTGCCCTCTTTTTTGCCGAGGTTAATACCATCTGGCACCTTGAATAAGCATGCACCTCTGCATCACCCTTTACTTCAATGGGTGCATACAAAAGGTCTGGATAGTCACCCAACACCTTTGCCATGGCACCCACCGACATAGTATTAGGAAGACAACCATAAGGAGACAACTCACATATCATATGGGCGTACCTTTTCTTGTAGGCATGGAGAGCCTTTCCTATAAGCATATGCCCTTCTCCTCCCGTTAGGCGATAATGAAAGTAGGGCCTTGCTAATTCCTTTAGCTCCCTCTGGTCGGGCAAGGGGTTGGGTATATGGTTTAGGGCTTTTCTTAGCCTGTTATAAACAAATCTATAAAGGTAGGCTATTGTGCCTATGGCAAGCTTTTTAGGATAATAACCCTTTACAAAGCCTTTTGAGTCTTCCAGCTTAAAAAGCTCCATGTTTATCAAATAGTCCATCCACACCGCTATGGGTGGTGGAATTACCTCGGCACCCTCCTTTTCCAACCAGCTTTTTATGTTATAGTTGCCATCCCCTTCGTGGGTCTGTAGCCAAAACTCGCCCGTTATCTTTACCCTTGGCTTTACCCTTAGCCTGTCCACCTCTATTTCATCCCAAAGCCTTTTAACCTCTTTCAAAGCCTCCACAAAGTATCCTGTAAAAACATGCCAAAGGAGAGAACCCAACTTTTTACCCTTTATAGGTCTGTTTTTTAGCTTTTCATAAAGTAGCTCTATACTTTCCCTTACCACCTTGTCCGTTTGCCCTTGGATTACCTCATAAGGCCTTGTGGCATATTCCATATCGGTTATAAGGTCTCCCAAAAACATGGCATAAACGAGGCCAAAGGTCAAAGGCATGTTTATCTCAAGACCTCCGCCCGGCGCAGATTGTTCCATCTGAAGCAGGTCAAGGAGAAAGATTCTAAACTCCCTTAGGTTCATACCCTCAAGAACCCTCTCGTAAGACTCATGGTACTGCCCAAACCTACAAGGACCGCAGGCACCAATGGTAACAAAAAGGTATCTATTTTTAAGTGCCTCTTCTCCTTCCCTTTCCCCTATGGTCTTAAGAGTCCTTGCCAAGTTACCTGCCGTAAAGGTGGTAGGGCAACAAGCTCCAACGTCTATGTACTCTTTTCCTATGTCAAGGTCCATTCTTTCTATCTGAGGCAAGGGTTGACTTTTGTAGCCCATCCTTTCCAAAGATCCCTGTATAAGCCTTTCGTGCTTCCATGTTAAACCGCCAAAGAGTATGGTAGTATGAGGCTTTTCTTCTTTTGTAAAGGGCCTTGGCCTGTAGGCTCTATAGTGAATATCCCTTATCTCCATGTCAAACCCTCCTTTTTAGGTTTGCAATAAATTTATATCTTATTTGTCCTTTTTCCCTATGGTTTTTATCATAGGCGTGCTATAATACTCCTATGTCAAAAAGAGTTATTCTCGCTTACTCCGGTGGACTTGATACTTCTGTTATCGTAAGATGGCTCACCGATAGGGGTTATGAGGTTATAACCTACACGGCAGACGTGGGACAGGGAGAAGAGTTAGAGGAGATCCCTGCCAAGGCAAAGGCTTCTGGGGCAGTGGAAGCCATCATAGAAGACCTAAAAGAGGAGTTTGCAAGGGAGTACTGCCTTCCTACCCTTAGGGCTTTGGCATTGTACGAGGGCAAGTATCCCTTAACCGCCAGCCTTTCAAGGCCTTTGATATCCAAGAAGCTTGTAGAGTATGCGGAAAAGTTCAAGGCAAACTATGTAGCTCATGGATCCACGGGCAAAGGAAACGACCAAGTAAGGTTTGAGCTTTCTGTGTGGGCTCTTAAGCCCCATATTGAAGTTTTGGCACCCGTTAGAGAATGGGAGTTTAAATCAAGGGAAGAAGAGGTAGAATACGCCCTAAGGCATAAAATACCTGTCAAAGCTACCAAGGAAAAGCCCTATTCCATAGATAAAAACCTGTGGGGTGTTTCCATAGAATGTGGTCCCTTGGAAGACCCATGGCAAGAGCCACCGGAGGATGCCTTTGAATGGACTCAAAGCCCCCAAAAGGCTCCCCATGAGCCAGAATACATAGAAATAGAGTTTCAAGAGGGCACACCCATAGCCATAAATGGCAAAGCTTACGAAAGTTTAAGCCAGCTTATCCTTGATTTAAACGCCATAGCAGGCAGGCATGGTGTAGGTCGTATAGATATGGTGGAAAACAGGCTTGTGGGTATAAAAAGCAGGGAAGTGTATGAAGCTCCGGGAGCCACCCTTTTGTACGAAGCTTACAGAGATCTACTTTCTTTGGTGCTCGATAGGTTTACCTTCCATTACTTCTTAACCCACATACCCCACGAGTACGCCAAGGTGGTTTATGAGGGCTTGTGGTTTTCACCTCTTCGCCAGGCTTTGGATGCCTTTACCGAAAAGATAGCCCAGTATGTAAATGGAAAGGTAAGGTTAAAGCTATACAAGGGTCACGTGCAGGTGGTGGGTAGGACTTCACCCAACAGCCTCTATGTAGAAGACCTTGCCACCTACTCGGAAAAGGATGCCTTTGACCACAGGGCAGGAGCCAACTTTACAAAGGTGTTTGGACTACCTTTAAAGGTTTTGGGAATAGCCTTGGGAAGATAATGCTCATCGCCGTACCCCTTTCCGATAAAAACTTTGAAGAAAACCTAAGGCTTTGCAAGGAAAAGGGAGCAGACCTAATAGAGCTAAGAGTAGACCTCTTTGAAAACAAGGATCCTTCCTTTGTGATAGAATGCATTCAAAAGGTAAAGGATATGGGCTTGGGTACCATACTTACCGTAAGGAGTGAAATGGAGGGTGGTTCAAAGGTAAAGAATCGCATAGAGATCTTTAAAAAGGCTTCCCCTTACAGCGACTACACGGACATAGAGCTTTCATCAGAAGAACTTCTTTCTGAGGTGAGGAATAGGGTAAAAGCCTCCGGGAAAAAGCTTATAATCTCTTACCATAACTTTGAGCTTACACCCCCAAGCTGGATACTAAAGGAAATATACAGGTCTGCCAGAAGATGGGGGGCAGACCTTGTAAAAATAGCCGTTATGGCGAGGTCTTATGAGGATGCCGCAAGGTTGCTTTGCCTTGGAAGGGAAGAAGAAGGACCAAAGATCCTTATAGCCATGGGTGAGTATGGAAAGGCCTCAAGGGTTGTGGGCTTCATCTTTGGTTCTTCTATAAGCTACTCTTACATAGGCT
>JBKBNZ010000033.1:0-11985 GCA_046294875.1 Aquificaceae bacterium | reverse complement strand
TTTAGGCTTTCTATCACCCCATCCACCGCTTGGTAAGGAACCATAAGCCACAGAACCTTTTCTTCTTGCTGGTTTAGCTCCTCAAGGCTTTCAATTACCCTTATGTACTCCTTCGCCCTCTCCCTTGCTTGCCTATCAGTGTCGTAGCCAAAAACCTCATACCCCTTCTTTAAAAGCCTTTTTGACATACCAAGCCCCATCCTCCCCAAGCCTATCATAAAAAACTTCATAGATTAAATTTTAATCACCCATATCCAAAAATCAAATCAAAGATACCCGGCTCTATTTGTATTTCCCATTCTTTATAGTTTTCTTCCTTATTCACAACCACCAGATAGCCTTCCCTTTCAAAGTAGAGTATTAGCTTGGCAAGGTTCGCCAGGCCGCATAACTTGGCGCTTTTTAAATTGGCTATCTTTATCTTTGGCTGAGGGCTTTCTGCCTCTTTGTATAGGTTCAACAGCTCATCCCTTAGGCTATAATGGAGAGCTTCAAAATCACACACCCAAAACCTCCTTAACAACATCGGAATCTTTAAAGGGGTATTTTACTCCTTTTATTTCTTGATAGTCTTCGTGTCCTTTTCCTGCCACTACTATAAGGTCGCCCTCCTTGGCAATACTTATGGCAAGCTCTATGGCTTTCCTTCTGTCTGGTTCTACAAGCACCTTTGATCTGTTTTCAATGCCTCTTAGTATGTCCTCTATAATGTCCATGGGCTCTTCAAACCTTGGATTATCGGAAGTTAGGATAACAAGGTCTGCCAAGCTTTCTGCCACCTTTCCCATTAAAGGTCTTTTGCTCTTATCTCTGTTGCCACCGGCACCAAAAAGGGCAATAAGCCTTTCCTTTGACAGGGACTTGGCAGTTTTTAAAACCTTTTCAAGGGCATCGGGTGTATGGGCGTAATCTACCACCACCATAAAACCTTTGCCCTTGTATGCTTCGAACCTTCCAGGCACGTATAGGTTCTTTATACCTTCTTGTATGACCTCTGGAGAAAGGCCCCAGAGAAAGCCAAAAAGTATGCCAAGAGCCAAGTTATAAGCCTGAAAGCTACCCCTTAGGTTGGAATAAAAGGTGTAATCCTTTCCTTGATACTCCACCCTTAGCTTTGAACCGTCAAAGTCTGTGGAAAAGTCTAAAATTCTAAGGTCTCCCTCCTTTCCATAGACCCTTACCCCTCTTGCCATCTTTATAAGCCTTTTCCCCCATTCGTCATCACCGTTTATAAGGGCATATTGGTAGGAGTATTCGGTAAAAAGCCTTGCCTTTGCCATAAAGTAGTCTTCCATGCTTTTGTGATAGTCAAGGTGGTCTTGGCTTAGGTTGGTAAAAGCAAGGGTGTGAAATTGAGTAGCCCACACCCTCTTTTGGTCTAAGGCATGGGAAGAGACCTCACAAACAACCGCCTGAGCACCCTCCTCTTTCATACTTCTTAACGTAGAGTGCCACTTTACAGGGTCTGGAGTAGTCCTCCCCTCGTACTCGTATATCTTATCACCAAGGCGGTAGTATATGGTTCCTATAAGGCCTGTCTTTATACCTGCAGTGTTTAATATAGATTCTATTATATGGGTGCTTGTGGTTTTTCCATTGGTGCCCGTAATTCCTATTATCTTTAGCTCCTTTGACGGCTCTTTGTAAAAAAGGCTTGCCAATTCACTAAGGGCTAACCTTGTATCTTCCACCCTTACTATGCGTGGGTCTTTTATGGGCAAGTCCTTTTCTACGATCACCCACTTGGCTCCCCTATGCAGGGCTTCCTGAACAAACTCATGGCCATCCCTTTGACTTCCCCTTATGGCAATGAATATATAATCCTTTTCTACCTGCTTTGAGTTGGATGTTATTCCCTTTATATCTTTTAAAAGGTCTTTAAACTTCACTTCTCTGTTATGGTTTCTTCCACCTTCATGCCAAAGTGTCTGCCCGCTTCTTCCACATAGCCAAGAACTTCATCTCCTTCCTTTAGTTCTGCCACCGACAGGGGAGTTCCATCTGGCTTTGTAAGTCTTATGGTTTCCGCATTTTGCAAAACTGCGCTTATTTTTTTGTTCTCGTATTTGCCCTCTACCAAGAGCATAGGCCTTCTTTCCACCTTTGCCCTTCCCACGTACACCAACCTGCCCCTTCCTTGATAGTCATAAACCATAACCGCATCGCCAGAAGAAAGCTCGCACAGATATTTTGTTTTGTTTTCGGGCACCCTTATGTACATATGAACAGCGCCTGCGTTCACTCTAAAGGGCCTTGAAGCTACATAGGGATTTTCTTCCGTTTCTGCATGTACAAGGAACATGCCTCCTGAGGAGTTGCCCACCAACATTCCCTCTCCACGATGAAGCATGGAAGTAGTATCCACGCAAACTCTGTCTCCGAGGCCAAGGGGCAGTATCCTTGTTATCTTCACCACCACGAGGGGCAACTTTTCCTCGGCTTCTTCCAAAGCCTTACCCACCCTCTTTATGGTGTTTATATCCTTTGTCTTTAATACCACGCCCTTTACACCCTTTTCAAGAACCTTTATGGCAAGCTTAGCCTCTTCTTCCTTTTTTACCACTGCGTAGAGTTCTTCCCTTTGGGCTATTAGGTTTTCAAGGGGGATTATAGTCCAATCGGTGGTTTCCACTATAACCTTTATATGGGGTGGGAACTTGCCAGCCTTTTCTTCATCCTCCTTTCCCCTTATAAGTACATACACATAGTCCCTTCCTTCCACCAAGTCCCCACCATCCTTTGAAGCCACAAGAACCCTTCCAAGGGACTTTACCTCTTGAAGCTTTGATGGATCGGAAAGTAGTATAACCCTTGCCCCCGATTCTAAGGCGGTGGTTATAAGCTTTTTGTCATACTCCTCAGCCCAATACCAAAAATCTTTCATGGAAAACATTATAACTTATCAAAAGGCCTAACCGGTGGTTCAAGCAGGTTTGTATCGATTTAAAAGGAAACCTTCTACCTTCTATCCTGATATTTGAAGTACTTTACCACATAATCATACATAGAGAGGTAAGCCAAAAACACAGAAAACCAAAGCAAAAGCTTAGCCACGCCGAGTTTCAAGGTAAGGGCAAAAAGAGCCAGAAACTCAAAAAAGGCCTTTGCCTTACCTATATAAGAGGCGGACATAAGATAGCCCTTTTCCACGGCTATACTTCTCAAAAAAGATATAGAGAGCTCTCTAAACAGCAAAAGTAAAAAGATAACTAAGCTTACCTCTTGCTTGTAAAGGAAAAAGGAAAGAACCGATAAAACAAAAACTTTATCCACCAAAGGGTCTAATAAAGCGCCTACTTGGCTAACCTTCCCCTTTTTCCTTGCCAGATCTCCATCCAGCCAATCGGAAACTCCTGCCAAAAGCACAAAAAAGCCCGCCAAGAGCCTTTTTTCTAACTCCAAGGCAAAAAGGGTTGGCACTATCAAAAAAAGTCTAAAAAGGGTGATGGCTAAAGGCATGAATTTATTTTAAGATAAAAGGTCTTTAAAAGCCTTTCCATATCCCCTTGGGAAAACCCCAACTCCCCAAAGGTGGTTATCCTTTCCTTTAACTTTTCTTTTCCTATATCTGTGAGTTTTTCAAAGTATTCATAGTCCATATCCAAAAAGAGGCTACCATGTATAAGGAAGCAATCTTTCATAAGCCTCATGGCACAGGCTACTATCTTTTTGCCCCTTGTGGTTATCTCCCCAAGGGTAGGATAAAAGTAACAAAAATAATTCTCATAACCTCCCCTGTATTTACTCATCTCAAAAGAACTATCAAACTCCCTTAAAAGCTCCAAAAGGAGCCCCATAAAGTTAGTGTATATATCTTTAAAGCTTTTGCCCCATTCCTCTCTAAGGCCTGCATAAGAAAAGGAAACATCCCAACCATGCAACAGAGCACCACCGCCCGTAGGTCTTTTAACCATCTTTATAGGAAAGTTTAGAAAATCTTGAGAATAACCAATACTAAGGGTCTTTTCCTCCCAAGTGTAAAGTCTAAAGCTTCTTTTGCCCTGCTGCGCCAAAAGTAGATTTTCCCAATCCCTTTTCATGTTCTCCTCTCCTCCCATGCTTTCAAGGTAAGCTAAACCATAGGCCATTTTTCCAAGGTTAACCATTTTAATATACCTCAAGGGTAATTAATCCCCTGTCAAGTGTATATAAGTCTGCTTTATAAGGGTTATAAGTTTAGCTTATAAATCCATAACAAAATTGAAAGTCCTTATTCAAACAAAAGGCCATAATTTTAAAGTATTACAGGAGGTCTTACCATGGAAATAGGCGGCAGCTTTTACGATAGGAAGGCTTACAGCACCTGTTATATGTGCGCCTGTAGGTGTGGCATAGAAGTATACGTAAGGAACAACAAGGTAACTTACATCAAGGGAAACGATAGCCATCCTACCAACAAGGGCGTTTTGTGCGCCAAGGGCTCTTCTGGGATAATGAAGGAGTACAGCCCGGCGAGGCTTAGAAAGCCCCTGCTAAGGGTTGGTCCAAGAGGATCAGGCCAATTCAAGGAGATTGAGTGGGAAGAGGCCTTTGAGATAGCCACCCAATGGCTTGAGGAGGCGAGGAAAAAGGGTCCTTACAAGATCGCCTTTTTCACCGGTAGAGACCAAATGCAACAGATAAACAGCTGGTTTGCCTCCCAGCTTGGCACGGTAAACTGGGCTGCCCATGGTGGCTTTTGTTCGGTGAATATCGCAGCTTCTGGTCTTTATTCCATAGGGGGTTCTTTTTGGGAGTTTGGAGAGGCAGACTTTGAAAACACCAAGTACTTTATGCTTATAGGTGTGGCAGAAGACCATTCTTCCAATCCCTTTAAGCTTGGCATTCAAGAGATGAAAAGAAAGGGTGGTAAGTTTGTAGTGGTAAATCCCGTAAGGTGGGGTTATGGTGCGGTGGCAGACGAATGGGTACCCATAAAACCAGGCACCGACGCAGCCTTTTTCCTTGGCATAATGCACGTGCTTTTCAAGTACAACTTGGTAAATTGGACTTTTCTAAAGGAATACACCAACGCCCCTTGGCTTGTTATTCAGGCACCGGGCACTTCAAAGGATGGGCTCTTTTACAGGAACCAAGAAGGCAAGCCCATGGTCTTTGACAAAAAATCCCAATCCTTTAAACCGGCGGATAGGATAGTGCCAGAGGACTTAGACCCTGCCTTTATTGGAGAGTTTACCACGCCAGAGGGCTATAAGGTAAGGCCAGCCTTTGATATCTTCGCAGAAAGACTTATAAATGACTACAGCCCAGAAAAGGTAGAAAAAATAACAGGTATACCCGCCAAGGATATAGAAAGAATAGCAAAGGAGATGGGAACCATAGCCCTATACCATCCCATAGAGCTTCCCATAGAGTGGGTAGATGTTTGGGGAAGAAGGCACAAAAAGACCATAGGAAGGCCCGTTTCCTTCCATGTTATGAGGGGTGTGGCATCCCATACCAACGGCTTCCAAACGGCAAGGACTGTATTCCTTCTTATGATGATGTTGGGAGTGGTGGATGTACCCGGAGGGTTCCTTAACAAGCCCCCTTATCCCAAACACATAGAAGACCTTCCCAAGCCTTACAAAATAACAAGGCCTGATGAGATAAAGTACGGAGAAGTTTATCCGGGACCCCATTTGGGATATCCCCAAAACCCCGATGACCTTTTGGTGGACGAAAAGGGAAATCCCGTAAGGATAGACCACGCTTACAGCTGGTGGTTCCCCCTTACCGCCCACGGTCTAATTCACAACGTAATACCCGCAGCTTACGAGAGAAATCCCTATGGCATTGAAGTCTTGATGATCTATATGGCAAACATGGCTTGGAACTCTTCCCAAAACATCCCATACATCATACAAGCCCTGACAGCCACAGACCCTGCGGGCAACTATATAATTCCAAAGGTTATAACCATAGACGCCTTCTATAGCGAACAGGTAGCCTATTCAGACTTGGTATTTCCAGACGCTACCTATTTAGAGCAATGGTTTGCCCTATCCTTGCTGGACAGGCCGCCTTCGGCGGTAGATGGTCCTGTTGATGCCCTAAGACATCCCATAATAAATCCCCAAGAGAACGGCTATGATGTAAAAGGATGGGGAGATGTTATGGTGGAGTTGGGATCAAGGCTTAGGCTCCCGGGTTTTGTAAATCCCGACGGTTCAAGAAAGTATAAGGACTTTAAAGATTTCCTTATAAACTGGCAGATAAGGCCTGGAGTGGGAGCCCTTGCCGGATGGAGAGGAAAGAACGGAGACAAACACTTCGTAGGAGAGCCCAATCCCAACCAGCTTGAAATGTACATTAAAAACAAGGGATTTTTCTATTACAAGCTTTCCGACAATATGAGATACTACAGACATGCCAACAAGGATTACCAAGAATGGGCTGTAAGCGTGGGCTTTATGAAGAAGGTGGCACCGATTGTTTTCAACTTCTACCTTGAAACCTTGCAAACCTTCAGGCTTGCAGGCCAAGGCCTGTGGGAGGGTAAAAATCAGCCACCAAACGACCCCATACTAAGAGAGAGACTTATCAAATACTTTGATCCCCTGCCCTTCTGGTATCCGCCCTTTGAGGATGAAGTTTCCGGAAAGGAGTACCCCCTTTATGCCTTTACCCAAAGGCCCCAGTGGATGTACCACTCTTGGGATTCCCAAAATGCATGGCTAAGACAGATATCTACGAGAAACTACCTTTACATGAACCCCAAAACTGCAGAAAAGCTTGGTATAAAGCACTTGGACTGGGTCTGGGTAGAGTCAAGGGTCGGAAAGGTTAAATGCCAGGTTTATCTTACAGAAACCACAGAGCCCAACTCTGTATGGACTTGGAACGCCATAGGAAAGATGAAGGGAGCTTGGGGTCTAAAGCCGGACGCGGAAGAGGGAAATCAGGGCTTTTTATTGAACCACGTTATACCCCACAGCATAAAGATAGGTGGAAAGGAAGTTTATTACGGAGACCCCATTACAGGACACCTGGCATGGTTTGACACAAAGGTAAAAGTATACAAGGCAGAAGACCAGGCCCCAGAAACCTATCCCCAGTTTGAAATAAAGCCTTTGCCCTACATAGAAGAAAGACAAATAACCGTGCTAAGGTACAAACCTTAAAGGAGGTACAAAGATGGCTCAGTTTGCCCTTGTTATAGACCTTAACACGTGCGTGGGCTGTCATGCCTGCGCCACAAACTGCAAAGAATGGAACACTCAGGCGGCCTTTGGTCCCCTTTCCGATTTTGACCCTTATGGAAGAGAGCCTCATGGGGTTTGGTACAACAGAATAATGACCTACGAGGTAGGTGAATTTCCCAACACCCAAGTTTTTCATCTTCCCAAGTCCTGCTTGCACTGTCAGGATGCTCCCTGCGTACCCGTATGCCCCACAGGCGCCAGCTATAAAAGGGAACAGGATGGTATAGTTTTGGTAAATTATGATGATTGCATCGGCTGTAAGCTATGCTCTTGGTCTTGCCCCTATGGATGTAGAGAGTTTGACGAAGCGGACAAGGTTATGAAAAAGTGCACCCTTTGTATAGACAGGGTTTACGATGAATCCCTGCCACCCGAACACAGAAAACCCGCATGTGTGCTAACATGTCCTGCAAGGGCAAGGTTCTTTGGAGACATAGAAGACCCCAACAGCGAAGTTTACAAGGTCATAAAGGAAAGGAACGGCTTTGTCCTTTTCCCCGATATGGGCACGAACCCCGGAAACCACTACCTACCAAGGATAGAAACAAAGGTGCATATAGACGACCATCTTCTAAAACACGACAATCCACTCTTTTTGGAAGTCCTAAGGAGACATCATAAAGGAGTGTAGAGAATGAGAAAGGTTTCTTAATCGCCCATACAAGGGAAATTCTCGCTCGGCTTATACGGTGTATAATATTATCCCCGTGGATATAAAAAGGATAAAGTTTGCAAAACAATTAAAGGAAGAGATAGCAAACCTCGTGCTTACAGAGTTAAAAGACCCAAGGTTGGAGGGGGTTGTTGTAACGGGGATAGAACTTTCTGAGGATATGAGCCTTGCAAAGGTCTATTTTACTACCTTGGAAGAAGGTAAAGAAAAGCAAGCCCAAGAAGCATTACAAAAAGCCGAAGGCTTTTTAAAAAAACTTCTTTTAAAAAACCTAAGGGTAAAAAGACTTCCCAAGCTTATCTTTGTCTTTGATAAGGAGCTAAAAAGCATGGAAAAAGTATGGGAAAAGTTGTAAGGATACGTCTATTGGATAAAAGCTATTACAAGCTAAACCCACCAGAAGGCAAGGCCATATACCTTATAGAAAACCTTGGGAAGGTCGTGGAAGAGGACCTTATAAATTCCTCTTTGATAGAGGGTAAAATTAAATACCCCCTTTTAAACCCTCTCCAGACGGTCTTTTACAGGTTTTACCAAGAGGGCAATGCCCTCGTGGCTTCGCCCACATCTTCTGGCAAAAGCCTTACCGCCTATCTCTTTATGAAAAACTTCAAAGGTAGGCTTATTTATACTGCTCCCACGAAGGCACTGGTAAAGGAAAAGTTTATGGAGTTTAAAGAATACTATTCGCCCAAAGAGGTAGAGATAAGAACAGGGGAGACAGTCCTTGAAAGCTTCAAAGAAAGCAAAGCCAAGGTTATAGTTAGCACTTACGAACACTTAGCTTATGCCCTTAGGAATAGAGTAAGCTGGATTGATGAGCTTTCTGCCCTTGTTATAGATGAAGTCCATCAAATAAGCAAAAGATGGATATTAGAAGAGATAATAACCTATTGCCTTAGGGAAGGGATCCCCATGCTTTGCCTTTCCGCTACCTTGCCCGGAGTGGAAGACCTTGCCCGTTGGATAGGAGCAAGCCTTGTTATAGAAAGTGCTTGGAGGCCTGTGCCCTTATACAGGGAGATAAGAAGCCTTTCAAGCTTTGAGCCTATTAAAAGGGATTTGAAGGGTGAAGAGCTTATGGCGGCAAGGCTTTTAAACGCCCTTTTTTCTCTAAGAAGGATAGATGAAAACCTTATACTCTTTGTACCAAAGAAGAGCCTTGGATGGAAGCTTTTGGAGCTTGCCAACGAGAAAAAGATAGGCATATGGAACAAGACCTTGCCCTTTGAGGTTGAGGAGGAAAGGGAAGGGGAGATTGCCTTTCATAATGCAGACATACCAAAGGAAGAAAGGGAGGAGATAGAAAAAGCCTTTAGGGAGGGAAAGCTAAAGCTTTTGATAGCCACTCAAACTCTGGCCTATGGTGTAAACTTGCCCGCAGATAGAGTGCTTATTCTTGTTAGGTTTTTCCGAAAAGAGAAAGATATAAAGACCTTACCCAGCAGCCTTGATATTTTACAGATGGAGGGAAGGGCGGGCAGGTTTGGTATAAGGGATGTAGGTTATTCCCACTTACTTATCCACGGAGCAAGGGAGTATTACTTAGAAAGGGAGCTTGCGCAAGCTTTGAAAAAGCCTTTTACCACCGCCACTATGGGAGAAGAGGCTAACATAGACAGTCTTGCCTTTTTCTTACTTTTAGCCCACATGTACGAAAAGGACGATCCAAAACGATATTTAGAGAGCACCTATTCCTTTAAACGGATAAAAAAAGAAGAAATTAAAATGGTGGAAAACTTTTTAAGAGGCCATGGATACATAAAGGACAGAGAACTTACAGAGAAAGGACTTTTTTGTATAAGGTCTGGCATACCGCCCACACGCTTTGAAGAGTTTTTAAGAAGGAAAAACCTACATATAAACCCTATGGCGACCATAAGGCCTCTTTTATATACAAAGAAGTTTGATACTCTTTTTGACTTTTTAAAGAAGAAAGAGAGGTTTGAGGAGGACAAAGACCTTGTATTGGCAGAGGTGTTGCCCTGTGGAAGGGAATGTAGAGATGACAATACTCATCAGTTCCTTTTTTATGTTAAGGGCTTTACTGCAAGGTATTCTAATATAAAGCATCCGCCCGGAGAGTTCTCCTACCTTTCCACCGATGCTGTCCATCTGCTTAGAGTCCTTATAGAGATGAACAAAAGGGGTTTTTACAGATTTTCTTACCAAGAGATGTTAAGCGTAGCCCACTCGGTAAAGTACGGCATAGAGCCCCAATATGCCAGCCTTTCTGGAATAAAGGGCATAGGACACATAAGGGCTAACCTTATGAAGGAGGCTTTACAAGAAGTTGGAATTGAAGCGCCCTTACTTTGTCATCCAGTAGAGGACTTTGTATCTTTGATAGAAAGGGAAGGCTTTTACGAAGCCTTGGAAGAAAAGATAATAGAGTACAGAGGACTTGATGGGAAAAGGGCAAAGGAGGAGATAAAAAGGATAAAAGATATACTAAGGAATAACACGCAGGGCCATATGGTGGATGATAGGCTTTTACTTGCCTTTGGGCTTTTTATGGAAGGTCCAAAAGCTATAGGGAAAGGGAAGAAGGAATTGGTGGAAGATTTCCTATCATGGAGCTCTCAAAACCAATAATCGCTCTTCTGTATAGGGAAGAGGAGCTTTTAGAAGACTTCCTTTCTGAAATTAGTTATGAGCTTACGTCGGAAAGCTTTTATTTTGAAGGCTTGCAAAGGTATTATAGAAAGGAAATGGGAAAAGGATTGTACAAAAGGTTTGTAAGTCTAAAGGGGCTTATGAAAAAGGAGGACCTTTTGGACTTTAAGCTTTGGGCTATGAAAAGGGAAGAAGCATATAAATTAGAGGGCAGAAGAAGGTTAAACATAGACGTGGGGTATGTGGATGAAAGCCATCTTATTCTGGCTTCCTCAAAAAAGAGGGGAGGAAGGATATACCTTGGTAGTGGAGTTTATGCGGAGATGGAATATCTGTATGTCTATGGAGCCTTTAGGCCCTTGTATTGGACTTATGGGGACTACAGAGATAAAAGGGTAAGGGATTTTTTTGAAGGAGTAAGGGAAAGGTTCCTTGAGGAGTTAAACCTTACAAGGAAGGGACACAAGCCTTGGCTTATTGACTTCTCCAAGGATAAACTCTATTAAAAACTCCAAGTTGGGCGATATGTCGGTAAAGTTAAGGTTAAGGGAAGAGGAGCCATATCCCTTTACGAAGGGTTTTAACTCCAAAGCCAAAGCGCTGGCAGAGTCTATAACCTCCACCTTGTCTCCCATATACCTTTCAATAAGGGGCTTTAAAAGGGGGTAGTGGGTGCAACCAAGGATAAGGGTGTCTATGTTTTTTTCTTTGAGTTCTTTAAGATAATACTCTACCACTTGCTCCGCTATCTTCCCCTCTACCATGCCCTCTTCTACTAGGGGAACAAAGAGAGGGCAAGCCTTTTGATACACTTCTATGCCGTGCTTTTCTAATCGCCTTTTGTAAACACCGCTTGAAATAGTGGCTCTTGTGCCTATAACTCCTACCTTTCCTTTTGTGGTTTGCAAAGCCTTTTTTACACCGGGGTCTATAACGCCAAAGACAGGTATGAGAAGCGTTTCTTTTAATGAATCCAAGGCGTAAGAGCTTGCACTGTTGCAGGCAACCACCAGAAGGTCTATTCCCTCTCCCATCAAAAACTCTGCACATTCAAGGCTATATTTGATTACCGATTGGGCAGACTTGTTACCATATGGAACTCTTGCCGTATCGCCAAGATATACAAAATCCACATGCTTGTATTTATCCCTAAGGGCTTTGAGAACTGTAAGGCCACCAACGCCCGAGTCAAAGACGCCAATTTTCATCTTTTTTTCATCTCCGAGGTTATATTATATTAATTAGATACAAACCAAAAGGAGGTGTTAAGATGAAAAAGGCAGCACTTGCCCTTGCAATGGTGGTAGGTTTGGCAGGCTACTCTTTGGCAAGCGAACAACTTGCCAGGCAAAAGGGCTGTATGGCATGCCATGATATGAAGGCAAAGAAGGTAGGGCCGACCTATGCAGATATAGCTAAGAAGTATGCAGGAAAGGCAGACGCAGTAGATTACTTGGCTGGAAGGATAAAGAAGGGTGGTGCCGGTGTTTGGGGTAGGGTTCCTATGCCACC
>JBKBNZ010000032.1:0-12116 GCA_046294875.1 Aquificaceae bacterium | reverse complement strand
GCCCCAAGGCTTGATATAAAGATAGCTTGCCATAGGTTTATGGGTATGCCAACCTGCAAATCAAAGTAAGAGAAGCTTTTTACAAAGAAAAGAATGACCTTAGCCAAAAGCTCCATAGGAAAGGTGGGAAGGCTAAAATAGGTGATGATCTCCAATATGCCGTATATAGTAAAGGGCAAAAACAAGGTACCCACTATTGAACTAAAGACTATACTCCCTGCGCTGTTGGTGGTAAAAGACCAAAGCAAAGGAGAAACTCCCAAAAAGGCAAAAAGGGAAACTAAAAAGGAGTTTAAAACTTTTCCTTGATAGCTGTCTTCTTTAAACTTTACAAGCCTAACACCCAAGATTATATACAAGACCGCAAAAAAGGAAAGCCAAAAAGAAAAGGATTTGGAAAAGCTCGGAACAAAAACCAGCATTAAACTGCCCGAAAAGAAGAGTATAGACAGGTTGTTGGGTCTTCCCTGCATTAGTTTTACAAGCACCCATAGGGAAAACATAAGCCAAGCCCTTAGGGCGGGAGCTCCCTGTGGAGTCAAAAGGAACACATAAAAAGTGGTGCCCGCAAGGGCAAGCATTACACCATAGGGATAGGGAAGAGAGTATCTGAGCACCAAAAAGAAGGTGGCAATGTGAAAGCCAGAGATAACCAAAAGGTGCACCAAGCCCGTTATCCTAAAATAGTAATAAACATCCTGCGGAAGCATCTCCTGAGACTCTCCAAAAAGATAACTAAGGACCAAAGCCCTCACCTGTGGGTCCTTTACCTTCTCCTCTACCCTTTCTATGTACCTTTCCCTCACGCTTTTTTGCCTTAAAGATATTCCCTCTATATCCCTCCAGCTGGCGCTTACAAAAAACCTATTTCCCTCCGCCTTTACTTTTCCATAAACCCAAAAGGCTCTGGAAGGTATATCCTCCGCTCCATAAAGCTTTAAAAACACCCTTTTACCATACAGCTCTGGAAAATCTCCCCCCAGAACCTTTGCCCTGATTTTTAGGGCGTTGTCCTCCTTTATAACAGGACCCTCCACCAAAAGCTCTAAAGATCCCTCATCTTCAAAGTGTAAAAAAGCCTCTTGTTTTTCTATACTCCAAAGGGCAAAGAAAAGGGCAAGAAGGAAAAGAAAAATCTGAAGGATCTCACCTCTTTTTTGCCAGTAAAAGATAGACAAGTCCAAAAAGCCTCCTTTGGACTTCCACCACCTCAAAGCCCTCCTCCTTTAGCTCCTTTTTAACTTCTTCTATGCTAAGGGAATTTTCAAGAGAATGGATGAAAAAATTCCATTTATCTCTGCCAAAAAGCAAAAGTCCCAAGGGCTTTAAGGGGTATTTCATTAAAAATATAAGCAAAGGAGTTAATATGAACCTGTTTATATCCAAAAGGGCTATGTAGCCCTCTTTTTTTAGTATCCTTTGGGCTTCCTTTAAAAAGGCTCTTCTGTTTAAAAGATGTCTATAAACCAAGGAAAGGCTTATGGAAGAAAAGACAGAGTCCTTAAAGGGCATGTCTTCCCCGTCTGCCACCAAAAACTTACAAGCTTTACATTTCCCCTTTGCCACCTTTAACATCTCCATGGAAAGGTCAATACCCACCCTTAGACCTTTATTTTGAGACTTTAACAAAACTTCTCCCGTACCTGTACCCACGTCAAGCCTGCTTCCCTCGTAAGGCAACATACCAAGAAGGTCCCTTTGCCACCTATCTATGTTCCCAAAGGTGATAAGGTTTAGGAAAAAATCATACTTTTTACTAACTGTAGAAAAAACCTCTCCAACAGTTTTCTTGGTAATCATCTTTAACCTATCCTAAAAACCCTAAGGCTTGAAACCCTTTAGGCTTTCTGTAAGTTTTTCAACCTCCATTTTATGTATCATTTTAAAGCATAATCCTCTTCAAGGGTTGGGTCTGGCCTTTTGCCGGTAAGTATCTCTATGAGCTCCTTTACGCTTATTATGCCTTGCTTTTTCAAAAGGTGGCCGTTTGCACCGCTTATGAATATGCCTTCTTCGTAGTTTCCAAGCCATGCAGCCCCAAGTCTATCCGCTATACAAAAGCCCACCTTTTTGGCCTCCTCTCCCTTGTTGCATGGTGTTATACAATGGGATACACAGCCCTGCCAACCGTTATATCCTGCAAGGACTCTTTCTATAAAGGGAGTTTTAACCACCCTTAAGGGATAGCCCACCGGGGACTTAAACAGGATTATGTCCTCTTTATCTGCGTTTAGGACTATCTCTTTGTATATGGGCGGGGCGTCGCATTCGTAGGTGGCAACAAAGCGTGTGGCCATTTGAACACCACTTGCCCCCTTATCCATGTATTCCTTTATATCCTTGTAGCTCCAAACACCGCCTGCCACTATAACAGGTATATCGCCCCATTTCTTTGCCTCTTCCAAAACAGATGGGAATAAGTTTTCAAGTTGATACTCTGGTAAAAAGCACTCTTCGTATTTAAAGCCCTGATGGCCGCCAGACTTTGGACCTTCCAAGACTACCGCATCGGGTAATCTTTTGTATTTTTTCTCCCACGTTCTGCATATAAGGTTCAAAGCCCTTGCGGAAGAAACTATGGGAATAAGGGCAACGTCCGCATCTCCCACATACTCGGGAAGCCTCAAAGGAAGACCCGCACCCGATATTATGGCATCTGCACCTGCCTCTACCGCATCTGCTGCAACCCTTCCATAGTCTGTTATGGCAGACAAAATATTAACCCCTATTGCTCCCCTTCCTTCCGAAAGCCTTTTGGCCTCTTGTATTATCCTTGTTAGGGCTTCTTTGCTGTGGGCATGTGTGGAGCCTATAGGCCTTCCAAACTTATCCCTTTTGACCAACTCGGGATAACGATAGCCTGTGCCAACTGCAGAAACAACTCCTACGGCACCTTCTTTTGCAACAGCTCCAGCCAATCTTTCCCAAGATATGCCAACCCCCATACCACCCTGGATTATAGGTATGGGGATTATCTTGTTTCTTAGTTTTAATGGTTTTAAAGACATAAAAAACCTCCTCAAAGTTCCTGCCTATTTAAATATAGAACAGTTTACGGAATGGGGCAAGTTCTTAAGGTAGTGGTGCTAACTGCGCTATCTTAGAGGATTTTAAAAGACCTCTCTGTCCTGAAGTCTTTTGTGATATTGAATGATATTGAAAGTTATTAGCAAATGATTTATATTAATAACGCTATGCTCAAAGAGGAAAAAATCAGAGAGTTTATTGAGGCTTGTAAAAATATGGGGCTGAAGATAACGCCCCAAAGGGTGGCAGTCTACGAGGTGCTTTTAAGCAGAGAAGACCATCCCACCGTTGAAGATATATACAACGAAGTAAAGAAAAAGTATCCCTTTGTTTCCCTTGCCACTGTATACAGAACGGTGGAAACTCTTGAAGAGCTTGGTCTTGTAAAAAAGGTGGCCTATTGGGGCGGTTCTTTACGTTATGACGCCAATGTTAGCGACCACCATCACCTTATATGTACAAGATGCGGAGCCATAAAGGATGTGGAGTTTTGCATAGATTGGGAACCACCCGCCTACATGGAAGGCTATAGGGTGCACAACTACGCTCTGCACATATACGGGATATGTCCCCAATGCCAGAAGAAAGAGAATTAGAAGCTCTTACCGGGTGGTACAAAGAAGGAAACTTTATAGCAAGGGAATACTCTACAAAAAATTGGAAGGAAAGCGTGCTTCTCTTTAACACAATAGCAGGTCTTGCGGAGGCACATTGGCACCATCCCGACGTAGAGGTTAGCTTTAAGAAGGTAAAGGTAAAGCTTACCACTCACGAGGCTGGAGGCATAACAGAAAAGGATATAAGGCTCGCCCAGGAAATAGAAAAATTGGCTACCCTTTTACTAAAAAGGTGATATAATATTTTTAAATAGGAGCCGTAGTTCAGCCCGGTCAGAACGCCGGCCTGTCAAGCCGGAGGGCGCGGGTTCAAGTCCCGTCGGCTCCGCCACTTTTATTTCCTCAAAAGACTAAACAAAAGGGTCACAAGAAGGGATAAAACTATACTGATAATTAAAGAAGTGGCAATGGGAAAGTAAAAGGTAAATCCATCTCTTTTTATAACTATGTCTCCGGGCAATCTTCCCAAGCCAAAGGGCAGTTTTTCAAAAAGGATAAGTAAAAAGCCAAGGATAATCAAAAGGAAGCCAAAGAGTAATAAAAGTTTTCCCACATCACTCATGCTAAAACTTCCTTTTTACTATAATTATACAGGCGTACCCTTTTCAAAGTTATCTCTTTTATCCTTTCCGCTATGGAACCTTTCCCCTTTACCAAAACCTTTGGAACTTTATCTGCTTCCTCGGGATTGTACTTAAGAGCTATGGCTATGTGTAGGGATAGCCATAGTCAAGGATGGATTAGGGAATTGTGTTGGGTTGTAATAGTGTATGAGTTAAATTATACAATTTTTCTATTGTAGACATCACACAGGAACTGTATGTATTCTTGTGTCCTTTCATCGGGGATATCTTTTAGCTTCCACTCCCAATTTCCCTTTGCCTTTCCCGGTGTGTTTATCCTTGCTTCCTCACCAAGCCCCAAAAGGTCTTGTATTGGTACTATGCAGTACTTTGCCACCGACATGTATGCAAGCCTTACAAGGGCTTGACTTATGTTATCGGGAGCGTAGCCAAGATAGTCCAAAAGCCTTGCCCTTTGAAAGGGGTCAAGTTCTTTGAAAAACCAATCCCTTAGAGGCATGTTATCGTGGGTTGTGGTATAAACCACGGCGTTGTAGGTGTGGTTGTGGGGAAGATGGGTGGAGTTTTTGTCAAAAAAGGCAAAGGCTAAGACCTTCATGCCCGGTAGCCTAAAATGATCCCTTAGCTCTATCACATCTTGATCTATGGTGCCAAGGTCTTCTGCTATAAAGGGCATGTGGTGAAACTCTTCCTTTATTCTTTCAAAGAGTTCATAGCCCGGTGCCTTTTCCCACCAACCTCTTTCCGCGGTTTTTTCGCCGTAGGGTACTTGGTAAAAGGCGGAAAAGCCCCTAAAGTGGTCAAGGCGCACAAGGTCAAAAAGATTTAAAGAATGCCTTATCCTAAGGACCCACCAGTCAAAGTTCCTTTCTTTTAGTTTATGCCAGTTATACACAGGGTTTCCCCAAAGCTGTCCAGTTGGAGAAAAATAATCGGGGGGTACACCAGCCATCACATCCAACTTAAAGATCTCTCTGTTCGACCATACATCCACACTATCCCTTGCAGGATATATAGGCATGTCCCCTATTATCCTTATCCCCTTTGAATTGGCATAGGCCTTTAAAGCCCCCCACTGCTTATAAAAGAGGTATTGGAAAAACTTTTCCTTTAAAAGCTCTTTTTTCTCTATCTTTGGCAAGTCTTCCCAAAGCCACCAAGGGCTTTTTAGCTTTTTATGAATGCAAGAAAATAGCGCATAATCTTCCAACCAATAACTATTTTCCTTACAGAAGCTGTAAAAATACTCATCCTCTTTGAAGTTTTCAAAGGCTTCTTGAAGCATCCTATCCTTTTTTGTATAAACTTCGCCGTAGGCTATTCTATCAGAGCTTTCCACTTTTAAACTTTCAAGTGTATCCTTGCTTATCAAGCCCTCTTGGTATAGAAGCTCTGGGCTTATAAGTATGGGGTTTCCTGCAAACAGGGATATGGAATGGTAGGGAGAGTTTCCATGTATCTCTTCCGTTGGGTTCAAGGGCAAAATTTGCCATAGGCTGTTTCCTGCAAGAGCCAAAAAATCCACGAAGGCATAGGCCTTTGAACCTAAGTCTCCTATACCAAAATCCGAGGGCAAAGAGCTTATGGGTAAAAGTACTCCTGCTAACCTTTCCACGTCAATTAATTTTATATAATCATGAGGGTC
Source organism: Aquificaceae bacterium (assembly GCA_046294875.1). Taxonomy (GTDB): domain Bacteria; phylum Aquificota; class Aquificia; order Aquificales; family Aquificaceae; genus Pampinifervens. Next base: position 6,243 of record JBKBNZ010000032.1, on the reverse strand, counting down.
AAATTCCGAATAGCTCTTTACAACAGGGAAGGAAAAAGGCTAAGCAAAGAGGAGTTTATTAAAAGCTCTTCCGCCCTTTACAGAGGCATGAGGTACATAACAGAGTTCAAATACCTTGAGGCTACCAAATGGCTTATGCTGGCACAAGACAGCAAAGAAAAGTACTTACTCCTTGGGCTTTTAAACATAGCCCTTGGGCAAGAAAGTGAAGGATTGGAATTCCTAAGGGAAGCTTCTAAACATCCCCCTACCACCGATTACAAAATTGCCATAGAAAATCCCGAGGAGAACTTAAGGGTTTTTATTGAAAAGACAGAAGCCTCCTTGCCTGATTTTCTATTATCCTCGTAAAGGCCATGGGCAAGTCTGAAAGGTCTTTTATCCTTATGCCTGTAGCCTCAAAGTAGTAATCTATGTAGTTCTTGTTCAAGCCCACTCCCACGCCCACTATGGGTATCATAGCTTTCATCTGGTTTATAAGGTTTTTTAATTCCTGTCCTCTTAGGCCCCTCGTGGGCTCGCCGTCGGAAAAAATAACCATACATCCCCTTATGTGCCTTTTTGCACAAAAAAGCTCTATATCTTCGTAGGAAAAGAGTAAAGCCTTTTCTAAGTTGGTTCCACCACCAACCTTTTGCAAAAGCTCCAGTATCCTTCCCCTTACTCCTTTGTAATCTTCGGAAAAGTCCTTTAGCCTTATGACCTTGTCGCTAAAAACATCTATGGAAAAGGGCATTTTAAAGCTGTCTATGACCTCTGAAAAAAGGATAAGAGCCTCCAAAGCCCTGTCTATCTTTTCCTCCCTTTTCATAGAGGTGGAGATGTCTATAAGTAGCTTAAAGGCAAGCTCTTTTTTTACTGCCTCTTCTCTTTTCATGTAGATCCTTCCCCTACTTAGGGGCACTTCCACGCTCAAAGCTTTGTGGTTTAACCTCTTTCCATAAAAGTGTTTACCTCCCCATGCTTCCTCCTCTAAGGGCATAAGCCTTCTTAATTTTTTCTTTAAAGCCTCCACGTAGGGCAAAACTTTTGAAAGGGTTCTTTTGTATGCTTTAAACTCCTCTTTTCCCATTCCGTAAGCGCCTTCGTATAGCCTGTCCTCTTGGCTCTTTTCCCTTCCAAGGCTAAAGCCCCCTTGGGGCATGCTTTTCTCCTCTTCCCAGCCTTTTATCAAAAAGCTAAGAAATCCTCTGTGTTCTATATCCACCTCCAAGGTTTTTGGCAAAAAGCTTCCTATAAAGGCAAGGTCTTTTTCGGTTATATCTATGTAAGACATCTGTTTTATATAATCTCTCATCCAATCGGGTAGGTTTCTAAGGCCCTTTAGAATTTCTTTTCTTTTTTCCTCTGGAAGGTCTATTGCCTTACCATCTTTGTGTTCTTGGATGATAGCCTGCAAGGATTCTGGCAGCTTTTTTAGTAAGTCGGTCATTATCCTACCCTTGTGGCCATCCCTTTTTACCTTTCCCCTTGCCTCTTCCAAAAGAAGGTCTACGTAGTTAAGGTCTTGGGATCTTTCTATGTAAGCCATATACTTTCCAAAGAGTTCTTCCATAAGCCTTTGATAGGCTTCTTTGCCTTCAGACCTTAGGTATTCATATAAAAACCTTTCCAAGTCCTTTGGTAAAGTCTCTTTTCCAAGCCATCCCTTTAAGAAACCAAGGGCAAAAAGATGGTGGGGGTAATAGGTATCTATGTTTTTTAGTAAAGCCTCGTATTCTTTAAAAAGGCTTGGCTGGCTTGAGGGATGCCTTTGTGTAATCTGGTAGGCTGCCCTTACGGATTCCAGAAGGGCATAAAGAACTAAAAAGTTGGTGGGCGCAAAGCCAAACCTGTAGAACTCTCTCTGTCCCAACTTCCAGAGGAAAAGGTCTGTGATGAAAAGGTATTCTATCTGGTGCCTTATGGCGTTTAGTATGTCCTCTTCTGGCTTTTTGGAAAGCTCCTGAAGGTAAAAAACTATGCCCGCAGGTCTTTTTGCGAGCTCTGGAATATCTTCCAATTCCCCCTTAGCCCACATTTCTGTAAGGGGCAGATATCTGGGATCATAGCCTGCTCCCCATCCCTCATAACTACCTTGAAGTTGTATTCCATACTCCTCAGAAAGGAGCTTCTCTATTATGCGCCACTTTTCTTTCACTTTTCTCCTATCACCATTATAGCCCCGGGCCTTTTTATCCTTGGTGCCACTATCTCCATCACTCGGAAATGATGAACCATGTTTGTGGATTCCACGTAGGCAAGGGATATATCCATACCAAGGACAAGGTCTATGTTCTGGGGACCTGCGGATACTAAAAGGGCTTTTCCTTCTGGCATTATGGGAGTGTAGTATATTTCTTTTACAAGCTTCTTTATCTGCTCTATCTCCAAAAGGCCTGTGTTGTGATAAACACGGTTTAGCTTAAAGTACTCTTTTGGATTTAGGATAAGATAATAATCGCCGTAAAAGCCCTTTTCCGAAAGCTTTGATATGGCAAGGGATACATCGTTAAAGGCGTTGCCCAAAACTTCCCAATCGCTCATAGACATACTTTGTCTTCCTTCCACCGTCAATAAGCCTTCTATTTCTAACTTCTGATTTCCGTGGATTATAAGGGTATCTTCGGCTACTGCGGTGGCAAAGGCGGCAGCGCTGGCTTGGGATGTATCCAAGGGGAGGTTGAACTGCCTGTAGTATTCCAGATCTCTCCAACTTAGGGTAAAGGGCTTGTATAGGGTGGGAAGGTTTATATATTTCCTTTTGCCCGTTCTTACTGGCTCGCATGTTTGGGCTTCTTCTCCGGGCTTAACCTCACAAACACCTGGCTCAAGGCCAAGATAAACATCGTAGAAAATAGTTTGGTGCCCAACTCCTATGGGTCCCACCACAGGCATAAACCTTCTGCATATCAAAGTCTTTTTGGCAACTTCAATAATAGCCTTTTCCAATTGTTCCCATTCTTCAAAGGTCAAGGGCGATTGGTCCCTTCCCAAAAACTCCATTTTTTACCTCCTTAAGCTAAATTATATTCCAATACTCTTCAAAGGCTATCCAAGTTTTTGGTATTATCTCTTTTAAGTTGTCCCATCTTTTCATATACTTCTTTCTCTTTTCCGAAGCCCTCCAAAGGCTTGGGCCAAAGAGCTCCATCGCCTCTTCTTCAAAGTCCTGCAGCTTATCTATACATCTTCCCGCCATACTGCCCGACATTACTGCATTGGCTATACCGCCACCCGTTATAGGATGACAAAAGCCTCCCGCATCTCCAAGGAGAGCCACCTTACCCCTTACCAAGGGCAAAAGACCGTCGGCGGGTATCCATCCACCGGTTCTTTTAATTACCCTTATCTCCACAAGGCCTTCGGCCTTTAGCTCCTCCAAAAGAATTTTTAGGCTTTCCATAAGATTTACAGGATAGGATGGGTCGATGCCAACGCCCACGTTTGCCCAATTGCCTTTTGGGAAAAGCCAGCCATAGCCTCCAGGTATATAAGGCCTTAGGTATATAAGAAGGTCTTTTATAGGTGCTTTAAGGAGTACAGTGACCTGTGCGGTGGTTAGAAAGTTTTTTGTAGCTTCTCCTGTAAGCTTTGCCACCTTTGACCTTGGACCGTCCGCTCCTATTATATAATCGGCTTCTATCCAAAAGCCTTCCCTTGTGTCTATCCTTTCCAAATAAACCCTTTTTCCTTCAAAGCCTACAAACCTTGTCCTAATCATATATTCTGCGCCGTTTCTTCGTGCAAGCTCTGCAATGTGATAGTCAAAAACTTCCCGGTTTAAAACAAAGCCTTCCGATTTGATACTTACCACCTCTCCCCATGGTGTGAAACTAAGCATGTCTTCTACCCTTTGTGCTATGGAACCTTCCGGAAAGAACTCTTTAAACTGATGGTAAAGTTGTATGGGTACAAACTCTGCGCATTGAACGGGAACGCCTATTCTTTTTTTTATATCCACCACGAGGACCCTCAATCCCTTTTTAGATAATTCATAGGCGCAGGTAGAACCTGCAGGACCCCCACCTACTATTAGAACATCAACTCTTTTCATTCTTTTTAAAAAGACTTGAGGGCTTAAAGGCTATTTTCTGCCTTTCTTCTACATACATTTCTACACCCGTTTTCGGATTTTTTATAAACCTTCCACCCAAGCTTCTAAGCTTAAAGACACCAAAGCCCCTCAGTTCAACCCTACCCTTTTCAAGGATTACCTTTGTAAGCTCTTCAAAAAAGCTATCTACAAAACGCTTTGCATCCTTCCTGTTTAAACCAAACTCCTTACTGAGACTTTCTATTAGGTCTGCCTTTTTCATCCTTCTCCTCCACGTAAAAACTTCTTACCCTTGAACCTTTGCTTATGGCTATAGCCCTGTCCTCTTTCCTATAATAAACTATCTCGTCCGCTTCCACGAAGTTTTGGCCTTCTTCAACCCTTGCCTTTCCTATTAAAGTAATAACATCATTCTTTAGGTCATAAACCATCTTGTCTGCAAAAGCCCTTCTATTTCCTTCCACATACCTTGCTTTACCCTCCGCCTCCATAAGCTTTACCCTTCTATTTTCATCCAAGTATAAAACCACTTTGTCCGCAGTCAACAGGGCATTTCCCCTTGATAGCTTTACATTGCCTGTGTATATGATCTTATCCTTCTCATAGGTAAGGCTGTCTCCTTCGCCCACTATGGGCTGTGCCAAGGCGTAGGAAAAGACCAAGAGAGCAAAAAGGAAAAATCTTCTCATACTTCTATTCTAATATAGTCCTTGCTTTGTAAAGGATAATCTGTAGAGGCTTTAGCCTTATTTCAAAACCTTCTCCTTCTGCCCTGTTTTGACCCTCTAGCACCTCTATCTTCCCATCCCCGTAAAACCTGCCTTCTCCAATATCCATAAAAACTCTCTGACTTTTGGCCACCAGGTCCTTTGATACTAACTCAACCCCTTGGGAAAGCTCTCCCTTTCCAGTAGTCCTGTCTATGTATGCTTGTCCTGCTTTTAGCCTTGCCTCTTCCGAGTTTAGCTCTGCATCCACTAGAAAAAGGTCTTTATCCACCACCTTCATATACTTACCCTTTATAGTCCATTCTATACCTTGCTTGCTGTAGGACTTTATCCTTACCCCTTCAAGGAGATTAACCATCTCCTCCTTTTCCACGTCGGATTTAAAACTATCCACGTAAGACCTAAGCCCGTAAGCAACGAGCACTATCAAAAGACTAAGGAGAATACTTCTAATCATAGTATTCCCTTATAACCTCTTCCCATTGGCCTCTTAGCTTTAAAAGAAGCTCAACCACTTCCCTAACGGCTCCCTCTCCCCCTTTGGCTTTGGTTATATAAAGGGCATACCCTTTTAGCTCCTCCGGCGCGTCTGCCACCACCACGGGAAAGCCAACCCTTTTGAGAAGGGGCAGGTCTACAAAATCGTCCCCCACAAAGGCCACTTCTTCAAAGCTAAGGGAAAGCCTCTTTAAAATATTCTCCAAAAAGGGCAACTTTTGGTTATGTCCAAGGTGTATCTCTTCTATTTGTAGCTCCTCAAGCCTTTTTAAAAGGGCTTGGCTTTTCCTACCCGATATTACGCCTATTAAAATACCAGCCCTTTGGGCAAGCCTTATACCCAACCCATCCCTTACATGGAATACCTTTATCTCCTCACCCTCTGAAGTGTAGTATAGCTTTCCGTCGGTAAGCACGCCATCCACATCCAAAAGAAGAAGCCTTACCTTAAGAGCTCTATCCTTTAAGTCCATTTCATAAGTAGCTTTCTTTTAACTTCTTTATCCTCCAGAGAGCTTTGCTGTCTTCGGGCGTTACAAGGCTGTAGGCTTTTCCGTAAGCTCCAATCCTCCCCGTTCTACCTATCCGATGTATATACACCTCTGGGTCTTCGGGTATGTGGTAGTTTATCACAAGGCTTACGCCCTTTATGTCCAAGCCTCTTGCAGCCACATCGGTGGCGACCACTATTTTAACCTTATCTTCTTTAAAAAGCCTTAGAGCCCTTTCCCTTTGCCTTTGGTTCATATCTCCATGCAAGGATACCACATTAAAGCCTTTGGCTTTTAAGGCATCTGTTATCTCCTTTGCATCCTTTTTTGTCTTTACGAAAACTATGATCTTTTCAAGCAAATGATCTCTGAGAAGTTTTTCAAGCTCAGAAAGTTTTTGTCTTGGGGAGTTTAACCTTATAAGCCTTTCCTCTATCTTTGGCTTTAACTCCTCTGTTATAACCCTTACAAACTTGTAGTCTTCCCTTAG
>JBKBNZ010000031.1:0-12156 GCA_046294875.1 Aquificaceae bacterium | reverse complement strand
TTTCGTTGTAGGTTAATGCCGCCCACACGCTTTTTGTTATGGGGTTCCACTCCACGTCCTCTGGCCTGTCCATCTTGGTGGCAGATAGGACATCGGCAGCACCCCTTGTGTTGATAAAACACAAAACAGGGTCGCTTCTAAAGGGTTCTGGCAGGTTGGGGTTTGGCGTTATATTATAGGTGCCGTCGGGGTTCTTTTCCGCTTTTGCTATTAGTATCCATTCTCCCGTAAGGTCTTCCTTGAACCTTGCCACGTAAAGCTCTCCCTCATCCAAAAGGTCCATGTTTGCCTGTCTGTTGTTGGGGTTGTATCTGCCCTTTGTTATAAACTTGTAGATGTATTCAAACCTTTCATCGTCTCCCATGTAGATAACCACCCTGCCGTTGGGAGCTACCACGCTCGTAGCCGCTTCGTGTTTAAACCTTCCAAGGGCAGTTCTCTTCTTTGGCGTGCTTTGGGGATCCATGGGGTCTATTTCCACAACCCATCCAAACCTAAAAGCTTCCTTGGGCTCTTGGTTTATGTTAAACCTATCATCTATAGTGTGAAAGCCATAAAGGGCGCTACGACTGCTTGGCACACCGTACCTTTGGTGTATGGCCTTTATAGTATCATCAAGAGAATCTCTGTTTCCCGCAAAGTAGGAATGGAAGTTTTCTTCACAGGTTAGAACCGTGCCCCAAGGGGTTATTCCTGCAGCACAGTTGTTGAGAGTACCTTTTACCCATGTACCTTCTGGGTCGTAAGATGTCTTCATTAGGTCGTGCCCCCTTGCGGGACCGGTTATCTCTATGCGAGTCGACCCTGTTATTCTGCGGTTGTAGGGAGAGTTTTTAACATACTCCCAAGAGCCATCGTTTTTTCTCCTTATTTCCACCACAGAAAAGCCATGAGCTTCAAGCATAAGCTTTGCCTCGTTGGCAGTTGGCCTTCCTTGGTTAGGATTTCTACCGTCTGCCGAGAAGTTCTTAAACATAAGCTCGGGGTTTGTGTATTCGTGGTTTACTGCCAAAAGGACTTTACCGTTGGGTGCCTTCAAAAAGCCTACAAAGTCGCAGTTATAACCAAAGCAATTCTTTTGGCGCTCAATATCTTGGTCTGTTGGACCGTTTTCGTAGATATCGTCCCAGTTTAAGTTTTCTCCGTTATCTAAGGCATCTCCCCACCTTATAACCACCTTGTGGTCAAAGCCATCGGGCAGGGTTATTTTATCTTCGCTGTTGGGGTAGATGGTTCTAAAGCTTAGAGTTTTGGAGGATTTTGCAAGGCTGTAGCCTCCAACCATCAAGCTTGCTCCACCAAAAAGGGCAAGCTTTAAGGTATCCCTCCTGCTTAAAGCCCTTTGTAAAATTTCGCCAAAGTAATTACCCATGGCTCACCTCTCTAAGAAAAGAATATAAAGGGAATCTGTTAAGAATCTGTTAAGAGCGACCCCTTATAAAGAGCCCAAAAACCTCCTTGGCGAGAAAATGTCTATGTAGGGAGACCTTTCACCTTTTAAATAGTCCAGGGCTATCTTTGCCGTTATAGGGGCATGGAGTATGCCATTCCTGTAATGTCCAGTGGCTACCATATAGTTGTTGCCTGCCTCAAATATAGGCTTTTCGTCTGGTGTGGCAGGCCTATAGCCATAGAGCATACCCACCACCTGAGCCTTTGCCAAAGAGGGAACCACACGCATTGCCCCCTCGGAAAGCCTTTTTATACCCTCCAAAGTATTGCCCGATAAAAAGCCCACGTCTTCCGAAGTAGCTCCCACATAGAGGTACCTTTCCCTTGGTATTAGGTAGGATAGGGAAGAATAATGAACCTTTGGAAGATTTACGCCCTTTAACTTTAATCCTTGGCCCTTTATGGGGTAAACAGGCATGTCAAAAAGTTCTGCGCTCCAAGCCCCAAGGGCAAAAAGGTAAAAATCCCCCTCATACTCTTCTTTTAAGCCTTTTAGGGCTTTAACCTCTTGCCCTTGTGTTTTAATATCCACCACCTCATCTATAACAATTTCCACCCCAAGCCTTTCCATGGCAAAAAGGAGAGCATCCATAAGAGTTTCCGTATCCACCCAAGCCTCTTCGGCGTACTCAATCAAAGCATACACCTCCTCCGATAGCCAATCGCCAAACTCTATCTTATTTACCCCGTAGCCCGAGCCTCTGTAGGCCTCGGCCTTATTAAGAACATCCTCCTCCCCCTTTAGAACCACCCTGTACATACCACCCTGCCAAAAATCCACCCTTTGCTTGGAAACATCCCTTAAAAGCTCCACAAAGCTTGGATATTCTTTTAGGCTCTTGTAGGAGAATTCAAAAAGGTCTCCATCCAATCCCTCGGAAAAGGGAGCAAGCATACCACCTGCCACCCAAGAGGTTGCCTCTTCTGGATTCCTCGTTATCACCCTAACCTTTTCTCCTTCAAGGGCAAAAAGAAAGGCACAACTCAAGCCAATTACTCCGCTACCCACTACAATGATTTTCCTCATGGTATATAATTTACTTCTATTATGGGGGAACTTAAAAGGAAACTTGATACAGATTACATCTACTTTGCGGAAGTTGAATTGCTTTTTAACTACGGCGTTGGATACCCAGACCTTATAATAAAGCTCAGGGAAAAGGTACATCAAGAGGGGCTTGAAGACAGCGTATATGTAAAAAAGGCGGACGCAAAGCTCTTTCAAAAGGTGCATCTTTTTATTGAACACCTTGAAAACTCCGACGAGCCTATGGAAGATGACGATAGCCAACCCATAGAAAAGTGGTGGTGGCACCTGCATAAAATAGCAAAGGGTAAATATCCAAGCTTGGCATTAAAGGACTATCTACGGGATATATACAGAAGACGTAGAAAATATTGGAAAGCAAAAGATAGAGAGCAACGTATCCTAAGGCAATCAAGGGGCAAATATTTTGAACTTCGTATTTGATAATGGAAGAGATCAAGGAGATAAGAAAGAGAATAGACAACATTGACGAAGAAATTCTTAAACTTTTAAACGAAAGGGCAGAGCTTGCAAAAAGGATAGGAGAAACAAAAAAGAACTTAGGCTTGGAAATACACGTACCCGAGAGGGAAAGGGAGATAATCAACAGGATAATAAAGCTTAACAAGGAAGTTTATAAGGAAAAGTTTCCCACAGAAGCCCTTCTTCATATATACAGGGAGATAATATCCGCCTGTTTATCCTTGGAAAAGGAACTAAAGATAGCCTACCTTGGGCCAAAGGCCACCTTTACACATCAGGCGGCATTGGAATATTTTGGCTTTTCTGCCCACTACATACCTGTAAGCACCATAGGTGATGTTTTCAAAGAGGTGGATATGGACAGGGCAAACTATGGAGTGGTGCCCGTAGAAAACACCACAGAGGGCGTTGTTAATTACACCTTGGATATGTTTTTAGAATCGGACTTGAAAATAGTGGGAGAGATCGTTATACCCATAAAGTTGAACCTTCTTTCCACAGCCAATAGCCTTTCGGAGATAAAAACTGTGTACTCTCACAGGCATGCCATCGCCCAATGTAAAGAGTGGATAGAGAAAAACCTACCCCATGCCCAGCTTGTGGAAACGGAAAGCACCGCAAAGGCTTGCGAGCTTGTTATAGAGATGGAAAAGGCAGGGGCTATCGCCAGCGAAGTGGCGGCGTACACCTACCACCTAAACATACTTGCAGAAAACATTCAAGACAGCCCCAATAACTATACAAGGTTCTTGGTTATAGGCAAAAGGCCTATGGGGCTTACGGGCAAGGATAAAACAAGCCTTATCTTTGCGGTAAAGGATGAAGCGGGAGCTCTCTTTAAAGCTATAGAAAGCTTCTATAGGTATAATGTAAACCTTACCAAAATAGTCTCAAGACCCTCAAAGAAAAAGCTATGGGACTATGTCTTCTTTGTGGATTTAGACGGTCACATGGAAGAAGAGAACGTAAAAAAGGCGATAGATATGTTAAAGGAAAGGGCTCAACTTGTGAAAGTTCTGGGCTCTTATCCAAAGGCCCTTTTACAAGAGGGCTAACTCTCTTAGTAATACTCTTTTATGCATAGTGCCCGTAGAGGGCTCTATAGTTTGATGGGGGAGTTTTAGGCCTACGGCTCTTCCCTCCGATAGGAATTTAATAATCAAGCAGCTTAGCTTTGAAAGACGTTCCTCCAAGCTTCCCTCTACCATATCCAAAGAAAGAACTATGGGCGGTGCCTTCTCTTCCACCATATCCTTTACGTATATATTCCCCGTTTTTGCAGAAAGCTTCCAATGGACCAACTTCATAGGCTCGTTGGTATATTCCTTTATACCTTGCACTTCTTCGTAACCCTTTTCTTTGCTTGAAGTGGGAGCATAATCCCTGTCTTTTCCCTTATACAAAAGCCTATCTTTGTCGCAACTTGAGGGTCTTGGAAATACCACCAAGTTAAGGGGAACTTTAAGGGAAAAGAACCTTTCAAAAAGACCCACTGGAAAAGAAGAAGAGACTTCAAGCTCTATCTCCTTATAGAAACCCCTTTTTTCAAAGCTTAGCAGTATGCTGTTCTCTAAACTTTTTCTTATAATAGGGAAAAAGCTTTGGCCTTCGTCCCTTTTCACTTCAATCAAAAAGGAGGGAAGCCTTTTTTTGTTTTTTAGGATTATCCTAAAAGATGCCTCTAAACCTGCATAAACTTCCTCTGGCGGTATTAAAACCACCTCAAGCCCCCTAAGGTTATACAGAGAAAGCATCCCAGAGAGCAACATAAAGGAAAGCATGTAAGAGACTACCAAATAAAGAAGATTGTTAGCTGTGTTAACGGCGGCGACACCAAGGAAAATGGTTATGCCTATGAATATAAGCCCTGCTCTATTAACCCTGACTTTGTACCTTGTTTTCACCAAGGAAAACCTTAAGAAGCTCTGTGGGGATCGGTATTATAACGGTGTTTCCGGGCTTTGTGGATACGTTTTGTATGGTCTCAAGGTATCTAAGCTGCAAGGCTGTAGGCTGAGTTGCCAAGATCTGGGCTGCTTCTGCCAACTTCTGCGCTGCTTGGTACTCTGCCTCTGCGGTTATTATCTTTGCCCTCCTTTCCCTTTCTGCCTCCGCCTGTCTTGCCATCGCCTTCCTTAGTTCTTCTGGTAGGTCTATCCTCTTTAACTCCACGGCTACCACCTTTATACCCCAAGGGTCTGTTTGTCTATCTATGATCTCCTGAAGTTGCACATTTAGCTTTTCCCTTTCCGATAGTAGTTCATCCAATTCTGCTGCACCGCATACACTCCTTAGAGTGGTTTGGGCTATTTGAGAAGTGGCATATAGGTAGTTTTCAACGGCCACTATGGCCTTTACAGGGTCTACAACTCTAAAGTAAACAACGGCATCCACACTAACGGATACATTATCCTTTGTTATTATGTCTTGGGTGGGTACATCAAGGGTTACAGTCCTCAAATCCACCTTTACCATACGGTCTATAATAGGTATAAGGATAAAAAGACCGGGACCTTTTGCTCCTATAACCCTTCCAAGCCTAAAGATCACAGCCCTTTGGTACTCGGGCACTATCTTAAGAGAAGCTGCTAAGAACACAACCACCACAACAGCTATAAGGATCAAAGGTGAAAATCCCATGACTATACCTCCTACAAATCTAAGTATATCCCCTCCCATTACGCTGGCAAGCACTATTACAAAGAAAAGTAAAAAGGGTAAAAGGTCTAAAATAGGCTTCATGGTTTTAATTATACCACTGCCTTACCTCTATGCTTTTCTTCAACCTCTGCAAGCTCCGCTATAGTGGTGGTGGTTAAATACTCTAAAATGCCCTCTCTTGGTTTTGTCCACTTTTCATGGGCTGCGCAGGGTGCCGTGTTCCACTCTTCGCATCTTCCGGGTCTTAGGGCACAGTAGTCTAACTTATAGTCTTCGTCTAAATATCTTATAACGTCCATTATATTTATCTTTTCCGGTGGTATGGCAAGAGTAAAGCCGCCTGTGGGTCCTTTGTAGGACTTTAATACCCTTTCCCTTGCAAGTTTGTGGAATATCTTTGAAAGAAAGGGCTTGGGGATCTTTTGGACTTGTGCTATTTCCTCCACTTTAACCAGCCTATCCCTGTTTAAGGCTAAATAGGCCAAAGCCAAAAGGGCATATTTAACAGTTTCTGAGTATATCATAATGTTATATTATATACCAAGTGAGAGATTTCTGTAAGGCTTATTAACATACTCCAAAAGCAAGGATTTGGAACTTTGTTAGTTCAGGCGTAGCCTCCGTAGATACTTTTCAATATTTCCTCCGCTCCCTCTTTTAGCATTCTGTAGGCAAGCCCTTTGCCTATATCTTGGGCTTTTTCTAAAGGGCCTTCTTCATAGCCTTCTATAAACCTTTCTCCCTTAAGGTCTGAGATAAAGGCTTTCATCTTCAATGTATCCCCTTCTATCCATGCGTAGGCACCTATGGGCACCTGACAGCCGCCCTGTAATTCCCTTAAAAAGGCTCTTTCACATTCAGCCCTTAGCCTGCTTTCCCTATGATCTAAAAAGTCTATGATCTCTTTTAACCTTCCATCCTCTTGCCTTATTTCTATAGCAAGGCTTCCCTGCCCAACCGCCGGTATAAAATCTTCCAAAACTTGATTTATCCTACCTTCAAGCCCCATTCTTTTTACCCCTGCATAGGCAAGCACTATGGCATCGTAGAGTCCCTCTTCCATCTTTCTAATCCTTGTATCCACGTTACCACGTAGTATTTCCACCCTTAGGTCTGGTCTTTTCCTTTTTATCTGTACCTGTCTTCGTAAAGAAGAGGTGCCAACCACTGCACCCTTTGGCAACTCTTCAAGCCTTTTGCCTTCCTTGGAAAGAAGCACATCAAAGGGATGCTCCCTTTCTGTTATGGCTCCCAAGGTAAGACCTTCTGGCAACACCATGGGCACATCCTTTAGAGAATGCACCGCCAAGTCTATTTCCCCTCTTAATAAAGCCTCTTCTATCTCCTTTACAAAAAGGCCCTTTCCGCCTATCTTTGCCAAAGGACTGTCTAATATCTTGTCTCCCGTGGTGGTGATAAGCTGTAGCTCTACTTTATATCCCTTCTCTTCAAGCTTTTCCTTTACAAAGTTTGCCTGCCAAAGGGCAAGCTTGCTTTTTCTCGTACCTATACGCAACAACATCTATTCCACTACCTTTATGTGTAGTTCCTTTAACTGCTTTGGGCTTACATAGTCGGGAGCGCCCGTAAGGGGGCATATACCCTTTTGAGTTTTGGGAAAGGCTATAACATCCCTAATAGAGTCCAATCCCCTCATTATTGCCAAAAGCCTGTCAAAGCCAAAGGCGAGACCTCCATGGGGCGGCGCACCATACTTTAAAGCATCCAACAGAAAGCCAAACTTTTCCCTTGCCTCCATGGGAGAGATTTCCAAAAGTTCAAAGATGAGCTCTTGAATATCCCTTCTGTGTATTCTTATAGAGCCACCACCCACCTCGTAGCCGTTTATCACAAGGTCGTAAGCCTTAGCCCTTACCGAATGCACGAGTTTTTTCTTTTCCTCTAAATCTTCCACCTCAAGGGCTTTCTTTAAAAGGGGTATATCCTCCTCCTTTGGGGAGGTAAAGGGATGGTGCAAGGATACAAACCTGCCCTCTTCCTCGTCCCATTCCATAAGGGGAAAATCCACAACCCAAAAGACGTCAAATCCCTCCTTTGGAATAAGCCCATATTTTTTACCTATGTGTAGTCTTAAGCTTCCAAGGATCTTATAAACTATCTCCTTTTTATCGGCAGAGAAGAAGATAACATCACCTTTTTGGGCTTTAACCCTGTCTAAAAGCTCCTGAGTTTCCTCTTTGGAGAAGAACTTCACAATGGGAGAGTTTAGTTTGTCTTCTTCTACCTTTATCCATGCAAGCCCTTTGGCACCAAGGCTTTGGACAAACTGAGTAAGCTCGTCAATCTCCTTCCTTGATAGGTTTGAAGCCTTGAAGTTTATCGCCTTTATAACACCGCCATTTTCTACAACTTGACGGAAGACCTTAAACTCTGTGTTTTTGAAAATATGGGTTAGGTCTATAAGTTCTAAGCCGAAGCGCCTGTCGGGCTTGTCAGAGCCAAACCTTTCCAAAGCTTCTTTATAGGAGATCCTTTCAAAGGGAGTTTTTAGCTCCACCTTTAGAAGCTCTTTAAAGAGGGTAGCTATTAGCTTTTCACTAAAGGTCATAACGTCTTCTTCTTCCACAAAGGACATTTCAAAGTCAATCTGTGTGAATTCTGGCTGACGGTCTGCCCTTAGGTCTTCATCTCTTAGACACTTTACTATCTGAAAGTACCTGTCAAAGCCTGCCACCATAAGAATCTGCTTGAAAAGTTGGGGAGATTGGGGAAGGGCGTAAAACTTTCCGGGATGTAGCCTTGAGGGTACAAGGAAATCTCTGGCGCCTTCCGGCGTTGATTTGGTAAGGAAGGGGGTCTCTATCTCTATAAAGCCCTCCTCTAAAAAAACTCTTCGAGCTATCTGATAAGCTCTGTGTCGAAAGAGGAGGTTTTCTTTCATACTTTCCCTTCTTAGGTCTAAGTAGCGGTACCTTAGTTTGGTTTCTTCGGACAGGGGAGTTTCCTCGTCTATGGGGAAGGGCAAAGCTTCCGAGGTGTTTAGTATATTTATTTCCTTTATTACTACCTCGCAGTAACCTGTTTTTAACTTGGGGTTTTCGGTACCGGGCGGTCTTTTTCTTACTACTCCACGTAGAGCTATAACATATTCAGACTTTAAAGAATCTGCAAGCTCATAAACCTCTGGATTGTCCTTTTCCTCTATAACACACTGTACTATGCCTTCTACGTCCCTTAGGTCTATAAAGATCACACCGCCGTGGTTTCTTATACGATGCACCCAGCCGTTAAGGATAACTTCTTTTCCCACGTCTTCTTGGGATATCTGTCCGCAGTATTTGGTTCTTTTAAGCATTGGGTTAATATTTTAGCAAAAGGCTAAGGTGAAATAGCTTTAAATCAAGGGATCTTTCTCGTAGTGCTTATAAACTTGTTCCCACCAATAGGAAACTCTAATTAGCAAAGGTTCATCAAAAGCTTTGCCTATAAGCTGTCCACCAACGGGCAAGCCATCCACCATAGCTATGGGAATGGATATACCGGGCACTCCTGCCAAATTTATGCTTACCGTGTAAACGTCCGAAAGGTACATGGCTATTGGGTCTTGAGTTTTCTCTCCAAAGCCAAAGGGGAGAGTAGGTGTGGTAGGCGTGGCTATTAGGTCTACTTTCCTAAAAGAGTTCTCAAAGTCTTCAAGGATAAGCCTTCTTACCTTCATAGCCTTTAGGTAATAGGCATCGTAATATCCCGCAGAAAGGGCAAAGGTGCCAAGGAGTATCCTTCTTTTTACCTCTGGACCAAAGCCCTCATCCCTTGTTTTGGAGTACATATCTATAAGGTCTTCGTATCTTTCCGCTCTGTATCCAAACCTTACGCCATCGTATCGGGCAAGGTTGGAGGACGCCTCCGAGGGGGCTATTATGTAATAGCAAGGTATGGCATATTTCACATGAGGAAGAGAAACCTCTTCTATATGAACTCCTTCCCTTTCCAGCTCCTTTATAAAGTTTTCAAAGGCTTCCTTCACAGAGGGCTGGATGCCCTCCTCCAAAAATTCTTTTACTATACCTACCTTTAAGCCCCTTATGTCCTTGCCAAGCTCTTCTGTGTACTTAGGGACTTCTCTTTTGCTGCTGGTGGAATCTTTTGGGTCGTATCCCGATATAACCTCCATCAACAAGGCTATATCTTCGGTCTTTCTGGCAAAGGGTCCTATCTGATCAAGGGAGGAGGCAAAGGCAACGAGCCCATACCTGGAAACTCTTCCATAGGTGGGCTTTAGACCTATAACCCCACAAAAACTGGCAGGTTGACGGATGGAACCGCCCGTATCGGAACCAAGGGAGATGGGAGCAGACCTGACCGCCACTGCCACCGCAGAACCACCAGAAGACCCACCGGGAACCTTATCCAAATTCCATGGGTTCCTTGTTCTGAAAAAGGCAGAATACTCGGTGGAAGACCCCATAGCAAACTCGTCCATGTTGGTCTTCCCCACTATCAAAGCTCCAGCCTTTTTTAATTTTTCTATCACCGTGGCATCATAAGGAGATATATAGCCTTGTAAGATCTTTGAGGCGCATGTGGTGGGATAGCCTTTTACATTTATGTTGTCCTTTATGGCAATGGGCACGCCACAAAGGGGCTTGGGGGGGGATATTTCTATGCTTTGAGCTTCCTTTAGAGCTTCCTCATACAAGGGGGTTATGTAAGCCTTTACCCTTTCCTCTGTTTGCAAAAACCTTTCAAAAAAGCTTTGTAGAACTTCCTTTGGATGTACTTCTTTGTTTTTTACAAGGTTGGCAATTTCGTAAGCGGACTTTTTCCAAAGCATGGATTATAAGTTTAACACAAAGGGTATAATCTTCTACATGTCTTACGAGGATGTTTTGCCAAAATCTATAAAGGAATCTTTGGAAAAGCTCGTACTTTTGCCCACTTATGGGGAAAGGGCAGCGGGAAGATTTATATACAACTTCCTTAAACTTCCGGCGGAAAAAAGGTTTGAAGTGATAAAGAGCTTGGAGCAAATGGCAGAGAAAATAAAGACCTGTATAGAGTGCGGTCTATACACAGAAGAGGAGATATGTCCCATATGCTCTAATCCAAGAAGGAGTAAAAAGTTTATCTGCGTTGTAGAAGAGCCCCAAGACGCCTTTGCCATAGAAAAGCTGGAAAGATATGCAGGCGTCTATCATGTACTTGGAGGCAGAATAGCTCCCCTTGAGGGAATATCTCCTAACAATTTGAGGATAGATAGCCTTTTGGAAAGGATAGAAAAACACAAGGCAAAGGAGATTATCCTTGCCACCAATCCAAACGTAGAAGGCGAAGCCACGGCCTTTTACCTTTCAAAGCTCATAAAAAAACAATTCCCGAGTGTAAAAATAACCCGTATATCTCAGGGCTTACAGTTCGGCTCTCTAATAGAGTTTGCAGACGAGCTATCTTTGGAAAAATCCATAGAGAACAGAAAGCCCCTTGAATAGTCCTCCCTTCTAAATATTACCATCCTAACACCTGGTCTTAACAAGTTTAGTATCCTTGGGATACCACTATCATAATCTTGAGCATGCCCTCTTCCCACAAGAGCAACTACCTTATAATCGGGATATCTTTCTAAAAAATTAGCTATGGCAAAAGCCATTCCATTATCCCAGGCCTTTTGTATATTAAAAAAGCTATTTTCGTCAACCTTCGGATGGTTTTTGAGAAATTCCCTTAACCTTTCCTTTTCTCTCTCTGTGTGGGGTATAAGGGGGTCTGGAAGGCTGACATCTTTTAATCCATCCAGACCTTCCCTTCTTATCCTTTGGACCAACTCGGAGGGAATATTGATGGCTATTATCCTAATACCCTTTTCCTTGGCAAACCTCCAAAGGTCTCTGTAGAGGGAGGGATCAAAGCCCCACCGCTTATGGTATTCTGTTTTCCTTAACATTTCATCCTCGTCTATTTGACAGTTTATATACTGGTCAAGAAAGGTTTGAAAAGGCTGTTGGAACATTTCCATAGCTATTACAAATTTGTATCCTTTTGAAGAAAGAAGCTTTATTATCTCAAGTTGAAAGCTATGGTCTTCTTTGCTTGTATGCTCTTCTGGAAGAAATATTACATGATATTCATCAATAAAAATTTTTTGCCCCTCTTGAGATTTTACGGTGGAAAGGATTATTAAAATTAGCAAAATTATAAACATTGATGTATAATTTAATCAAAATCTTTAAAGGAGGAATAGAAAATGGCAAGGAAGCCAAGGAAAAAGGGTGGTCCAAGGTACAAGAGAGTAGTTCTTTCATTGCCAAAAAGATTGTACTATGTGCTAAATGGTATTGCTATGGGAGATGAGCGCAAGCTAAACAGGCTAATAAAGGGAATCCTTGAGGATAAGCTAATGGAATCTACCGTTGCAGAGCTTGAAATATACCTTGGCAGGGGTGAAGAAGAGGAAGAAGGGGAAGAGGAAAAAGTCCAAGAATCTCAGGCGTAGTATGATAAGCAAGAGGGTCCTCTCCCTCGCCCCTTACAAAACAGAAACGACCCCTGCAAAGATAAAGCTATCCTCTAACGAG
>JBKBNZ010000030.1:0-12892 GCA_046294875.1 Aquificaceae bacterium | reverse complement strand
TATTTCTCTACAAAGCAGGGTTGAGTTCTATCCTTAATTGCTCTCCTGTTTCCATATCCTTTAGGGTATAAAAACCGCCTGTCTTTTCCTCTTCACCTATGATGACCGCATAATTGGCTCCCAGCCTGTTGGCAAGTTCAAGCTGTTTTTTCAGCCCACCCTTTTTGTAGGACAATTCCACCCTTTTGCCCTCGGAACGCAAAAGCTTAGCCACAAGAAAGGCATAATCCATAACATCACCAAAAGGTATAACCACATAAAGGGGGTCTTCCATAGGTAGATCCTTTAAAAGCATGGAGAGCCTTTCAATACCCACAGCAAAACCTATGGCAGGAGTTGGCGGTCCTCCAAGTTCTTCCACGAGGTAATCGTACCTACCACCCGCTATTACTGTAAGGTCAAACTCCACTGCAACCGCTTCAAAAACGGTCTTTGTGTAATAGTCAAGCCCACGCACCAAGTTGGGATTTTCCCTGTAAGGTATAGAGAGCTTTGAGAGATATTCTTTTAGCTTTAAATAGTGGTCTTTACATTCCTCGCATAAAAAGTCCACCATCTTTGGAGCGTCCTTTACTGCCTCTTTGCATGTGGGAACTTTACAATCAAGAACCCTCAAAGGATTTCTATCCTTCCTGTCAATGCATACCTCACAAAGGCTTGCCTCTACGTGGTTAAAATATTCCACCAAAGCTTCCCTGTAGGCAGGCCTGCAAACTTTACAGCCTATGGAGTTTATCTCTATAACCGCTTCTATCCTTAACTGGGAAAGGATCTCATAGACCAACTGGATTATCTCCGCATCAACCATAGGATCAATAGAGCCAAAAACTTCCGCACCTATCTGATGGAACTGCCTATACCTTCCTGCCTGAGGCCTTTCGTACCTAAACATGGGGCCTTCGTAAAAGAGCTTTACATAGGGCTTTGATGAATATAGCTTGTTTTGGATGTAGGCTCTTACGGCACCTGCAGTGCCTTCTGGACGAAGCGCCAACCACCTTCCCTTTCTGTCTTGGAAAGAAAACATCTCCTTTTGAACTATGTCTGTGACCTCTCCTATACTTCTTTGGAAAACCTCAAGGTACTCTACAACAGGAAGAATGATCTCTTCAAAATTGTAAAGTCTTAGTTTTTCCCTTACAAGGTTAGCAATATATCTAAATCTTTTTGCCTCTCCTCCAAAAAGGTCGTGAAAACCTCTTACTCTTTGAAACTCAGACATAGGGATTAATTATACTTTCCAAAGGGCGAAAGGAGATATATTTACCTTTTTCTTGATGCAGCAAGCTTTTTACGCTAAATTCCTCCTTTGGGGCTTTTGTATGAAAAAACTACCCTTGAGCTTATCTACGAAATACTTGATGAAAGAACAAAGGCTATCCTTAAGCGTTCGGGGAAATAGATCAGAGAATAGACAAGCTTACTCCTATAGACCTAAAAAGGGAATAAGGAATGGTTTATATTTAATAGATGATGTATCGCATATTTGTTTGGGGTATGAATTTTAAAACGGCACCGGTTGAGGATAGAGAAAAGCTTGCCTGTAGTAGGGATGACGCTTATTATCTTCTTCCGCCCTTAAAAACTATAAAGGGAATAAAAGAGCTTATACTCCTTTCCACCTGTAATAGGGTGGAGGTTTATGGTGTGGCGGAAGGCTACGAGGCTATAAACAACTTGGTGCTTGAGCTTATCCAGTTAAAGGGAGCAGAGCCTAAGATCAGAAGGAATTCCTTTTTCTTGGAGGGAGAAAAGGCCATAGCCCATGTTTTTAAGGTGGCCAGCGGTTTGGAGTCCATGGTGGTGGGAGAGCCTCAGATAGTAAGTCAATTTAAAGATGCTTACCGAATAGCCAAAGATCTGAGCTGTACTGGAAAGATACTAAACAGGCTATATGAAAAGGCCTTGAGGACTGCAAAAAGAGTAAGAACAGAAACGGGTATAAGTAGAAACGCCATATCTGTTAGCTATGTGGCGGTGGAGCTCGCTAAAAGGATCTTTGGAAACTTAGCCCACATAAAGGTTCTGTTGGTTGGTGCTGGCGAAATGGCAGAGCTCTGCGCCAAATATCTAAAGAAGCTCAACGCCCATCTTTTTATTACCAACAGGACTTACCAGAGGGCGGTGGAGCTTGCCAAAGAGCTGGAAGGTCACGTGCTTAGATTTGAAGAGTTAAAAGACCATCTTAAGGATTTTGACATAGTTATAGTTTCAACGGGAAGCAAAAGCTACGTTATAGATTACGACACGGTAAAGAGAGCGATAAAAAATAGGGATTACAAGCCCTTGTTTTTTATAGACATATCCGTTCCACGAAACGTAGACCCCAACGTGGCACAGATAGACGAGGTTTTTCTCTATGATATAGATGACCTACAAGAGGTGGCGGAGAAAAACTTAAGGGAAAGGATCAAAGAAAAGGAGAAGGGGGAGATAATAGTTTGGGATGAGGTGGGCAAATTCCTAAAATGGCTTGAACTTTTAAAGGTAGAAGACCTTATTCTTAGGATAAAGGAAGAGTGGAAAAAAGAAGAAGAAAGGAGCGTTATGGTTAGAAGAATGATCCATAGGGCAATAGAGGAAATAAGAAAAGAGCCTTCCTTGGCAGAAAAGTTGGTTAAAATATTCCTGCAGGAGGTGGAAGATGCAAACACAAGGCGAAGGTTATCCTATGTCCATAACGGAACTGATGGAGCTTGAAAGCGAGTATTCCATAAAGGCATACGTACTAATAAAGGCTGACCCAAGGGAGATTCCTTCTATAATGCTTGCCCTATCTACCTTTGAAGGCATAAAAACCGCAGATGTGGTCACAGGTCCTTATGACATAGTAGTCTTTGCAGAGGTAAAAAACCAAGACGAGCTGGGTAGGCTTGTTATAAATAAGATACATTCTTTGGAAGGTGTTAGGGAAGCCCTTACCTGTGTGGTAGTAAGGATATGACCATATTTCCCTTGGTAGTGGAAGAGGAAAAGAGGATAGTGGTTATATACTCGGAAAACCCCATAGCCTACAAGGAAGAAGAGGACGGAGTTGAGATATATTACTCCAAAGAGGGTGATGTGGTAAAGATAATCATTAACAAAGATGAAAAGCACCATATTATATACTTCTGACAGCCTTTTGGTAGAAGGAGGCAGGCCCCTAAAGGGCGAGGTTAAGATTTCAGGTGCCAAAAACGCTTCCCTCCCCATACTTATGGCAAGCCTCCTCTCCGAGGAAGTTTGTGTATTGGAAAAAGTGCCAGATTTACTTGATACAAGGACTGCCCTTGAACTTTTAGAAGGCTTGGGGGCTGAGGTTGAATTTCAAGAGGGTACAGTTAAAATAGACCCAAAGGACATTAAGAGCTTCGTGGCTTCTGATGATGTTGTAAGGCGTATGAGGGCTTCTGTTTTGGTGATGGGTCCCCTTTTGGCAAGGTTTGGAAAGGCTTTGGTTTCTATGCCCGGGGGTTGTTCCATAGGTGTAAGAAGTATAGACCAACACCTGAAGGTTTTTGAGAAGGCGGGAGCCCGCATAGAAATAAAACATGGTTATATAAGCCTTGAATTAGAGGAAATAAAGCCCGTAGAACACACCTTTGAAGTCATAACGGTCACGGGCACAGAAAATGCCCTTTTACTCTTGAGTAAATGTGAGAGAAGAAGCATCCTAAGGAACATAGCCCTTGAGCCCGAGGTTATAGACCTTGTAGAGGTCCTTAGAAAGATGGGGGCACAGATAGAGATAGAGGGAAGGACAGCTATAATAAAGGGCAATTCTTACCTTAGGGGCTTTAACCATAGGGTAATACCCGATAGGATAGAGGCTGGTACCTTTATGGTGGCGGGCTTTTTAACAGGTGGAGAGGTGATACTAAAAGATACAAGGGTGGAACATTTGGGTAGTGTAATAGAAAAGCTAAGGGAAGCGGGGGCAAGGGTAGATATATTAAGCTTAGACTCTTTAAGGGTTAGTTCAAAAGGGGAGATTATGCCCTTGAGTATATCCACCGGTGAGTATCCGGGTTTTCCCACCGATATGCAAGCGCAGTTCATGGTGCTCTGTTGTCTTGCCAAAGGCGTATCGGAAATAAGGGAAAACATCTTTGAAAACCGGTTCCAGCATGTGGCAGAGCTTCAAAGGATGGGAGCGGATATACACGTAAAAGACCGATTAGCCATAGTCAAAGGTGTAGAAAAACTCTATGGAGCAGAAGTTTATTCCACAGACCTTAGGGCTTCTGCAAGCCTTGTTTTAGCCGGGCTTGTAGCCGAAGGCACCACTTTGGTAAGGGATATATACCATTTAGACAGGGGATATGAAAGGTTAGAAGAAAAGTTAAAAGGCCTTGGGGCAACCATAGAAAGATTGCCCCAGAGAAAGTTTTAGGCGATCTCTATCTTCCTTTCCTTTGCCCCTTCTGCCTTTGGTATCCTTATTTCCAATACGCCATCTTTGAACTCCGCCTTTGCCTCTTCCACTTTTACATCCGCAGGCAAAGGTATAACCCTTTCAAACTTTCCATAAACCCTTTCTACCCTGTGGTAGGTTTCTGTCTTTTCCTCCTTCTCTTCCTTCTTCTCACCCCTTATGCAAAGGCTGTTGTCCCTTATGGATACTTCTACGTTTTCCTTTTTGACACCGGGAAGGTCTGCTTTTACCACGAGCTCTTGGTCTGTTTCATAAACATCCACCGCGGGGGCAAAGGCTCTTTCCACCTCTTCTTTTGGTATGAACTCTTCAAGGAGCCTATCAAACTCCCTTCTTATACGCTCAAGCTCTGCAAAAGGGCTCCACACCATAAGTCCTCTTCTCATGGCTTACACCTCCTTAAAGTTTTTCTATAAGATTATTTTAGCCATATATTATAAAATGTCAAGGGTCTGTGAGTTTGTTTCAAAAATCCAAAGAAAGGGCATCAGCCAAATCCCAAGACAGGGGAAGGGGGAAACCTGAGCTGTGAAAATTAGATAGAAATTTCCCACTCGGTGTAGAGTTATATTGTTTTAAAAGCTTGGCGTGTTATAATAACTTCTACAAAACAAAAAAGGAGAGTGTCATGGAAGAACAACTTTACGCAGTTCCCTTTAGCTTGGTAGGATTCTTCTTTACCAACAAGCCCGTTGAGGAAAGCATAAGGGGCGACCTAACACCCGAGGAGGTGGAAAAGCTTCAGGAGATCCTAAGCAAGTTCCTTTTTACGGAAGGTATTCAAGTAGCCCTTTATCCCTCTGTGGTTCCTCCAGACCAAGCGGAAGAGGCGGTAGAAGAGCTTGAAGATATGATCTTTGGAGAAGGGGAGGAAGAATGACAAAGGCCATAGTTTGTGGTGCCCTCGGAAGGATGGGAAGAAGTATCCTTAGGCTTTCCCCTGAGTATTCTGACTTCCAAGTGGTTGCGGGAGTTGAAAATCCAAACTGTATTGTATCTCCCGACCTGGGAGAAGCCTCTGGAATAACAGAGTTAAGGGGTATACCTTTAACATCAAGGCTTGAAGATGTACTGCCCTTGGGTGATGTGGTTATAGAATTTTCTGGAAATCCTACTGCGGCTGTTTCCCACGCCAAGCTTTCTGCCCTTGCGGGCAAGGGCACGGTTATAGGCACAACGGGCTTTACACCTCAAGAGATAGAGGAGATAAGATCCTACTCTAAGAATGCTCCCATACTACTTTCACCCAACATGAGCCTTGGAGTTAATCTCCTCTTTAAGCTTGTAGAGATAGCAAGTAAAGTTTTAAAGGATAAGGGCTTTGATGTGGAGGTGCTTGAAATCCACCATCGCTTTAAAAAGGATGCCCCGAGCGGTACCGCCGTAAAGCTTGGAGAGATCCTATCAAGGGAGTTAAACATAGAAAAGAGGATCTTTTGTAGAGAAGGTATATCCGAAAGGTCGCAGGAGATAGGAATAATGGCCCTAAGGGGCGGTGATGTGGTAGGCGAGCATACTGTTTACTTCTTCGGCTTTGGAGAAAGGATAGAACTAACCCACAGGGCATCTTCAAGGGATATATTTGCAAGGGGTGCCATAGAGGCAGGCCGGTGGATAAAGGGGAAAGAGCCAGGCTTTTATTCCATGCTTGACGTGCTTGGGCTATGAGTTTCTACGAGACTATAGACCGCATAACTGCGGATGCAGGCATAAGGGTAAGGGCAAGAAGCCTTCAAGAGCTCATATGCAAGAGTATACTGGCCACCTTTAACGAGATAACACCCATACAAAATGTGCCCCAAGAAGAAGCCCAGTTTATAGAAGCCACCTCAGAAATGCCCTTTCTTCTGGCAGACCTTATAAACATGGCTCTTGTTTTGCACGATAGCCAGCTTTTTATAGCCTCTTCCTGCGAAGTTGTAAAGCTAACTTCTAACTACGCCAAGGTAAAACTCGTAGGCTCCAAGTATAACCCACAAGAGCACGAGCCCAACCTGGTAATAAAAGCCGCCACATACCACGACCTAAGGGTAGAAAAGGAAGGAGATACGTGGGTGGCGGAAGTTATATTTGACATATGAAGAAGTACATTGAACTTACCAAGTTTGAACATACTATCTTTGCCTTGCCCTTTGCCCTTGCAAGCCTTGTGATCCTATATAAAGGTATGCCTTCCCTTTGGAAGCTCTTTTGGATGCTTTCTGCCTTTATAAGCGCCCGAACTGCAGGAATGGCGCTTAACCGCCTTATAGACTTACCCATAGATCGGCTAAACCCAAGGACAAAAGATTGGGTACATGCAAAGGGCGAAGTTTCCCAAGAGGAGATAAAAAGGCTTATCTTTATCTCATCCCTTATATTTCTCTTTTCTGCTCTTATGATAAACTTCTATGCCTTCCTGTTGGCTCCTATTGTTCTCTTCTTGCTTTGGTTTTATCCTTATGCAAAGAGGATAACCTACTACCCCCATCTTGTGCTTGGTATGGTCTATTTGCTTATACCTATGGCTGTGGATATAGCCTTTAACGAAAGAGTTTCTTTGACTGCTATAATCCTTGGCTTGGCTATGGGCTTTTGGGTGGCAGGCTTTGATATCTTGTACGCTTTGCAAGATTACCAGTTTGATAAAAGCCATGGTCTAAAGTCTATCCCCGTAAAGTTTGGCATAGAAGGATCTCTAATAATAGCAAGGTTTTTCCATGTATTGACCTTTTTCTTTTTGCTGCTTTTGTTGTTTAAGGTGGAGTTTTTGGGATTTTTATATCTTTTAGGACTTCTGGCTATAGGTGGCTTTTTATACTACGAACATTCCTTGATAAAGCCCTACGACCTTTCAAAGATAAACAAAGCCTTTTTCACAGTAAATGGGTACATAAGCATAGCCTTCTTCCTTGTGGTTTTGTTGAATAGGGTCTTCTAAAGAATTGCCTCCATTATCTCCTTTGGTATGTCAAAGTTGGCTATAACTTCCTTCACATCGTCAAGGTCTTCAAGGGCTTCAATAAGCTTAAAGATCCTTTTGGCGGTTTCTACGTCGTTTATTTGCACCAAAGTGTTGGGCTTGTAAGCTATCTCTGCCCTTTCCACCTGCACACCCATGGAAGTAAGTGATTCTTTAGCTTGGTATAGGTCTTCTGGCTTTGTGTATATAGTGTAGTTTATTTCACCCACCTCCACATCTTCCGCTCCAGCTTCTATTGCCTTCTCATAGAGCTCATCCTCCCCTATGCTTTCCTTTGGAACTTCAACTACGCCCACCCTGTCAAAGAGAAAGGATACGCAACCCGAAGAACCCAGATTTCCACCGTGTTTAGAAAGTGTATGCCTTATTTCAGAAGTGGTTCTATTTCTGTTATCGGTGTAGGTTAGGATCATTAGGGCTACGCCGTTGGGAGCATAGCCTTCGTAGAGCACCTCCTCGTAGTTCTCCCCACCGAGCTCTCCCGTTCCCTTCTTTATAGCCCTTTCTATGGTCTCCGAGGGCATGTTTACCTTCCTTGCATTTTCTATAGCAGTCCTAAGCCTTGGGTTTGTATCTGGATTTGGGCCTCCTTCTCTGACTGCCACCGTTATCTCACGGATGATCTTTGTGAATATTTTGCCCCTCTGTGCGTCTATCTTTGCCTTCTTATGTTTTATCTGCGCCCAGTGACTATGTCCTGCCATGGTAGATATTATAGCACTTTAGACGCCGAGTCAATTTAATTCCTTTTGTGGTATAATAGTTAAACATCATAAGCAAGGAGGTAGAATATGGACCTGGAGCAGAGGATAAAGGAGATCATAGCAGACCAGTTGGGAGTGGAAGTAGAAAAGTTAAACCCTTCTGCCAAGTTTGTAGAAGACCTTGGAGCAGACTCTCTTGACGTGGTAGAACTTATAATGGCCTTTGAAGAAGAGTTTGGCATCGAAATACCGGATGAGGATGCAGAAAAGATAAGAACCGTTGGAGACGTCATAGATTACCTTAAGGAGAAGGTGAAGGCTTGAAGAGGCGAGTGGTAATAACGGGCCTGGGAGTTGTTTCTCCCATAGGCACCGGTGTAGAAAAGTTTTGGTCTAACCTTATAGCGGGCGTAAGCGGGATAGACATAATAAAAAGCTTTGACCCCATAGAGGCCGGGCTCACCGTCCATATTGCCGCAGAGGTAAAAGACTTTGAAGCGGAAAGGTACTTTGACAAGAAGGAAGCCCAAAAAGTCTCCGACTTTATCAAGTTTGCCGTGGCTGCCGCAGAAGAGGCGATAAAAGACAGCGGCCTTATGGAAAGCAGCTTTGACCCGTATAAAGTCGGTGTAATAATAGGTACAGGCATAGGTGGCCTAAGGGATATTGAAGAGCAGCAAAAGGTTTTAATGGAAAAGGGGCCTCGGAGGGTATCACCCTTCTTTATACCTTATGGAATATCCAACATGGCAAGCGGTTTGGTGGCGATACGATATGGCTTTAAGGGGCCCAATTACTGCGTAGTTTCTGCCTGCGCTACAGGTAATCATGCCATAGGGGATGCCATGAGGCTTATACAAAAGGGGGATATTGACGTTGCCATAGCGGGCGGTTGCGAAAGTGCCATTACACCTTTGGGAGTTGCAGGCTTTGCCGTTATGAGAGCTTTATCCACGAGAAACCATGAGCCCCAAAAGGCCTCCAGACCCTTTGATAGAGATAGGGATGGTTTTGTAATGGGTGAGGGTGCTGGTATTTTGGTGTTGGAAGAATACGAGCATGCCAAGGCAAGGGGAGCCAAAATATACGCAGAACTTGTGGGCTATGGTGCCACCGACGATGCCTATCATATTACCGCTCCCTGCGCCGATGGCGAGGGTGCCTACATGTGCATGAAACTTGCCTTAGAAGATGCAGGAGTTAAACCCGAAGAAATAGACTACATAAACGCCCATGGTACATCCACTCCTTTGAACGACAAATCAGAAACCTTGGCAATAAAAAGGCTCTTTGGAGAACATGCCTATAAGCTTAAAATAAGCTCCAACAAATCTATGATAGGGCACCTTTTGGGAGCAGCGGGAGCGGTGGAAGCAATAGCCACGGTAAAGACCATACAGACGGGTATAATCCCACCAACTATAAACTTAGAAAACCCAGACCCTGAGTGCGACCTTGACTATGTACCTAACAAAGCAATAGAATATCCGGTAAACTATGCCCTTTCCAACTCCTTTGGCTTTGGTGGAACCAATGCCTGCCTCCTCTTCAAAAAGCTTTGAAGAACTTGAAAAAGCCCTCGGTTATTGCTTCAGGGACAAAAGCCTCCTAACACAGGCTCTTACCCACAAATCCTATGCAGGTGAGTATGGTCTTAAAAGCTACGAAACTTTGGAGTTCCTTGGGGATTCTCTTATAAACCTTTTTGTGGTGGACCTTCTCATAAAAGAATTTCCCAACGCCTCCGAGGGGGAGCTTGCCATGATGAAATCTTACTTTGTAAGCGAAGACTTTCTATATGAGTTGGCGGAGGAGCTTTCTCTGGATATGTACCTTCTTCTGGGAGGGAGAAAAAGAAGCAACCATGTTAGCCCATCCCTTATGGCGGACACTTTTGAAGCCCTCTGGGCTGCCATCTACGTTGACTGTGGAAGGTCTGTGGATAAGGCAAGGGAGCTTTTTTGCAAACTATACAAAAATAGGATCGTAGAATCGGTTAAAAGAGATGAATACAAAAGGGATTATAAAACCCTACTTCAGGAAGAAACTCAAAAAAGGTGGAAGGAAAGACCCACGTACCGAGTTGTGAACATAGAGGGGCCCCACCACAGCAAAGTTTTTGAAGTAGAATGTAGCATAAGGGAATATAGGGCTACCGCCAAGGGTAAAAGTAAAAAATTAGCGCAACAGCACGCAGCAAAGAAGGTGCTTGAACTTATTCTATCTTCTGAAGGTGATGCTCAAAAAGCTGTTTATTAAATTCCAAGGCGTGTTTTATAACCTCCCTGTAAGTGCGAAAAGGTGTTAACAAAGCGTAAAGCTTTTGGCTTTTTTCCTCTAATTGCAAAAGGTCTTCTATAAAGCTTAGTACCTCCTCCATCTTTGCATTTATAGAGTTTGGAATATTTAGCCTTTCCACTTCCCTTAGAAGTTCTTCGGGAATTGTTGCCAACAAAGTTATTTCAAAGTTGAAAACCTCATAAAGGTCGTAGAGATACTCTATGGTTTCTTTAAAAGCTGAGAAAAGTCTTTTCTCTACCCTTTGCAGAAGGCTTTTAAAGGTACTTATCTCCTCTTCCCCCAAAGAGCAAGCATCAACTAAAAAATTGAGTTCCTCTATATCTGCCTTTACCTCTTTTTGGAGCATTTCAAACATCTGAAGGCTATACCTTATTATCCTATCCTGTACCATCAGAGCGGTTAGTACTCCACTTTTCTCCATTTAAATCCTCCACGTAAAGAATTCCATTTTTACGTAGCTCCTCTCTAAACTCTTCTATTAAAATATATCCCTGGGAAGCCAAAAGGGTCTTTACCCTTTGGTTGATCCTTTCCCCGTGCTTGTCAAGGTCAAAAAGCAGTATAACCTCTCTGTAACCCTCCAAAAGGTCTGGCAGATCAGAGAACCTTTTGCCCTCAAGAGTAAAGATGTTTCTTACACCAAGCTTGACAAGGGCTTCTCGGTCTCTCTTGCCCTCCACCAACACAGCCCTGCTTTTGGAGGCTTCCTTTAACCTTTTGATCCAATCCCCCAGCATAGTTATATTATGTAGAGGTGTATGGAAAAATTTTAGATTTTTCGTGATAGTACGCCGAAGGGTAGATCCCCTCGTGTGTTACTGCAAAAAAGAACAGGCTGGAAATTAGACCTCAAACACCCTCTAAATTAAGCGTAGCTTATAAAATTATAAGGAATAGCTTATACCTTAAGAAGGCTTTCATAGGATAATTATTATCATGGAGAGGATCTTCCCATTTCTTCGCTGGTTAAAAGATTACAGGCGAGAGTACTTCACCAAAGACCTTGTAGCAGGGCTTACCGTTGCGGTGGTTCTTGTACCTCAATCCATGGCTTATGCCCTTATTGCAGGTCTTCCACCCGTTTATGGTCTATATGCAGCCTCCATACCTGTGATAATTGCAGCCCTCTTTGGAAGCTCCGCCCAGTTGGCAACAGGTCCCGTAGCCATAGTGGCTTTTCTTACCTTTGTATCCTTAACCAGTTATGCAAAGCCCGGTGAGGAAAAGTTTATAGAGCTTGCTATTTTAATGGCCTTCCTCGCAGGTATAATCCAGCTTCTCATAGGCATCTTTAGGCTGGGCTTCCTTGTGAACTTTGTATCCCACGCAATAATAATAGGTTTTACCAACGCGGCAGCCATAATCATTATGACTACCCAGGTCCCCGCCCTTTTGGGCATAAAAGTTGAACAAAAGGAGCTTATCTTTCAAAACCTTTACGAGATATTTATAAACCTACCAAAAACAAACCCCTATACCCTTATTGTGGGAATCACCTCCATAATCATCATAGTAGGGCTAAGGAAAATAAACAGAAATATACCTTCCGCCCTCATAGCCGTTGTCCTATTTACCGCATTGTCCTACTTCTTTTCCTTTGAAAGCTATGGGATTAGAGTGGTGGGGGATATTCCAAGGGGTATACCTATACCCTCCATTCCTTCCATAGACCTTGACCTTTTGGATAGGATATTGGGCAAAGCCTTTATAGTGGCCCTCGTTGGTTTTATGGAAGCTTACGCCATAGCTAAATTTATAGCAAGCCAGACAAAGCAAAAACTGGACGTTAACCAAGAGCTTACAGGCCAGGGGCTTGCCAACCTTGTAGGCTCCTTCTTTAAAAGCTTTCCAGTGAGCGGTTCCTTTTCACGTTCTGCGGTCAATTTTCAAGCGGGCGCAAAAACGGGCATGGCAAACATAATAAGCGCCAGCTTTGTAATTCTTACCCTATTGTTGGCAGGACCTCTCCTCTACTATCTACCAAGGGCTGTTCTATCCGCCATTGTTATAACCGCCGTTATAAGCCTTGTAAAGCCCCATCAATTTATCCATCTTTGGAAGACCAATCGATATGATGGAATATCCGCCACCGCAACCTTTGCTCTTTCTTTTATCATGAAGCCCGACTATGCTATCTTTATAGGCATATTCCTTTCCCTTTCCTTGTTCCTGTGGAGAAGCCTATATCCAAGGATAGTAAGGATGTCAAGGGATCCTGTTAGCAGTACCTTTGTTAACGCAGAAGCCAACGGCTTGCCCACCTGTCCCCAGATTGAAATGGTAAGGCCGGAAGCATCCTTTTACTATGCCAATGTGGAAAACATACTTGCACAAATAAGGGAAATAGTGGAAGAAAAACCCGCCCTTAAATACTTGGTTATAGATGGTGAATCTATAAACTACATAGATGGTACAGCTTTGGAGGTGCTTCATGATTTTCATCAAGATCTGAAGAAAAAGGGAATAAGGTTGGTATTTGTAAATGTAAAGGGGCCCGTACAGGAGGCT
>JBKBNZ010000029.1:0-13384 GCA_046294875.1 Aquificaceae bacterium | reverse complement strand
GCCCTTATTGGGTTAGATTGGGATGTGGCCTGTGAGTTTGCCAACGTATGCGCCGGCATCGTAGTAAGCAAGCTGGGAACAGCAACCGTAAAACCGGAGGAGATCTTTCAAAGCCTTGAGGAAGGGTGCAGAGTTTGAAGATAGAGCGGTAGAATATTTGCGAAGCCTTGGCTATAGAATAATAAAAAAGAACTATCACTGCAGGGAGGGAGAGATAGACATAATAGCCCAAAAGGATAATACGGTGATCTTCGTAGAGGTCAAGGGTGGCAAAAGTAAAAGCTTTGGAGATCCCGTGGAGAGGATAGATTATAGAAAGCTAAGGAGAATTATAAGGTGTATGGAGGAGTACCTTTGTAAAAATCCTGCCGAGGATTACCGCTTAGAGGTTGTCCTTGTAAGGGGAAGAGATATTGAACACTTTCCTGTAAGCCTTTAAAAATCCTTTGAAGAGTAGGTAAGCATCAAGGCATTCCCTTTGAGAGCATACATGGGGAAAGCAGGGGCTACAGGGAAGCTTGGCGCTTACGATGTGGCTTTTTTCTCCTATGGGCTTCCAAACTGTAAAATCGGTGGGACCATAGAAGATAAAACTAAGCACACCGCAATAGCTGGCAAGGTGAGAGACTCCGCTGTCGTTCCCTACGAAGAGCCTTGCCTCCTTTAAGGCCTTTGCCATTTCTAAGGGAGAGAAGCTTTCCCAGTAGTTTTTCACATAAGCCTTTAACCATTGGTCTGCTTCACCGATAAGGTATATGGTTTTAAAGCCTTCTTTCTTTAAAAAGTCCTCTATCCAAAGGAAAAGTTCAAGGGGAGGGTTTTTCTTAAAAGACCCGCTTGATGGATGAAGCACAGCATAGCCTTTAAGGGGGTTCTTTTCAAGAGCTCCTACGGGCAAGGTCTTTGAAAAGGTATGCTTAAGCTTCAAACTCCGTAGGTAATAATTAACTATCCATTCCCTCTTTTGGGGAAAAGGTTTTAGATCGCCCTCGTGAGATAAAAGGATCCTTTCCTCAAAGTCCCTCTGGGGCATCTCAGAGCTTACAAAATCCACCCATCCTACTTCCTTTGCTATAAGAAAATAGTCCGTATTTCCCACAGCCCATATCCTTTTACCAGACCTTTTGAGCATCTCAAGTATGGGAAAGGTCAAAAGGGTATCTCCCAAGCCTCCACGCCTGTAGAACAGCAACATGGTATAATAAAAACTTTATGATAAACCATAATGTGTTTATCGCCCTTTTACACTTTCCTGCCATGGATAGGGAGGGCAAAACCATAATAACCTCCTTTACCACCATGGACTTACACGACATAGCAAGGCCTGCAAGAGCCTACGAGATAAACACCTACTATATAGTCCAGCCGGTAGATGGGCAAAGGCTTATAATAAACAAGCAGATAGAGTATTGGCTCTCGGAAGAGGGCTACAAAACAAACCCTACAAGAAATGAGGTGGTTAAGTTGGTAAAGCTATGCTACACCTTTGATGAGGTAATAGAGGATATTATCTCAAAAAGGGGGAAAAAACCTCTGATAGTGGGTACCGATGCAAGGACCTATCCCAACACCATATCTTACAAGGAGTTATCGGAGGAGATACACAAAAGGGAAAGGGATTTTCTTATAGTTTTTGGCACTGGCTATGGCATTCCCCCATCCCTTATGAGTACCTTTGACTACATCCTTGAACCCATTTATGGAGCGGGAGACTGGAATCATCTTTCCGTAAGAAACGCAGCAGCCATAATCTTAGATAGACTTTTAAGCAGAAACAGGTGCTAAGATGCTATACCATATAGCCCTCTACCTAAGAGATTACTTCTTTGCCTTTAACGTATTTAAATACATAACCTTTCGGTCTTTCCTTGCCCTTTTGCTTGCCTTTGCAGTAACCTTGATCCTTACGCCCATCTTTATGCAAAAAATGAAAGCCATCCAAAGGCTTCTTAAAGGTTATATAAGAGAGTACACTCCCGAGGGTCATTTGGTAAAAAGGTATGTACCCACGATGGGCGGGATCATAATAGTGCTATCCATACTTCTCTCTTGTCTTTTACTTATGAGGCTTGACCTTGTGTATTTTTGGATAATATCCTTCTGTATATTTGGCTTTGCCCTTATAGGCCTTTGGGACGATATGGTAAAGTTAAAAAACAAAAAGGGCATATCAGCAAAAAAGAAGTTTATGGCTCAGCTTTTGGTTGCAGGCTTTACCTCTTTCTTCATTTACCTCCATGGTGGTGTAAATTCAAAGCTTTATTTTCCTCTTTTTAAAGAGCTTCAGTTAGACCTTGGTATATTTTATATACCCTTTGCCATGCTGGTTATAGTTGCCTCTTCCAACGCAGTCAATCTTACCGACGGACTGGATGGTTTGGCAATAGGCCCCGTTATGACCACTGCGGCAGCCCTTGGGGCTGTATCTTATGCTGTAGGCCACGCGGGTATTGCCAATTATCTAAACATCCCCTACGTACCCTATGCCGGAGATTTGGCTATCTTATGCTTTGCCATAGTGGGTGCGGGGCTTGGATTTTTGTGGTTTAACTCCTTTCCTGCACAGCTTTTTATGGGGGATGTGGGGGCTTTGTCCTTGGGCGCTGGGCTTGGTGTAATAGCCCTAATATCAAAATCGGAGCTTCTTTTACCTATAGCGGGCGGCGTTTTTGTTTTTGAAACCTTATCGGTTATCTTACAGGTAGCCTATTTCAAAATCACCAAAGGCAAAAGGCTCTTTAAAAGGGCTCCCTTTCATCACCACCTTGAGCTTTCGGGGGTTCCAGAGCCAAAGATAGTGGTAAGGATGTGGATAATCTCCATACTTCTTGGTATTATAACCCTTGCCACCTTAAAGCTAAGATGATTTTATCTGCTAAAAAGGTCCTCCAGCCAAGACCTTTCAAAGCACCTTAGACCTTCTTCATAGCTTTGACTTCTTTCAAGACAGGCCCTTATACCATCAAGCCTTTTCAATCCAAGGCTTTTGCAAAGGCTCCAAAAGTACCTGCAATACTCTTTATCTTTAAGGGGGTTGGTTGTGCAGTTTCCTTCCTGGGATAAACTAAAGGAAGAGAATATAAGAAGCAATAAAAGGGCTTTCCTCATACGCCAACTTTGAGTAGCTTTTTATATCTTTCCCATTCTTCTGGGAACTTCTTCATAGTTTGTCGGATTAGCCTGCCTGCCACGGCTCCAAGGCCACATATGGAGGTGGGTTGTATATGAGAATTCACAAAGTCAAAGGCTTCCCAGTCTTTTTCATCGGCCTCATGGTGGATTATTCTTTCAAGTAGATAGGCTTGCTCTCTGCTTCCAACTCTACAAGGTGTGCATTGCCCACAGCTTTCATGGGCATAAAACTCTGCCACCAAAAGGCAAGCCTTGACTATATCGTCATCCTCTGTAAGCACTATAACCGTACCCGTTCCACCAAAACCGAAAGGTGAGTAATCCATGGGAGTGTCCAGCTCCTCTTGAGAGAAGCAGTCCAAGGCTCCAGAAAATACAGCCTTTACCTTTTTATTCCCAATAGTTCCTCCCGCATACTTAAAGATAACTTCTCTAAGGGTGGTGTTCATAGGAAGTTCATAAACACCGGGCTTTTTCACCTTTCCACTCACAGGGAAAAGCTTTGGACCGGGGTAATCGCTGGGGCCTATGTATTTATACTCTTCCCAGCCCATGCCTACTATAAGGGGAATATTACAGAGAGTTTCTACGTTGTTTACCACCGTAGGCCTACCAAAAAGACCGTATTGAACCGGAAAAGGTGGCTTTATCCTCGGAAAACCCCTTTTACCTTCAAGGGATTCTATTAGAGCGCTCTCTTCGCCGCATATGTATGCACCCGCACCTCTTGCCACGTATATCTCAAGGTCAAAGCCAGAGCCAAGTATGTTTTTACCTAAAAAGCCCTTCTTTTTAGCCTCTTCTATGGCATCCCTTAGTATATAGTAGCCTGCTGGGTATTCTCCTCTTATGTATATAAAAGCTTGGTTTGCGCCTATGGCGTAGGCAGATATGATCATACCTTCTATCAAAAGGTGGGGGTCTCTTTCTATAAGGATCCTGTCTTTAAAGGTTCCGGGTTCCGACTCGTCCGCGTTGCATATAAGATACCTTGGTGCAGGGTTTTGTACTGCAAACTTCCACTTTCTTCCCGTTGGGAAACCTGCACCACCCCTTCCCCTCAACTGACTTTTATCCACCCACTCTATTATCTCCATAGGGTCCATATTCAAAGCCTTTTCTAAAGCCTTATAGCCACCATCTTTTAGATATTCCTCAATGGTATGAACCTTGGGCTTTTTTGCCCTCTTTAAAAGCAGGTTAAGGGTCGTTTCTGCGTATATGTTAGGTGTAACGGGATAGGATCTCATGGAGTTTCTCCTTTGATTCAAATTTATAGGTGTCGTCGTCTATCATAAAACAGGGAGCTTCGGAACATGCCCCTATACATTGAACACCTAATAGTTTAAATTTACCGTCCTTCGTGGTCTCTCCCAAAGATATCCCAAGAAGCTCTTTCATGGCCTTTAGGACTTCAGAAGATTTCATAAGACCGCAGACAACGCTTATACAAACCCTTATACGATGCTTTGCAGGCTCCGCCCTATCAAACATATCATAAAAGGAAACAACCCCATCCACATGGCTAAGGGGCAACTCTAAAAGTTGTGATAGTTCCTCAAGGGCAAAGCTTGGTATATGCCCGTAATAGTCCTGTATTTCATGAAGACAAAGAAGTATGGACTGCTCCTTTCTTGGGAAGTACTCCATATGTTCCTTTAATTTCTCCTTGAGCTCTTCTGGAAACATAGCCATTAGATTACCACCTCATCGCTAAAAATAGTATGAGGCATATCAGCTTTAATTATACCTCTTTCTATACCCAACTGTAGCAAAAGTTTTACCGCCTGCCTGCCATCTTCTCCATAATCCAAGGTCCTTTCATTTACATACATGCCGACAAACTTCTCTATTCTGGCTTTGTCTTCCTTTATATCCCTTGCATAGTTCTTTGCAAACTCGAGGGCAGCCTCTTTATTCTCAAGGGCGTACTTTATGCTTTTCCTCATAAGCCTTTCCATCTTCTTAATAAGGTCCCACCCAAGGTCTTTTCTTATCACATTACATCCCAAAGGCAAGGGCAAGCCCCTTTCTTCTTTCCACCACTCTCCAAGGTCTACCACTTTTTTAAGGTTCTTATCCGCATAACTAAGTTGTCCCTCGTGGATTATCAAGCCCGCATCCACAGAACCCTTTTCTACAGCTTCCAAAATGGTATCAAAGGGCATAATAACCTCTTCAAACTCTGGCTGGTATAGTTTTAAAACAAGGTAGGCGGTGGTAAGCTTACCGGGCACCGCTATCCTTTTTCCCTTAAGAGTGCTTAAATCTTCCTTTGAAACTACCAAGGGACCATAACCTTCTCCCACGCTGCCACCACTGGGAAGTACCAAATACTTGTCCGCCACGTAAGGATAAGCATGGAAAGAGATGGCGGAGACTTCGTAGGTTCCCCTCAGGGCCTCTCTGTTCAAAGTTTCTATGTCTGCAAGCACATGCTGTATTTCGAGCCCCTCTGTGTCAACCTTGCCGCTGGTTAGGGCATAAAACATAAAGGCATCGTCAGAATCTGGGCTATGGGCTATCCTTATTACCATGCCTTTTCTCCTTAAATAGCTCTGGAAGCTTTAAAATATAGGCATATATCCTTTTCCACTTAGACCATTCCATGGCAGGAATAACACCCCCATAGACTTTTCCACCTTCCAAGCTTTTGGAAACGCCAGCCTTTCCTGTTATGATAGCTCTGTCTCCTATTTCCACATGGTCTGCCACTCCCACCTGACCTGCCAAAATAACACCCTTTCCAGTCTTTACACTTCCCGATAAACCCACCTGAGATACAAGTATGTTCTCTTGGCCTATGCAGCAGTTATGACCTATCTGTACAAGGTTGTCTATTTTTGTGCCTTTTCCTATAAGGGTCTCGTCTATCAAAGCCCTGTCTATGCAAGAGTTGGCACCGACCTCCACAAAATCCTCTATAAGAACCTTACCTACATGGTTTAGCTTAATTATACCCTCTTGAGTTATATGATATCCAAAACCGTCCGACCCTATAACAGAACCGCTGTGTATCCTTACACCTTCCCCTATAACACAACGTGGGTATATATGCACGCCGCTAAAAAGAATACTGTTTTTACCTATCCTTACACCATCTCCTATATAGCAAAAGGGATAAACCTTAACACCATCCTCTATAACAACCTCTTTACCCACATAAACAAAGGGACCTATATAGACCTCTTTACCTATGTATGCTCCTTCTTCTATGTGAGCTTTTGGAGATATGCCTGTGGGATGTTTTTCTGGGTAAAAGAAATTTAAAGCCTTGGCAAGGGCAAGCTTTACATCTTTAACTTTGATGTAATTGGGGAAGTCTATATCCTGGGCGATCACCAAAGCCACTTTAAGGCCTTTTAAGGCTTGTGCTTCTTTTGCGCTTTGGCAAAATATTACGCTATTTTCTTTTGGCCTTTGCGGTGTAGAGATGGAAAGAATTTCAAAATCCCCATCACCAAAAAGCTCACCCTCTAAAAGTTCCGCCAATTTATCAAGCTTCATTTTTCAGAGTCAAGCCTTTGTATAACCTCCTTGGTTATGTCAATCTCTGGAGATATATACAAAAAGGCAGAACAATCAAAAATGCCAGTAAAACCTTGCCTCTTGGCTATATCTTCCGCTATGCCCTTTACTTTGTCTGCTATATCCTGTTCCATTTTACCCTTTATTTCTAAAAGCTCCCTTTGGGCCTTTTGTTGCAATTCCATGCCTTCTGCTTCCGCTTTTTGGTATTCTTTTATCTTCTGTTCTCTCACATTCTGGGATATGGCTCTGTTTTCTATTTGCTTCCTTAGATCCTCAAGCTTTTTGTTGATCTGGTCAAGTTGTTTTTGGTACTCCTCCACCTTTGACCTTAGCTGAGCTTCTTTTGCCTTTACCACCTGGGATTCGGAC
Source organism: Aquificaceae bacterium (assembly GCA_046294875.1). GTDB lineage: Bacteria > Aquificota > Aquificia > Aquificales > Aquificaceae > Pampinifervens. The sequence continues at coordinate 6,352 of JBKBNZ010000029.1, read as the reverse complement.
AAGATCCTGTTAGGGTCAACGCAGGCAAACTTTTGCTGGGCAAGGGCTACGTTTCCAACTAAAAAAAGGGCAAAAAGATATTTTTTCATAACATCCTCCTGTCTTTATGATAACACATTTATACCGCCTTTTCCATAATATACATAGGCTTTAGCCTTTTCTTTACCACCTCTTGGTTTATCAGTACCTTTTTAACATCTTTCAAGGATGGCAGCTCAAACATAACGTCAAGCATGAGCTCCTCCATTATTGCCCTTAAACCTCTTGCGCCCGTTTTTCTCCTTATGGTCTCTTTTGCTATCTCCACAAGGGCATCCTCTGTAAATTCAAGCTCCACGCCTTCCATTTCAAAGAGTTTTTTATACTGCTTTACAAGGGAATTTTTAGGTTCTACCAAGACCCTTACCAGGTCCTCTTCTTTTAACTCATCAAGGACCGCTATAACCGGCAATCTTCCTACAAATTCTGGTATAAGGCCAAAGTGTATAAGGTCATCCACCTCAACAAAGTGTAAAGGGTTCTCCTCGCCTTCAAACCTCTTTAGATCCGCCTCAAAGCCTACCACAGATTTTCCAAGCCTGTGCTTAACTATCTCCTCAAGGCCTACAAAGGCTCCACCGCATATAAAGAGGATATCCGTCGTATCCACCTGTATAAACTCTTGGTGGGGATGTTTTCTACCACCTTGAGGAGGCACGTTGGCTATGGTGCCTTCCAAGATCTTTAAAAGAGCCTGCTGAACACCCTCACCAGAGACGTCACGGGTTATAGAGGGGTTTATACCAGACTTTTTAGCTATCTTATCTATCTCATCAATATAAACTATGCCCTTTTGAGCCTGTTTAACGTCATAGCCACAGTTCTGAAGAAGCCTCACAAGCACATTTTCTACATCCTCGCCTACGTAGCCAGCCTCCGTTAAAGAGGTGGCGTCCGCTATGGCAAAGGGCACTTCAAGGATCTTTGCCAGGGTTTTTGCCAACAGGGTTTTGCCAGAGCCCGTTGGACCTATAAGAAGTATATTGCTTTTTTCTATTTCCACGTCATCAAAGGAAAGCCCAAGCTCCTTTGACCTTATCCTTTTGTAATGGTTATAAACAGCCACAGAAAGGGTTTTCTTTGCCCTTTCCTGTCCTATAACATACTTATCAAGCTCTTGCTTTATCTCTTCTGGCGTGGGTATTTCCTTAGAAACATACCTGTTTAGGTGTTTTTTCTGCTCCTTTATTATGGCATTGCAAGCTTCTACACACCTATCACATATAAAGGTATCATTGGGTCCCGCTATAAGCACCAAAACTTCATGGCTTGAACGCCCACAAAAAGAACAGCGATTTTCTTGGTTTTTCTTTGTCATATTAACTCCTTTTCTCTATAACCTTATCCACTAATCCGTACTCCATAGCCTCTACAGCAGACATAAAATAGTCCCTTTCCACATCCCTTTCAATCCTTTCTAAAGGTTGTCCCGTGTGCTTGGCAAGTATCTCGTTAAGCATGTGCTTTATCCTTTTTATCTCCTCTGCATGGATAATTATATCCGTTGCCTGTCCTGTTATACCTCCAAGGGGTTGGTGGATCATTATCCTTGAATGGGGCAAGGCATACCTTTTGCCTTTGGCACCAGCCGCCAGAAGAACGGCACCCATAGACGCCGCCTGACCTAAGCATATGGTAACCACGTCGGGCTTTATGTACTGCATGGTGTCGTATATGGCCATGCCAGCGGTTACAGAACCGCCGGGAGAGTTTATGTAAAGGTATATATCCTTATCGGGGTCTTGGGCTTCCAAAAAGAGAAGCTGGGCAACTATTAGGTTTGCCACATGGTCGTCAATGGGATAGCCAAGAAGCACTATCCTATCCTGTAAAAGCCTTGAGTATATATCATAAGCCCTTTCACCTCTTGGTGTTTGCTCTATAACTATGGGAACAAGTTGATCAAGTATTTTCATTCTTTTCCTCCTTTTCCTTTACCACTACCTTTGAAACTATATCATAAAAAGCCTTCTCTCTTTTCACATCCTCTTCCAACACATGGAGCAATTTCTCTCTTTGGAAAAACTCTTTTAACTCTTGGGGAGACCTTCCGTACTGTTGAGAAAGTTCCTGTAGTTTTTTCTCTATTTCACTCTCTTCCACTTGTATGTTTTTCTCCACCGCATACTTGTCAAGGATAAGCCTTAGCTTTACGTTGGAATAAGCTTGAGGAGAAAGCTCCTGAGCCAAAGACCTGTAATCAATGTATTTGGGGTCTATTCCCCACTGAGAAAGGGTTGAAACCCTTGCTTGTACAAGGTTGGAAAGCTCCCTTTGTATCAGGGTTTGAGGCACTTCAAATTCATGCATTTCTATAAGTTTTTTGGCTACTGCCTCTTCCACCAAGGCTTTTTTCCTACTTTCAAGCTCTTCCTTTAACTCCTCTATTATCTTTTCCTTAGCCTGTTCCCAAGTTTCTCCAAGCCCGAGCTCTTTGGCAAAATCATCGTTAAGCTCGGGGAGATGTTTTTCTTTTACACCTTTTACTCTTATCTCCACCTTTGCCTTCCCCGCAGGTTTGCCTTCCACGTCATAAAGGGTAAGGTCTTCAAGCACAAAACTATCACCTTCCTTTTTACCCAGAAGCTCCCTTTCTATCTCCTCTCTAAATGTCTTTGTGCCAAGTATACCAGAGGTTTCCCCCTCTGTGGTTTCGCCACTTTCCAAATCTTCCACTTTGTAATCTATAACTACCAGATCTCCTTCCCTTACCTCCCTTTCTACGGGTTCCCATAGGGCGCGCTCTTCACGGATCCTTTCTATTCTTTCCTTTACAAGGTCCTCGTTGAATTCCACTTTTTCAACTTCCACTTCAAGGCTTTCAAGGTTTGCCAATTCAAACTCTGGCGGCACTTCAAAGGAGACGCTGTAACTTACCTTCTGCTCGGGTTCTTGAAGCTTTACTTCTTCAAGGTATATATCTGCCACAGGCCTTAAGCCACTTTCCCTTATAGCGCTTTCAAGGGTGGCGTTGGCTACCTTTTTACCCACCTCTTCCTCTATGTATTCTTTAAACTTTGCCCTTATTATCCACAATGGGGCTTTACCCTTTCTAAAGCCCTCCACATGTGCATTTTGTTTTAAATATTCATAGACTTCATTTAAAGCACCCCTTACTATCTCGCCTTCCACTTCTACTTTTAGGCTTTTAAACAATCCCTGCTTGTCTTCTACGCTGATTTTCATACAAACCTCCTTGCTTTTTGGTGCGGGTGGAGGGAGTCGAACCCTCACGGGCTATGCCCACAGGATCCTAAGTCCTGCGCGTCTGCCAGTTCCGCCACACCCGCTGGAATATATAATTATAACCCCTTTTCAAGGGTAGATTAATGTCTCCAAACCTTATAGGATGAAATAAGAAGCACGAGGACTAAAAGATTAATTATTACAACTTCCGAAAGCCGTCCAAGAAGTATATGACCACCCACAAAGCCGCCTAAAAAAGACCCAAGGATCATAAACAACAAAAGGGACAAGTTTTCCTTTAAGACAGAAAAACTCCTGTCCCTGCTATACCTTGCAAAGGCAAGGATCATGGTGGGAATGCTTACCATAAGGGAAAGGCTGCCAGCTAATTTTACGTTTAAAGAGTAAAGAAGTATTATGGTTGGTATAAGCAATTCACCACCGGCAACGCCCATAATGCCCGCCACCATACCTATAAAAAAGCCAGATAGGGTGCCTGCTGTATAAAGGGCTATACCCGAAAGCTCAAGGCGAAAAAACCCATCCTTTATATACCCTTCCATAAACAAGACCAAGGCTATAAAAACCAAAAGCACCGCTATAACCCTTTGGAGAGTTTTACTATGAACCTTCGTAGCCCAGTCTGCGGCGATCCAAGCCCCCAAAAGGCTACCGCTTAACAGGTTTAAGACCACATACAGGTTTTCCACGAGTAAATCAAAGGGAATAACGCCAAGCCTTGAAAAGAAACTGGAAGAAACCACAGCAAGGCTTACAGCTTTGTTTATTATAACCGCCTGTAAAGGAAGAAAGTCGAAAAGCTTTAGAAGAAAGGGAAGCCTAAACTCTGCTCCACCAAGCCCTATAAGCCCACCCAAGGTTGCAGTAAGAAAACCTACAAGAAAGGCTAAAAACTTTTTGTAGATTGCCACTTTTATCATTTTAACATTTCTTTAAACACACGTTGAACGAGAAATTCCCTCGTAGGGGGCACTTCAAGAGCCGCCCAATTACTTTATAGGGAAATTTGTGAAAAAGGCAGACTGGAAATCCTTACAGATGATCTCTTATCCCAGCATATTCAACGTATAATATCCCTTATGAAAGTGATACCACCCGAAGAAAGGTTTTTTAACTTTGAGGATTCAGAGAAGCTAAAGGAGTTTTTTTTAAAAGCCTGTGAGATTTTCAAAGATTACCGGTTTATAATGTTGCCTTCCCTTGAGATATACAACCATGATGTTTATGGTGAAAAGCCCTTCGTGGTGGGCAGTCTTCAAGATGGGAATCTCTTGTGCCTTAGGAGAGATTGGACGGTAAGCCTTGCGAGGTTTTTAAGCCTTCAAAAGGAACTCCCCCTTCCCCTAAGGGTTTTCTATTGGGGTAATGTATATTCGCCAAGCGGTAGTTTAGAAAGCTATCAGGTGGGCGTGGAATTCCTTGGCGAACCCTCTATCTCCGCAGAGGTGGAGGTTATCCAAGCCATAGGCAACTACCTTAAAGCCTGCGGCATGGAAGAGCTTACCCTTAGCCTTGGACATGTGGCAATAGTGGAAGAGTTGCTAAGGCGTTATGGATACCATTATAAGGAAGCTATATTGAAGAAGAATTTCTCCCTTTTGTCCCAAGTGCCACCTTTGAAAGACCTTCTTTTGTACAATGGAGGTTTTGAAGTACTTTTATCCTTTGAGGAGAAGTACCCTGAATTTGCCCCAGCCTGTCAAAGTTTGAGGGATATAGCGCAAAGGCTTGAGGGCTTTAACATAGTCTTTGACCTTTCCGAAATAAGGTCAAAGGATTACTACACGGGGGTTGTCTTTGAGTTTTTCCATCCAAAGGTGGGGCAGCCTTTGGCGGGTGGTGGCAGGTATGATGGCCTTTATAAGAACCTTGGCAAGGATATATGCGCCTTTGGCGGTGCCGTTTATATCGACCTACTGTTGGAGTTCTAAAAAGAGGTCTAATTTGGTTAACTTTTCCCAAGGCAGATGTTCCTTTCCAAAGTGCCCATAGCATGCAGTTTGCTTGTATAGGGGCTTTCTAAGGTCGAGGAACTCTATCATCTTCTTGGGATTTGTGGGAAAGACTTCAAGGAGTCTGTTTTTTATCCTTTCCTTTTCCACCCTTTCTGTACCGTAGGTTTCTATATCAAAGGCTATTACCTCATTCATACCAAAGGCATAGGCCATTTGAACCATACACCTTTGAGCCAGACCACTGGCCACCACATGCTTTGCCATCATACGTGCCAAATAGGAGGCAGACCTGTCTGTTTTGGTAGGGTCCTTTCCAGAAAAGGCACTGCCACCGGAATAGGCCACATCACCATAAGCGTCGGATACTATCTTTCTGCCCGTTTGGCCTGCATCGGCGGCAGGACCGCCAAGAACAAACCTACCGGAGGGATTTACCAAAATCCTCGTTTCCCTTTTTATGAGCTTTTCCGGTATTACCTTCTTTACCGCCTCTTCTATTACAAAGTCCCTGAGCTTTTCCAAGGATATATCGGGATCATGCTGGCAAAAGATTATGGCATCTTTAACGAAAACCGGTTTATCATCCTCGTAAAAGACCGTTATCAAGACCTTACCATCTGGGCGTAAAAAGGGAGCTTTGCCAGACTTCCTCAATTCGGAAACCCTTTGAGATATCTTATGGGCTAAGCTTATGGGCACAGGCATGTAGTTTTCTGTGTCGGAACAAGCATAACCTACAACGGTGGCAGTATCTCCGGCACCTTCGGAGGATATGCCAAGCACAATATCGGGACTCTGTTCCTCTATAGAAGTTAAAACGGCAGAAGAGTCCGCATCAAAGCCATACTCAGCTCTACTATAGCCTACCTCTTTTATGGTTTGCCTTACAACGCCGGGGATATCCACATAGCTTTCTGTGGAAACATGCCCAGCCACCAAGGTCATTCCGGAGATAAGTAAGATCTCAAGGGAAACCCTACTGTAAGGGTCCTTTTTTATAAACTCGTCTAAAAGGGCGTCCGCTATAAGGTCTGCCAGCTTATCAGGATGGCCCTCCATGGGAGACTCTGCCATCTTTATACTTCTTCCCATGGAGGTTTATTATAAACTATTCAAGCATAGGATGAAAAACTCAGCTAATGGTAAAACAT
>JBKBNZ010000028.1:0-13790 GCA_046294875.1 Aquificaceae bacterium | reverse complement strand
GTCAGGCCTGCCTGCCACGCCTTGCCCCAGTGCCATACCAAACCTATCCACGTAAGGGTTTTTCAAAAGGATAGCCTCTATTTCCTCTGCCTTTTTCCTTGTGTAATCAAAGGATGAGCCGGTGGGGGTTTCAAACCTAAGCAAAAACCTCCCCTCATCCACCACAGGGAAAAACTCCTTTTTTGTAGCCTTTAAAAGCTGAAAGCCTACGAGAACGCTAACAAGGGATAGGACTATAACCACCGCCTTGTGGTCGAGAGACCATCTAAGAAGCCTATCGAAAAAGGCTTCAAATCTATCGTAAGCCCTTATAAAAGGATTTGAGGGAGGTTTATCCTTTAAAAGCCTTGAGACTGCCATAGGTGTAAAGCTTATGGCAACCAAGTAAGAAAGGGCTATGGCTATCACCAGTGTAAGAGCAAAGCTGCCAAAAAGCTTACCCACCACGCCCTTTAAGAAGATTATGGGGATAAACACTATAACCAAGGAGGCGGTGGAAGCCAAAAGGGCAAATATAACTATCCTTGTCCCTACCTCTCCAGCCTTTAAGGGTTCTAATCCCTCCTCGTACCTTTTTCGGTATATGCTTTCCAATACCACTATGGCATCGTCTATAACTATTCCCACCGCCACTGCAAGGGCAAGGAGAGTAAAGGTGTTTAAAGAATTACCAAGCTGGTATATGAAAAAGACCGTTCCCAAAAGGGTTATGGGTATGGCAAATATGGGCACGAGTGTAAGCTTTAAGTTACCAAGGAAGAAGTAAACTACCAAGGCGGTAAGCAGGCTACCTATTAGGATCTCCTCTATGGCTGCCTTTACGCTGTCTTTTACAAAGATGGAAGAGTCAAATGTGTAATCCATACGCATGCCGGGAGGAAGCTGCTTGTTTAACTCTTCCATCTTTTGCTTTATGGCATCCACGACGGCCACCGTGTTTGACTTAGATTGTTTATAGACCACGAGGGCTATGGCTTGATCTCCATTGTACCTTGCCATTCCCCTAAGCTCGTCCTCTGCAAACTCCACAAAGCCTACATCCTTTAGCCTTACGCCGTTCCTTAGATAGACCTCCTGTAGTTCCTTTGGGTCTTTGGCCTTTCCATAGAGCCTTATGATGTATTCCCTTTCTTTGCCATATATGGCGCCCGCGGGAGATTCCAAGTGGTTTTTGTCTATAGCTTCTATAACATCTTGCACTGCCAAACCTTTTGAATAAAGCTTTTCTGGGTCGATCCTTACCCACAGAACATTGTCCCTAAAGCCCCCAAGATCTACCTGTCCAACGCCGTATATTCTTTCAAACTCCCTTTTTATAACCTTGTCCGCCCAATAGGCGAGGCTTTGATAATCTGCCGTCTTTGAGTGTAAAAGGGCAACAAAAACAGGAGCCAAAGAGGTATCCACCTTTCTAACTATGGGAGGGTCTGCTCCCTCGGGGAGGCTTTTTAAAACCCTTTGTACTGCATCCCTTACCTCTTGAGCTGCAACGTCTATATCCTTTTCCAAAGAAAAGGTTATGGTTATCCTTGACACTCCTGCAAAGCTTGAGGAGGAAATACTTTCTATTCCACTTATGGTGGCAAGCTGGTCTTCTATTTTCCTTGTTACGTTCACGTCTACCACATAGGCGTTTGCTCCGGGGTAGGTGGTTACCACCGCCACAGTTGGAAACTCCACGTCGGGAAGCCTATCAATGGGAATAACTCTCATAGAATAAAGGCCAAGAAGTACGAAAGCTATCATAAACATCCAAGAGGTGACAGGCCTGTGGATAAAAAATCGGTACATGGTGGGCTATATTATAACAAACCGACCGGTCGGTATGATAAAATAAAGGGTATTATGAAGAGGTTTGTTGTTTTTCTGTTGCTGCTTGGCTTGTTGGCATCCTGTCAAAAGAGGGCAGAAAACACTCAAAGGCCTCAGGAGAGAAGGGTGGTGGTTAGCCTTTACGAGGTAAGATCGCAGGAGGTGCCCATAGAGTATTCCACAAAGGGCTACTTTGAAGGAGAAAGGGACATAAACCTAAGGCCCTTGGTTAGTGGAAGGGTGCTTGAGGTGTTTGTGGATGAGGGCTCCTTTGTAAAAGCAAGCCAACCCTTGCTTAGGATAGACCCCTCCGATTATGAAAATATAATAAACCAGATCTCTGCCCAGATCTCCCAAGCAAGGGCTAACTATGAAAACCTGAGGGCTATGGAGGAGAGAAGGAGATTTCTATATGAAAGGGAGTTGATAGCAAGGGAGGAGTACGAAAACCTAAAAACTCAGATTAAAGCCCAAGAGGAGGTTATAAAAAGCCTACAAGCCCAGTTAAACAACGCAAGGCTAAACTTACAAAGAACTACTTTAAGAGCTCCCTTTTCGGGATACATAGCCCAAAAGTTTGTAAACGTGGGGGATTACATAACTCCGCAAAGCCAGACCTTTCGCCTTGTAAGCTTGGATCCTATAAGGTTTGTTTTTCAAATACCACAAGAGAACCTTGCCTATGTGAAGGAAGGTTCATGGGTAAAGATAAGGGTTGAGCCCTTTGGAGATTTTGAAGGAAGGATATTCTTTGTTTCTCCCGTTGCAGATTCCAACAGGCTTATAACTCTAAAGGCAAGGCTTCCCAATAAGGAAAACAAGCTAAAGCCCGGCATGTACGGGGAGGTGATCCTTACAAAAGGAGTGGAGAATGCCTTTAAGGTTCCAGAGAGGGCTGTGACCATACAGGGCAACAAGAGGGTCGTGTGGCTTATAGAGGAGGGTGTGGCCAAGGGTCTGCAGGTGGAGGTCGTTAAAGAAGGCGATGGCTATGCCTACGTAAAGGGTGATTTAAAAGACGGGCAAAAGATAGCCTTGGACAATGCCTATGTGCTTCAAGAAGGTATGAAGGTGGAGGTAAGATGAGGTCTTTATTTTTATTACTTGTAGGAATTTCCCTAAGCCTTGCTATAACCTTGCAAGAGGCCGTGGATCTAGCCCTTAAGAATAACATCTCTGCAAAGCTGTCCCTTTTGGATATTCAAAAGGCGGAGGAGAACATAAAAAGGGCAAGGGCTGGCATACTACCGCAGGTAAGCCTTTCTTACACTTATACAAGGCTTGGCGGAGATTTGGCCTTTGGCTTTACTCCCAAAAACCGACATAGCTACCTTTTTGAGGTAGACCAAACGCTTTTTAACTATGCTGTTTTTGAAAGCCTAAGGCTTTCCAAAGAACAAAGAGAACTCCAAAGCTTGATATACGGGGATACTGCAAGAGAAGTAGCCTTTCAAACAAAACAGCTCTTTTATGCCCTTTTGTATAAAAGGGAGGTGGTAAGGCTTTTGGAGGAAAACCTAAAGTATTGGGAGGAAAACTACAGGCAGGTTGAGGCAAAGTTTAAGGCGGGTATTCTGCCCAAGGTGGAGTTAATGAGGGCAAGAGCCCAGTGGGAAGGTTCAAAGGCAGAGCTTGAAAGCGCAAGGACAGACTACCAAAAAAGCCTTGAAGACTTTAAAAGGTTTATAGGTTACGAGGGGGACATAGAGCCACAGGGGGAGCTAAAGTACTTTGAGCACAAAGAAGAAGACTACGAAAAGCTCCTTTTAGAAAGAAACACCACCATAAAGGTGGCCAAAAAAAGCCTTGAAGTTTTGCAAAGAGCGGTACAAGTCCAAAGGGCACAGTACTATCCAAGCCTTGAAGCCTTTGCCACCTACCAAGGGAGCACTGCAAGGGTTGGAAGCGATGAAAGAATGTTAAAGGGCTATACCTTTGGAGCAAGGTTAAACTATAAAATCTTTGATGGCTTCTTGCGTGAGGCCAATGTAGCACAGGCAAAGATAGACCTGTTAAAGCAGATGGAAAGTCTAAGGGATGTGGAAAAAGGCCAAAGGACGGAGCTATCAAAGGTCTTACTCGACCTTAGGTCTTTAAAGGAGCAGATTAGGGCGGCGGAGCTCACCCTGGAAGCTTCCAAAGAATCTTTGAAGCTTTCTACAGAAAGGTACAAATATGGCATAGCCACACAGCTTGAAGTTTTGGACGCGGTAAGCAACTACAACAACGCTTTAAAGAACTACTATTACCTTTTGTACCTTTACAATACAAGCATAGCAAGGCTTGAAAGGCTTACGCAATGAGGGCAAAGGATAGGATAATCCAATCGGCAAAGGAGCTTTTTGCCAAGATGGGATACAACCACACTTCGGTGGAGGATATAGTAAGGCATGCAGGTTTTTCTAAGGGAGCCTTTTACTTCTACTTCAAAAGCAAAGATCAGCTTGTCCAAGAGCTTATAAACCAAATGGCTCAGAGGACAAAGGATATTATGAAAAAGTGGCTTGAAAAGGACTTATCTGCGGAAGAGATCATAAGGGGGCACATAAGGGAGTTTCTAAAAGAGTGCTATCAAGACAGGCATGTTGCCTATGTTTTTTTCTTTGAGCTTTTGTGTAATAAAGAGGAGTTTAGGAAGCTTCACCAAAAACACATGGCAGACCTTCTCTCCCTACTTGGCAAAATGGTGAAAAGAGGCTATGAAAGGCAAGAGTTTGTCTATGGAAACGAGGAAGAGGTGATTAACCTAATAGCAGGTTACGTGAGGCTTTTGTATATGGAAAAGCTTCTTTTAAGACAGGTGCCCGTTGAAGAAATAATAAAAGAGGCGGAAAGGGGCTTGGATATCCTATTTAGGGGGTTAAAATGTTGTGGATAGCTTTACTTTTAACCTTTGGCTTTTCCTTTTCCTTAGGTCTTGAAGAGCTTATAAACTCTGCCTTGGAGAGAAACCCGCAGGTATTGTCAAAAAGGTATGCCTTGAGGGCTTCTCAACTAAACCTAAGGGCAGATCAGCAGCTTTTCTTTCCAGAAGTCATAGGAGCCTACAGGCTAACTTTCCAATCCCAAAAACAATCTATAAGCTTTCTAAACATGAAGATGGAAAGCTCCAAAAGAAGTTATCAAAGCTTTCAGATGGGTGTAAGACAGACCCTTTATGATGGTGGTTTAAGGGGGAGTAGGGTAAACATAGACAAAGGCCTTGTAAAGATATCAGAAGAAGACTTACAGGAGACTGTCCTTGATACGAAGCTTGATGTTATAAGGGCTTACCTTTCTGTTCTTTCTGCCTTGGAGCTTTTGGAGGTGGTCAAAAAACAAAAAGAGGCCATAAGCGAAGACCTAACAAGGAGGCAAGCCTTTTATAAAGAGGGCTTGGTAGCCATAACGGATGTTTTGCAAGCACGGGTAAAGCTGGCAGAGGTGGAAAGAGACCTAAGACAGGCAGAGGGAAACTACCGCATAGCCCTTGCCAACCTATCAAGACTAACGGGTATAGAGGAAGAAAAACTCCAAAGCCTAAGGCCTTTGGATACAAAGGTGGAGACTCCAGAGTTGGAAACTCTACTTCAAAGAGCCTTGGAAAAGAGGCCTGTACTGAAGATAGCAAGGGAAAGGATAAAAATACAGAGGGAGCAAAGGCAAATAGAACTTTCCAACTTTTACCCCAAGGTTTTTGTAGAAGCCTTTTATAACTACTCAGACCAAAACGCTCAAATATCACCAAAGGGCTTTTTCACCCTTAGCGGCGGCATAAGCTTTAGCTTTCAATCTTTGAGTAGCTATTACAGGGCGCTTTCTTATGCAGAGGAGGAAAAGAAGGCAAGGGAGGATATGAGAAACCTTGAAGAAGGCATCCTTTTAAACGTAAAGTCTGTCTATGAGAGGCTTCTTACCGCGGGGGACAATCTAAGGGTTGTAGAAGAATCCCTAAGGCTTGCAGAGGAGTTTTACAGGCTATCTTTGGAACAGTATAAAAACCAAATAATAAGCGGTACAGACCTTATTCAGGCGGAGGCAAGCCTTACTCAGGCAAGGAAGGCAAGGGTAATAGCCTATTATGAGCTTTTAAAAAGCTATTATGAGCTTCTAAGAGAGGTGGGAGACCTGTGAAAAGGTTGGGTGTGGCCCTTATTTTCATATTGCTCTTTATCTTCTCCTTTCTATCCTTTCGGTGGATAAAGCATCGTATGGATTATGCCATAAGTGATGCAGTTTTTGTTAAATCGGACAGTATGGCCAACTTGGCCTTTCAGGTGAACGGCAAAGTGGTGGAAGTTTACAAGGACATGGGCGACAGGGTAAAAGAGGGAGAGCCCTTGGCAAAGCTTGAAGACGAAGACTATAAACTTATGGTAAAAGCCCTTGAAGACAGAATAAAGGCTATACAAGAGGATGCGCAGGCTTTAAGGGTTCAAAGGGAAAAGCTTTCAAAGCAGCTGGACTACAGGGTGGATGCCCTTGGGGATTCTATCATGGAGCTAAGGGAAAGACAAAGGGCTATGGAAAGCCAGAAGCAAGAGTTAAAGATACAACTCCAGCAGGTGGAAAGGGACCGGGAAAGACTTAAAAGACTTTTGGAAGAAGGGCTTATACCAAAGCAAAGGTACGAGGAGATAGACACTCAGTACAAGAGCCTTTTGGCAAGGTTGCAATCTATGGAGGCAAGCATAAAAGAGGTCAACATAGCCGTCCTAAGGGCACAAAAGGAGTATGGTATAGCAAAGGCAGAAAAGCTTAGCCTTCTGGAGCTTGACAGGAAGATAGAAGCTATGGAAAAGCAAAGGGAGGAGCTCTTTTCTCAACTTGAAAAGGCAAAGCTTGACCTTGAAAGGACAAGCCTTTACAGCCCCTTTGACGGCCTTGTAGCAAAAAGGTTTGTAAGCGTGGGAGATATAGTGAAAGCAGGCCAGCCCGCCTTTAGTGTTATAAAAGACTCTTCTATGTACGTGGAGGTGCTCCTTGAAGAGACAAAGCTAAGGGGAGTAAAGGTAGGTTCAAAGGCGTACATAAAACTGGATGCCTATCCAAAGAAGGTCTTTGAAGGCGTGGTGGAAGAGATAAGCCCAGCTTCTGCTGCCACCTTTGCTCTCGTGCCAAGGGATGTATCGGCGGGTGAATTTACAAAGGTGGTACAAAGGATACCTGTGAAGATAAGGATCACAAAGGGAGATATAAGCCTTTTGAGAGTAGGCATGGGCGGAAGGGTGGAGATAAAAAGGGAATGAAGTCCTTTCACGAAACTTTAACTCCCCTTGAAAGGATCATCTTGACCTTTTCTCTTATGATAGGGGTTTTTATGGCCATATTGGATACCACCATAGTGGATATTGTGGTGCCAAAGATGATGGCTCCCCTTAGTACAGACCTTTACGGCGTCCAATGGGTCATAACAGCCTACATGACAGCCGCAGCAAGCTCAATCCTTTTGGTGGAATGGCTTGAGGGTCTAATGGGCTTGAAAAAGGTGTTTCTTTTGGGGCTTTTTTTATTTACCACTTCTTCCTTTTTCTGCGGTCAGGCTCAGTCCTTGGAGTGGATGATCGCTTCAAGGACAGTTCAGGGCTTTGGTGAATCTCTTATAGTGGTAAGCGCGGAGGCTTTGCTTTTTTCCGCCTACGCCCCAGAGAAAAGGGGTCTTGCCATGGGTATATACGGCTTGGGAGTTAGCTTTGCACCAGCCTTGGGTCCCACTTTGGGAGGATGGATAACAGAGCACATAGATTGGCGTTGGATCTTTTACATAAACCTGCCCATAGGCATCTTTAACTTCACTTTAGCCCTTTTCTTCCTAAGGGACTACAAGCCTGCGCACAAAAAAAGGCTAAACTTTACCTCTTACCTTTTTCTAACAGTATCCACGATAAGCCTTTTGATAGTCTTGTCGAGGGGGCAAAAGGAAGGTTGGTTTAGCAGCGATTTTATTCTCTATTTGTCCCTTATCTCTGTCTTTTCCTTTCTGCTTTTTGGGCTTTCGGAATTGCTTTCCAAGAACAAGCTCGTAGACCCCTCCCTTTTTAAAATAAAGGAGTTTGTTATAGCCTTTTGGGTCTACTGCTTTGTTTTGGGCTTTTCCATGTATCAGGTTTTTTACCTAATTCCTTTGTACTTTGAAAAGCTAAAGGGCTATACAACCTTTCAAGCAGGGCTTGCCATACTTCCCATGGCTTTAACCATCGGCCTTTTGTCCCCAGTGGCGGGCATAATCTCCGACAAAAAGTCTCCCAAGATAGCCCTTTATATAGCCACCCTTAGCTACCTTTCCGTTATCTTTTTACTACTTCCAAGACTAAACTACTTTACTCCAAGGGATACAGCTATTCTTTACCTCGTTGCCATGGGTGTGGGTATGGGCTTTTTCTTTGCCCCCATTACTCAGATGGCTTTGAAAAGCCTGGGAGAAAAAACCACGCTTGGCGTTAGCCTTATGCATTACATAAGATTTGTGGGCGGATCCTTTGGCACCGCCTTGGCTACCAACGACCTACAAAGGTTTACCGCAGAATACTTTCAAAGGACTACGGAGATACAGAATCTTCATTGGCTTTTGCCCCTTGTGGAAGAGGGTTCAAAGATATGGCTATACCAGGTACAAAACCTTTATGCCTTTTCGGACGCCTTTGGCTCTACTCTTTTTCTGGCAGGATTTTGGGCTCTTTTGGGAAGCTTGCCCATATTTTATCTCTTTTTAAAAGAACTCTTCAAAAAAATAGATTTCCTCAGGCCTATTTAGACAAAGCTTCCACCAACTTATCCATCTCTTCCTTTGTCCTTTTCTCTGTAATTGCTATCAAAAGGCTATTTTCATAGCCAAAGTCTTTAAGTGGTACTCCAAAAAGAAAACCATGCTCCAAAGCCTTTTTGTAAAGACCTTGGGCTTTTTCATGCTTTAGGGGAAACTCCCATAGATGTTTTCCTTTGTAGACCTCTTGAAAGCCTATGTTTAAAAGTTTTTCCTTTAGGTAAAGCGCTTTTGAAAGACTTTGAAGGGCTACTTCCCTTAGCCCCTCTTTGCCAAGCAGCACCATGTATATAAGGTTTGCAAGGGCCATAAGGTTTTGATTGGTGCATATGTTGGAGGTTGCCCTTTCTCTTCTTATATGTTGTTCCCTTGTTTGTAGCACAAGGACAAAAGCCCTTTTCCCCTCTATATCCTCCGCCATACCTACAAGCCTTCCGGGCATCTTCCTCACATATTCCATCTTCGTGGCAAAAAAGCCCACGTAGGGACCTCCAAAGTTCAAGGGTATGCCCATCTGCTGCCCTTCTCCAACCACTATGTCTGCACCAAAGCTGCCGGGCGGTTTTAATATGGACAAAGCAATAGGGTCTGCACACACCACAAAGGGCACTTCATACCTCTTGGCAAGCTCCGATATCTTCCCTATGGGCTCCACAAAGCCAAGGAAGTTGGGATATTGCACCACCAAGGCATGAGCCTGTCCATCTTTCAAAGACTCCTCAATCCTTTCAAGGTCTGTATAGCCTTCCTCTGTGAGGGGAACAAAAGAGATTTCATCCTCATAGCCCCTTAGGTAGGTTTTTATCACTTCTCTGTAAAAGGGATGGATGCCATTGGAGAGAAGCACCCTTTTGCCCTTTCCTCTTATAGCCCTTGCCATTAAAACTGCCTCTGCCAGAGCCGAACCACCATCATACACGCTTGCATTTGCTACATCCATATTAGTTAGCTCACATATAAGAGTCTGGTATTCAAAGATGGCCTGCAGAGTACCTTGGGAGGCTTCGGGCTGGTAGGGTGTGTAAGCTGTCAAAAACTCGCCCCTGCTTAGTATCTGCCATACAACCGATGGGACTATCCTATCGTAGGCTCCAAAGCCTGCAAAGCAAACAAGTTCTTTGTTTTGAGAACTTAACTCTTTTACATACCTTCTTAAATCTTCCTCACTTTTTGGAGGAGGAAGATTTGGCTTTGCAAAAAGAGAGGGGTCAATATGAGAAAAGAGATCCTCCAAAGAAGAAAGGCCTAAGGCCTTTAGTACTCTTTGAGTTTCCTCCTCTGAATGGGGTATGTACATTTACCTTTCCTTATCCTCGTAGCCGAGCTCCTCCTCTGGCAAGGCTTCAAGGGATTCTTCTATGGTTGGTTCTCCTTCCTCTACAAAATCCAGCTTAACACTTTCCCCCTTCTCTTCTTTTATTACCTCTACCAAGATCTGAGCGTAGTCTTCCGCCGGCATAAGGTCTTCCACCTCCATAGGGTCGGACAACTCTATTACTGCGATCCAGCCATCCTCATAGGGAGACTCATTTATAAGATGGGGCTCCTCTCCCAAAGCTTCATTTACCTCTATCACGTTGCCCGAAAGGGGTGCGTACACAGGGGCAACGCTTTTAACAGACTCTATGTTGGCTATGGTTTCCCCACTTTCGTAAGATTCACCCACCTGAGGCAGGTCTACGTACACCACGTCACCAAGCTCCTTTTGAGCGTAGTCGGTGATCCCTATCCAAGCCTTGTTGCCTTTAACAAGAGCCCATTCATGGTCTTTGGTGTAATACCTATCCTTCTTTACCAAGTACTTGCCTACCAAAATCTCATCCATCTTTAAACCTCCTCAACACAGCTCATATTCTATACCATAATCCTCTCTCACCTTAGCCATCACACTGCCAAGGTCCTTTTCTTCAGACTCAAAGAGTATAAACTCAAGGGTTCTTATAAAGTAGTCAAGGTCTATAAGCCTGAATTTTGCCAAGCCTTTCCATTGGCTGTTTTGTAAATGGATCATGTTTGACCTTTTTTTGCTTATAAACTCTTTTAGCTTATCAAAGCTTATATCCTGCAAGGGATCCATCACAAGCACGTCGTTCCCCCTTAACTTTCTAAGTCCCTTGTATAAGCCATAAAGAAAGGTACCTTTATCGTTCCTTATAAAAACAAGTTCTGGAAAATGGTCAAAGAAATCCTTCATCTCTGTGGTTATAGTCGCATACAAACTGTCGGGACCTATCAACCTTTTAAGAGCTTGAACCTTTTCCTTTGCCTTTTGCAAAAGTTGGCTTTCGTCAATCACTTTTGAGTAAAAAACTAAAAGGACCTTCATACTGCTATAATATTATAAGCCTTTGTGGAGGTCAAAATGTCAAAGATAAAGATAGCCATAGCGGGCGTGGGTAACTGTGCCAGCAGTTTAATCCAAGGTATAAGGTACTATGCGAAACACAGGGAAGACGTAAGCGGCCTTATGTTTGAGGACGTGGGGGGCTACAAGCCCTGGGATATTGAGGTGGTTGCCGCTTGGGATATTGATGCAAGAAAGGTTGGTAAAGACGTGTCAGAAGCCATCTTTTCCCTGCCCAACTGTACCACCATCTTTGAGCCCCATATACCAAAAACGGGCGTAATAGTTAGAAAGGGTAAGGTGCTTGACGGTTATGCAAGCCATATGGCTAATTACCCACCAGAAAGAAGCTTTGTTCTATCCGAGGAAAAGGAGGACGAGCTGGAGGATGTGGTAAGGATACTAAAGGAAACACAGGCGGACATCCTTGTAAACTATGTGCCCGTTGGATCGGAGCAGGCAGCCAGGTTCTACGCAGAAGCTTGTCTTAGGGCTGGAGTTTCCTTTATAAACGGCATGCCCACCTTTATAGTTTCAGACCCGGAATGGGCTAAAAGGTTTGAAAGCGAAGGCATTCCAGTGGTAGGAGACGACATAAAATCCCAAGTGGGTGCTACCATAGTTCATAGAACTTTGGTTCAGCTCTTTTTGGATAGAGGTGTAAAGATAGACAGGACTTATCAGCTTAACTTTGGAGGAAATACAGACTTCCTAAATATGCTTGAAAGGGAAAGGCTAAAGACTAAAAAGGTCTCAAAAACGGAGGCAGTATCTTCCCTTATACCCTATGAGATAGACAGTATGAACATCCATATAGGACCTTCCGACTGGGTACCCTGGCTAAAGGACAGAAAGATAGCCTATATACGCATAGAGGGCAGGCTTTTTGGCGATGTGCCCATGTACGTGGAGCTTAAGCTGGATGTGGAAGATTCTCCCAACAGCGCAGGTTCAATGATAGACGCCATAAGATGCTGTAAGCTGGCGAGGGATAGGGGCATAAGTGGTCCCCTATACTCGATCAGCGCCTACACCATGAAACACCCACCTATTCAATACCCCGACTGGCAGGCAAGGAAGATGGTAGAAGAATTCATTCGTGGAGAAAGGGAAAGATAGCCTTTGGATACACGCCGCAAGCGTTGGTGAGTTTAACACTCTAAAGCCTTTGCTTAAAAGGCTATATCCTTATTACCACATAGTGCTTACCTACTTTTCCTTTAGGGCAAGGAGCTATTTAGAAAATCAAAGGGGATACTTTCATGAATTACACAGACTTCCCTTTGATCTTCCACCTTTTGTAAAAGGCTTTGAAGATAGAATAAAGCCAAAGGCTATTCTTATAATGGAAAGGGAGCTTTGGCCTTCCCTTTTGCTTTTTACAAAGGCACCAAAAATATGGCTAAACGCTTACTCAAAGGGGGGCTTTTGGGAAAGGTGGTTAGCCAAAAGCTTTTCTTTGATAATAACCAAAGAGGAGGCCTTTGCAGAAAGGTTTAGGTCTTATGGATGTAAAAGGGTTGTAGCCTGTGGTAATCTAAAGTTTGCCTTAGAAGAGCCCAAAAGGGTTTCTTTAAACTGCAAAAAATCAAAGCTTTTAATCGCAGGCAGCACCCACCAGGGCGAAGAGCTTTTGATAAAAAAGGTCTATGAAAGGCTTAAAGAAGAGCTCCCCCACTTAAAGCTTGTCCTTGCACCCAGGCATATAAAGAGATGTTCTGAGGTTGTGGAGATCTTTAAAGGCTACAAAGTATCCCTAAGAAGCAAGGAGGAGAAAAATTGGGAAGTGCTCGTTGTGGATACCCTTGGAGAGCTTTTTTCTCTTTATGAGTATGGAGATATAGCCTTTGTGGGTGGTACCTTTGTAAAGGCTGGTGGTCATAATCTTCTTGAACCCGCCTACTTTGGAAAGCCTGTAGTCTTTGGACCTTATACTCAAAAGGTGGAAGACCTAAAAGACTTCCTTGAAAAGAAAGGCTTGGGCTTCCAAGTAAGGGATGAGGAGGATCTTTACCGGGTTTTGTACAAACTGCTCACGGAAGAAAAAAAGGAAAAGGGCTTTAACCTTAAAGACTATGGGGACAAGGTTCTAAATTGCTATTTTTATTATCTTGGAGAGTTGTTGCCTTTATAGTAAATTTGGGTTTAAGATATTAACCCTATGAAAGACCTAAAAATGAATTTGATCCTTTTGTTTGCTTTGATAGCCTTATCGGTGGCAATAGTTTCTCTCAGACCCATAAACCTTGGCCTTGACCTTAAAGGCGGTATCTCTATGGTGATACAACCCAACATAGACTACAGCCTTGAGCAGGAATATGAAAGGTATTCAAGGGATATAGAAACAAAGCTTAGACAAGAAAATATCAAAGTTCTGGATGTCTTGTCCCAAAAAGAAGGTATAAAAATTGAGCTTTTGGAGGATAGAGATTATACAAAGCTTTCTGCTATTTTAGAAAAGGATTTTCCAAGGTTTACTATTGCCAAGAGGGAAAAGAACGAAGTGGTTGTAAGGTTTAAGGATGTAGAACTTGAACAGCTGAAAAGCGGCATTATCACTCAAACCATAGAAGTACTAAGAAAAAGGATAGACGAGCTTGGTGTAGTACAGCCCGTTATAACGCGTATGGGGCCTGATAGAATACTTATAGAACTGCCCGGCGTTTTAGACGTTCAGAAGGCTAAATCCATAGTGGGAAGGACTGCCCTCTTGGAATTCAAGCTGGTGGTAGACAGTGGTCCAAAAGAAGCCCTTGCAGAAAAGCTTACAAAGGATTACGAAATACTTCCAGGCCCAAACGGGGAGTGGTTTTTGTTAGAGAAAATACCCGTTATAACGGGTGCAGATATAAAGACTGCCTACACTACGACGGACGAGTTTGGTATGCCTGC
>JBKBNZ010000027.1:0-13916 GCA_046294875.1 Aquificaceae bacterium | reverse complement strand
GCACCAAGGTCAAGCTAAATTCATGTAAGACCTTCTGGCGAGCAACAGCTGGTATTTTAGGAAGTTGGAAAGGGCGTTCAACTCCTCTGCCACCCTTAGGATATGGTGGATGTCTTTGCTTTGATGGTAATCTTCTACCTTTTTAAGTATAAAACTTATTCGGGGTATGGGGTCTTCCTTGGAAAAGCCCTGCAAAAATATGGGACAAGAATCCTCTATGGCGGGGAATATTAAACCCATCCAAGAAAGGGCCTCCAGTATTAGATTAAGGGTATATTCCTTGGTCTGCTCTTCCAAAAGCTCCTCCTGGGTGCTTATGAGCTCTTCAATAAGGTCAAGGAGCTCTATGTTGTGATACAAAAGGTCAAAGGCGGTATTTACATTAAGCCTTATCCTCTGTGAGCCAGATAGGAATAAAAGATTAACAAGCTTTTCCTGCAAGGACAGAAGCTCTTCAATCCTTTCCAATATCTCCCTCATAGTATATACTTGGAAAGCTCCTCGTCCTTTACTATGCCCTCAAGCTTTGCCCTGACAAACCTTGCATCTATGATTATCCTCTGTCCCGAAAGCTCTGGAGCGTTAAAGGATATGTCTTCAAGGAGTTTTTCCATAACGGTGTGTAATCTTCTTGCTCCTATGTTTTCTGTTCGCCTGTTGGCTTCTTCCGCTATGCGGGCTATTTCTTCCAAGGCGTCCTCTGTAAATTCAAGCTCAACGCCCTCTGTCTTTAAAAGCTCCGTGTACTGGAGGGTAAGGGCGTTCCTCGGCTCTTTTAATATCCTTACAAAATCCTCCCTTGTTAGAGGGTTTAGCTCAACCCTTATGGGAAACCTGCCCTGTAGCTCGGGCATAAGGTCTGAGGGCTTGGATATGTGGAAGGCTCCAGCCGCTATGAAAAGTATATGGTCTGTTCTTACAGGTCCATACTTTGTTTTTACAACAGTTCCTTCTACTATGGGAAGTAGGTCTCTTTGCACGCCTTCACGAGACACACCGGGACCCACGCCGGGCGTCCTTACCGCTATCTTGTCTATTTCATCTATAAAGATTATTCCAAAGTTCTCTGCCCTATATATGGTTTCTTTGGCTACCTCCTCTTGGTCTATCAACTTTTCCGCCTCTTCCGATTCAAAGATTTGAAGGGCTTCCTTTACCTTAAGCTTCCTCCTTCTCCTCCCACCACCCAAACCGCCCAACATACTCTTTAGTTGCTCTTCTAACTCCTCAAGCCCCGGAGGTCCCGCTATGCCTATCAAAGGTGTAATTCTTTCTTGCACATCCACCTCAACGGTTTTTTCATCTAATTCCCCACTTCTAAGCTTTTCCCTCATCTTTTCCCTTTTTCCCGTATCCTGAATGCTTCTCGTTCCAAAGGCCAACTGTTGGGGTACAAGATAATCTAAAAGCCTTTCTTCCGCCAGTCTCTTCGCCCTCTCTTTTACCTCTTGCATCTTTTCCTGTTTTACCATCTGGTAAGAGACTTCCACCAACTCCCTTACCATAGACTCCACATCCCTTCCCACATAACCTATCTCCGTATATTTGGTAGCTTCTACCTTTACAAAGGGAGCCTTTATAAGCTGGGCTATCCTGCGGGCTATCTCCGTCTTTCCCACTCCTGTAGGACCTATCATAAGCAAGTTCTTTGGAGCCACCTCATCCCTTATGTGCTCTGGCAGTTTTTGCCTTCTCCAGCGGTTTCTGAGGGCTATGGCTACTGCCCTTTTCGCTTGCTCTTGTCCTACTATGTACTTATCAAGCTCTTCTACTATCCTTTTTGGGGTAAGCTCCTCCAAAAGGTCAGAAAGATATCTCGTCATCGTCCGCTTCCCATTCTGTAGTTTCTGTTTCAAGGTTTTTCACAAGGTCATCAAGGTACTTGTCAAGGTCTTCTGGAAAGGCTTCCAGCCGGTATTCAAGCGGGAATACCTTCTCTAAAACCTCCATAGGTGGGTTTCCTATACCAAGGGCTGGCTCTATGATTTTTGGAAGTTGCCTACCTGCGTCCATGCATGCCATCTTATAAGCTTCCGAAAGGGCAAGCTCTATGTCTGAATATCTTCTCACCTCGTCTCCATATTCATAAAGCACTATATCGTAGGCGCTTCTTTTAAAGCATTCCCAGTCAAGGACCCTAACTATGTACTCTCTACCTTCCCACTCTTTTGTTTCCACACAGCTTTTGTCCTTTAGCTTGAAAGAGATCACATAGTAGTCTATTAGGTTTCTGTCTGCGTAAACGTCTGGGAAAAAGAAGTAATCCATAATGTTTAATAATATAGCACGCGTGTGCATAATTTCTACAGTTACAGCAAAACCCCGACCTTTAAAAATCCCTTTGTAGGGGGCGGTTTAAGAACTGCCCAATTATGGAAATTCGTGAATTGTACCTATAATATAACATCCATGCGTATAATTTCCACCTCTGAAAGGGAAACTCTAAGGCTTGGTGAAGCTATAGGAAGGCTTTTAAAGGGAAGGGAGGTTATCTGTCTTGTTGGAGACCTTGGTGCAGGAAAGACCACGCTGGTCAAAGGTATAGCCAAAGGCATGGGTATCTTTGAAGGCTACCAGGTAAGAAGTCCCACATTCACCCTTGTGAATGAATATCCCACGAAGAAGGGGGCACTTATCCACGCAGACCTATACAGGGCAAGGGATACAGACCTTGAGGAGTTTATGGGTAAAGGAGTGCTAATTATAGAATGGGCGGAGGGATTAGATTTTTGCCAATGCACGATAAAAATCGAGTTTTCCCAAGAGGGTAGGACATTGGAGTTTTTTGGTTGTGAAGATCTCCTCAAAGACCTTTTCTATGACAAAGCCTGTTGAGGTATTTTAGTTCAAACTTACCCTCTTTATAAACAAGAAGAGTAAAGCCCGTGTTGTCCATGTGAATATTCCAAAGATTTTCAAGCCCAAAGCCCAAGGAAAGACAAACCAAGGCATGGAGGGTGCCACCATGGGCTACTATAAGTATGTTTTCATACGGGCTTTCAACAAGGTCTTTTAAAAAGCTTTCCACCCTTGCTCTGAACTCTTCCATGCTTTCCTGCGTGGGAAGAGGGTTTTTCAAAGGGTTGGAAAGCCAAGCCCTTAGCATATCTCCCTCCTTCTCCATAAGTTCCCAAAAGTTTCTACCTTCGTAGATTCCAAAGGACATCTCCCTTATACGCTCATCCACTATTACCTCAAGCCCGAGCACGTCCGCAACGGTTAAAGCGGTCTTGTATGCCCTTTTTTGGGGAGAGGAATAAATAACCTGTAGGTTTTTGTCCAAAAGCTCCTGGGCGGAAAGCCTTGCCTGTACAAAGCCAAGGGGAGTAAGGTCGCTGTTTAGCCTACCTTGAAATATGCCCTTTTCATTGTACTCACTTTGGGCATGCCTAAGAAGATAAAACCTTTTTTCCATATTATAGCTTTATTTTAACCACACTTCCCACCCTTTCGTTGGTTTCCCTTTCCACCTGTATGTAGTTCTCCGTAAGTAGCCTGTTTTTATCAATAACCGTAGCCCTCAACTCCCTTTGGAAGTTTTTCCCGTAAAAGTCCTGCCTTTTTCTTTGGTCTAAGTCCTTTAAAATCCTTACTCTTTCTTCTTTTACAGAGGAAGGTACCTTATCCTCCATCTGGGAAGCCTTTGTGTAAAGCCTGTCCGAGTAGGGGAATATATGCATGTAGGCTATGGGAAGCTCCTCAAGAGTTTTGTAAGTTTGTATAAAGTCTTCTTCTTTTTCCGAAGGAAAGCCCACTATTATGTCGGTGCCTACGGAGGCTATAGGCCTTTTGGATAGTATGCTTTCCACAAGTTTTATATAATCTTCCACCTTGTACTCCCTTTTCATAAGCTCAAGTATACGGTTTGAACCGCTTTGAAGAGAAAGGTGAAAATGAGGCGCTATCTTCTCTTCGGAGGTTATAAGCTCTAAAAGGGCTTCCATCTCCGTGGGATACAGAGAAGAAAGTCTTATAAGCTCAATGCCCTTTATCTTTATCAACTCCTTTAAAAGCTCATATAGGCTTGTACCAAGGTCCCATCCGTACTGGGTTAGTTGGGTACCCGTGATAACTACCTCTTGAAAGCCTCTTTGGGCTAAAAGCTCTACCTCTTTTACAACCTTTTCTAAGGGCACGCTTCTTACTTTGCCACGGGCATAGGGTATAACACAAAAGGTGCAAAACCTATTACATCCCTCTTGAACTTTTATAAAGGGCCTTGCCTTCTCAAAGTAGGTTATAAGGTCAAAGCCTTCAAGCTTTGACTGTTTGAAAAGGTTATCCACAAAAAGCCTTCCCCCTCTGTTTTGAAGATAGTCCTCAAGGATTTCCACTATCCTATGCTTGTGAGAATTGCCCACCACTAAATCTACCTCTTGCATCTGTATAAGGGCTTGTGGATTAACCTGTGCATAGCAACCCGTTGCCACGAGTATAGCCTTCGGGTTTTTCCTCTTTAGCCTACGAAGAGCCTGCCGAGAAGACCTATCCGCCTCTGCCGTTACGGTGCATGTATTTACAATGTATATATCTGCCCTATCTTCTACCTCTACCACCTGATAGCCCTTTTTCCTAAACTGGTTTAGCATAAACTCCGTATCAAAGTAATTACTCCTGCATCCTAAGGTAAAGGAAGAGATTTTCATAGTAATATTTAATTTAATGAAAATCTTCATCGCCGGTGGTGGAACAGGTGGGCACTTTTTTCCTGCACTTGCCCTAATAGAGGAATTGGTTGAAAGAGGTATAAAGACCCACTTTGTAGGCTCTTATAGGGGTATTGAATACAAATTAAAGGGAAAAATACCCGTGGAAAGCCTGTTTTTACCTTCCCATCCCTTTATGGGTAGGAACGTGGCAGATAAATTAAAGGCTTTGTTGAAAAACTCTTTAGCTTCCTTTGAGGTTGCCAAACTTATAAAAAGGGAAGATAGGGCTGTGGTTTTTGGAGGCTATGCGAGCCTTCCCTTGGGTATGGCTTCTATCCTAAAAAGGGCAAAGCTTTATATCCACGAGCAAAACTCCATACCAAGCCAAAGCAACAAATTACTTTCAAAATTTTCGGAGAGGGTCTTTATAACCTTTGAACATTCAAAGAGGTTTTTCCCTTCTGAAAAGACCGTAAAAGTGGGAATACCCGTAAGGAAAAGCCTTATAGAGGGTTTAAAAAACAGCAGGGAGAGTGCTTTACAAAAACTTGGACTTGAGGATAAGCCCACCCTTTTAGTAATGGGCGGCAGTCAAGGAGCCCAGTTTATCAACCAAAGAGCAAAGGAGTTATTTTTAAAAACAAGGTGGCAAGGCATACATATAACAGGAGAAAAAGACTACCAAACGCTAAGGGATTTTTACAAAGAAAAAGACCTAAAAGTACTTGCCTTACCCTTTAGCCACCAGATGGAGATAATATACAGAGCGAGCACTATAGCCCTGAGCAGGTCTGGCGCCTCTTCCATCACAGAACTTTCCCTGTATGGCATACCTACCCTTTTTGTCCCCTTCCCCCATGCCATACACGACCATCAGTTTTACAACGCCAAAGAGATAGAAGACATGGGAGGAGCTCTCACCCTTAAACAAGAAGAGGCCAGCTTGGAAAAAATAATAGAAAAACTTGAAAGCCTTCTTGAAAATTATGAAAAGTTTTCTAAAAGGATATCCACCTTTGCCAACCCTTTTGCTGGTAAACAGATGGTAGAATATATACTTAGGAGGTGAGTAAATGGAGATAAGGAAAGCCCTTTTACCCGTAGCAGGCTGGGGAACAAGGTTTTTGCCCGCCACAAAGGCAATGCCAAAGGAGATGTTTCCCATCATTGACAAGCCCGTTATACAGTTCATCGTAGAAGAATGCCTCGAGGCAGGTATTGATAACATTATCTTTGTAACGGGAAGACACAAAAGGCCTATTGAACACCACTTTGATATCAATACAGACCTTGAAAAGCATTTGGAGTCTTGTGGTAAAACAGAACTTTTAAAGAACATTATGGAAATAAGCAGGCTTATAAATCCTATATACATAAGGCAAAAGGAACAGCTCGGACTTGGTCATGCGGTTTTGGTAGGCGAGCCTGTCGTGGGATATGAGCCCTTTGTGGTTTGCTTGGGAGATGTAATAATTAAAGATGAAGAAAACGTCATTAAAAAGATGATGGATGTATACAAAAGATTTAGCAAAAGCGTGATAGCTGTCTTTGAAGTGGAAGAAAAGGATGTATCCAAATATGGGATAATAGACGGCAGGCATATAGAAAAAGACATATACATAGTGGATGATCTGATAGAAAAGCCAAAGCCAGAAGAATCCCCTTCAAGGCTTGCCATTTTGGGAAGATACATCTTTACACCAAAGATCTTTGAAAAGCTCAAAATTACACCACCAGGAAAAGGTGGAGAAATCCAGCTTACCGATGCCATCCGACTGCTTCTTGAGGAGGAGGCCGTCTATGCCATAAAGATAGACGCAAAGGTCTATGACACGGGCACGCCTTTGGGCTATATAGAAACCATTCTTGACTTTGCCCTTCAAAGGGAAGACCTTAGGGAGGAGTTAATTAAATATATAAAAAGCCTTACCATAGAACCCACTGAGGTATAATTTTTTACTATTATGCTAAGGCTGTTTTTGGGTCTTGCCATACTTTTTACCTACATAGTTATGATATGGGGTGGTGCTGTAAGGTCTACCGATTCAGGACTTGCCTGTCCCGATTGGCCCTTGTGTTACGGAAACTTCCAGCTTCCAAAAGAAACATCTGCCAAGTTAGAGATGGGGCACAGAACCATAAGCGGTCTTGCGGGACTATTTGTTTTTCTTACCTTTTTCCTCATATGGTTTAAATACAAAGCTCTGCCAAAGTCTGCTAAAATATCCTCCGCCATAGCTCTCCTTTTTACCCTATCAGCCGCCCTTACGGGCATGAAGATGATAAAATCGGAGGCTCCCAACCTAAAATATGTGTCCCACATGCTTTTGGAATCCTTCCACATATACGAATCTATGATAATATTGGGAGCTTTGATATTCACCTACAGGTTTTTACAAGGCAAAGAGGTGGGGAAAGAAAGCATACCCTGGTGGCTTTATACCTTTGCCCTTATTACTATGATAACGGGCGTTTTGGTAAGATACACGGGCTCTGGAGAAGCCTGCGGACACCAATGGCCTCTCTGCAACGGCAAATTAATACCAGAGCTTGATAACTGGCAGGTAGCCCTACAGTTTGCTCACAGAAATGTGGCTTATGTGACGTGGTTAGCCTTTTTGCTTAACATGGTTTCCAACTTCAATAGAACATCTTTAACTGCCTTTATCCTAATAAACGTCCAATTTCTCTTTGCTATTTCCATGGTAGTTTCTGGCTTTTTCTTGCCTTTTGTTTTCCTTGATACTGCCATGGGCTTTTTCCTCTTTGCATGGCTAACCTATAATCTTCAAATGAAAACCACCAAAGAACAAGGATTAACTCCCGCATGGCAAGCAAGACTTTGACATACGGCAACGTGTTAAAGGACTATATAACCCTCACAAAGCCCGGTATAGTACTTTTGGTTTTGATAACCACCCTTACGGGCATGTACCTTGCCCAAAAGGGCTTCCCAGATCCTTGGTTGGTCTTTTGGACTCTACTTGGTACGGGTTTGGCTTCGGCAGGGTCTGCAGTGCTAAACCAGTTTTTTGACAAAGACATAGACGCCCTTATGAGTAGAACAAAGGACAGGCCTTTGCCGGCTGGCACTATAAACCCGAAAAATGCCCTTATATTTGGGTCTTTACTTCTGCTCTTTTCTGCTTTTGTCCTTATACTTAAGGTAAATCCTTTGGCTTTCTTCTTTGTCTTTTTGGCCTCCTTCTTTTATGTAGTGATATACACCCTTGCTCTAAAGAGGAAAAGCTCCTTGGCTACCGAGATAGGGGGTGTTTCCGGAGCCTTGCCTCCGGTTATAGGCTATGCGGCGGTAAAGGGGGAGGTAGGCTTAGAGGCTTTGATCCTTTTCCTTATAATGTTTATGTGGCAGCCTCCCCACTTTTGGGTGCTTGCCATAAAGTATTCGGAAGATTACAAACGGGCGGGAATACCAACTCTTCCTGTATCAAGGGGTATAACCCATACCAAGATAAAGACTCTAATGTATACGGCAAGCCTTGTACCTTTAAGCCTTCTTCCCTTCTTTTACGGCATATCCGGAACCATATACTTCTTTTCCTCCCTAATACTTAGCAGCCTTTACCTTATATTAACCTTAAAGTTTGTCCTATCAAAGAAACCCAACGGTATGTTTCTCTTCTTTTACTCCGTCCTATACATAGCCCTTCTCTTTTCCATAATGGTCTTTGATATGAGGAGATGAATATGGAGAAAAGATGGTTTTTGCTATCCATAGCTTCTCTTGGTATGGGTGGTTTTCTTGCCTTGGTGGCTGCCGTTGCAAGAACTCCTGCCATATACAAGCTTGTACCGCCGGGGTATTTTTATCATTCCATAATAGGGCATGTAGACCTTGCCATAGTAGGCTTTTTCTTAACTTTTACTCTTTTCCTATGGCAGATAACCTTCAAAAGGGAGATCCTTTTACCCTTTTACTTTTCTCTTTTGGGTATTTTCTTTATTGCCTTGGTGTCCCTTTTGGGTATAGGTAAGGGTGTTTCTAACAACTATTTGCCCACTATAGACCATCCCCTCTTTTGGCTTGGTGCTCTTCTTTTCTTTGCAGGCTTTTGGCTTGGTGCCTTTTCCCTTATAAGAGAGGCAGAAAAGGGCATCTTTTCAGAAGACCCAAAAGCCCATCTTGCCTCTGTGGCCGTCCTTCTATCCCTTTTTATGTTTTTTGCCTTTTTGACCTCTTTGCCAAAGGCAGGCTCTAAGGAAGAGCTTTATCTTTTCTATGAAAGGCTCTACTGGGCGCCGGGGCATACTCACCAGTTTATAAACGGCCTTATGCTTATGTACGCTTGGTACTATCTTTTGGAAAGGCAAGGAGTATCCTTAAAAATCAACAGGCTTAGGTATTTAAGCTTTCTCTTTATGTCCTTTACTTTTATGTATATCCTACTGCCTATCCTTTTTGGAGATCCGGTTTCAGAAAACGCAAGGAGATTTACAGACATGGGCTACGCCTTGGGCTTAGGTATTCCTATCTTTTTTCACATCTTCTACATCCTTAAAAACCACAGATTAAACCTTAAAGATTTGAACTCCATTGCCCTTTCCTTATCCATCGCCCTTTACCTTCTGGGCGTTTTTATAGCCTATGTAGGACTTACACCTTCTTTAATTTTTTATGCCATAAACCCAGAGGGGGGATACGTGGGCATGAAATCCACTTTGAGCATTCCAGCCCACTACCATGGAGTGATCACAAGTCAAACCCTCGCCTTTATGGCGGTAGCCTACAATCTTTTCTTCTCCAGGGGATATGTGAGAAAACTAAGCAAAATAACCACATTCCAAGCGTACCTCTATGGAGTTGGAATGTTTTTATTTGTCTTTGGTCTTTTCCTTGCAGGATTAAAGGGAGCTCCAAGGAAAACCTATGGCACCGCCTTTACAGAAGATCCTATGGTACTCTTCTATTTATCCCTTATGGGCATAGGTACCTTTTTGGCTGTAGCCGGCGGCATAATCTTTGTGGCCTATTCCCTCAAAGCTCTACTTCAAAAAAGCTCTTAATTACTCTATGCTTGGAGTTTTGGTTAGAATACCTATCCACCCTTATAGTTTTCATGCCTGCAAGGCTTGCACTATCAAGCTCTTCTTCCACATCTGAAAGGAATAGAATATCCTCCGGCTTTATTCCAAGGCTTTTGGCTATGGCAAGGTAAGATTCCCTATCCTTTTTGTTGCCAATTGAAGTGTCAAAAAAGCCATCAAAGAGGATAGTTAAATCACCATACTTTGTATTTCCAAAGAAAAGCTTTTGGGCTTTTACAGAACCGGAGGAGTATATGTAAAGCCTATAACCTTTCTGTTTCCATTCCTTTATCTTTTCATAGGCATCCTCGTATATATGACCCATAAGCTCGCCAGATTTGAAGCCTTCTTCCCATATGTGTCCCTGAAGCTCTTTTAGGATGGGCTCCTTTAGGTCTTTTTCTATCCAATCCTCAAGTATTTTCGCCGCTTCTTCCATATCAAGGCTTTTACCCACTTTCTCTTCTAACCTTTTTAGTAAAGACTTTATCTCTTCCTTTTGGGCGTTTTCTTTCAAAAAGCTTTTTAGCTTAGACTTTGAATAAGGAAACATAACCTCCTTCACATAAGAAAGAGAAGAGGTCGTTCCTTCAATGTCAAGCAATATGGCTTTTATGCTCATGGAAGTTATATATTATACACACACCGAGTAAAATTCTCCGTGCGTGCGGAAAATACGCCCCGAGGCAGTTCGTAGATTGCCCTTACAAAGGACAAGCTGAGAACCTAAACTACCAGAATTTTAAACCCACCCTTAACAAACCTATCTACTATGCCTTCCAAGGCTATCTCAATAACCTCCACCACCTTTTTGGCTTCCTCCCTTCCAAGCTTTTGATAAGGGCAAGAGATACCAAAAGTGTTTCCACGCTAAGAGAAAAGCCTCTTGCACTCTTCTATACCTTCTATATTTTTTAAAGCTTGTATTATCTTTAAAAGCTCCTGATAGTCTTCCACCTGTATAGTAAAGTCCATAAGGGCTTTGCCCGATGGTAGGCTCTTTGTTTTTGCCTCTGTGATATTGGCCCTTAGGCTGGATATGATGGAGGTAACCTCTGCCAATATGCCTACTCGGTCTTTTGCCAATAGCCTTAGCCTTGTAGGATGTAATCCCCGAGATTTACTCCATATGACTTTTATAACCTTTTCTGGGGAAACCTTTTTAATATACTCCAAGTTGGGACAATCCTTGGAGTGTATAACAAGGCCTCTTCCCTTTGATATAACGCCATAGACCTCCTCACCGGGAAGAGGGTTACAACATTCTGCCAAGCTATGAAGCACTTCACCAAGACCGTCAATGCGTAAAACGTCTTCTGTCTTTTCCTGCGTTTTCTCCTTCTGGGGCTTTTTGAAAAGGGAAAGTACCTTCTCCTTAGTAAGCTTGCCGCTACCTAACAAAAGCAGTAAGTCTTCTTCCTTCTTTAAACCTGTTTCTTCAAAGAGTCTTTTAATTAAGCTCTCCTTGTCTATACTTAGCCTTTGGGCGTATATCTCAAGCTTTTCTTTGCCTATGCTTATATAGTTTTCCCTTTCAAGCTCCCTAAGAACGGCTTTTATCCTGCTTTTTGCCTTTGAGGTAACCACAAAGTTTAACCATTCTGCATTGGGCTTTTTATTGGGGTTGGTTATTATTTCTACCATATCTCCGTTTTGAAGCTTGTGGTTAAGGGGCACTATCCTACCATTGACCTTTGCACCAGCACAGTGATTACCTACCTCTGTGTGTATATGGTAGGCAAAATCCACGGGCGTTGCCCCCTTAGGAAGCACCACAAGGTCTCCCTTTGGAGTAAATACAAAGACCTCCTCCCCAAAAAGCTCCATTTTAAGGTTTTCTAAAAGCTCCTCTGGGTTCTTGCTTCCTTGGACGCTTTCCACCAGGCTTTTTAGCCACGCATACACGCTGTTATCCTTTATACTTTTACCTTCCTTGTAAGCCCAATGAGCTGCAATACCCTTTTCTGCCCTTTCGTGCATCTCCCAAGTTCTTATCTGTACTTCAACCATCCTTCCCTTTGGTCCAATTACCGCCGTATGCAAAGATTGATAAAGGTTAGGCTTTGGTAGGGATATATAATCGTCAAATTTTCCCGGTACAGGCTTGAAGATGCTGTGTATCAAGCCAAGCACTAAATAGCACTCTTGCACCGTATTCACTATCACCCTTACACCTAAAATATCGTGAACATCTTCAAGCTTAATACCTTTGCGTATGGTTTTTTGCCATATGCCATATAGATGTTTTGGCCTATAGGATATATGGGCTTGTAATCCAAACTTTTTTAACTCCTCTTTGAGCTTTGGTATAAAAAGCCTTCGTAGGTAATCGGCAAGCTCTGCTTTACTCTTCCCCACAAAGTTTTTCACCTCTTCATACTCCTTGGGATAAAGGTACATAAAACAAAGGTCTTCCAATTCTGTTTTTACCTTCCAAAGACCCAACCTGTTAGCTATGGGTACGTATATCTCAAGGGTTTCTTTTGCTATTCTTATCTGCTTTTCCCTGTTGAAATACTGAAGAGTCTTCATATTATGGAGCCTGTCTGTAAGTTTTACAAAGATAACCCTTAGGTCTTTTGAAAAGGCAAGTATAAGCTTTCTATAGTTCTCCGCCTTTTGGGTCTGAAGATCTTTGAAATTTATCTTGCCAAGCTTTGTAACACCCTCCACTATGTCCGCTACTTCCTTTCCAAACTTTTCTTTTATCTCTTCATAGGTGGTGTTTGTATCCTCTAAAACATCGTGTAAAAGTCCTGCTATGATGGTGGTTTTGTCCATTCCAAGCTCTGCAAGGATTATAGCAACTTCTATGGGATGTACAACGTAAGGCTCCCCAGATTTTCTATACTGTCCTGCGTGCTTTTCCTCTATAAACCCCAAAGCCTTAATTACCTTCTCATCCCTATCACCCAAAAGCTTAAATAACCTTTCCTCTTGTCTTTTGCTTATTATAGTTTCCATAGTTTATAATATGCATTATGTTTAGCAAATTAGCAAACCTTTTTGGTCTTCTTCCAAGTAATATAGGAATAGACCTTGGCACAGCCAACACTGTTGTATTTGTTCAAGGAAAGGGGATAGTTCTTTATGAACCTTCCATAATTGCCCTTGATGTAAAAACGGGAAAGGTCCTTGCAGTGGGTAAAGAGGCAAAGAGTATGCTTGGTAAAACTCCAGAAAATATACAAACCATAAGACCCCTCAGAGATGGTGTAATAACGGACTTTGAGGCTACAAAGGTAATGCTCGCTTACTTTATTAACAAAGCGGTGGGTGGTGGTATCTTTAAGGTAAAACCAAGGGTGGTTATAGGCGTTCCTTCCGGTGTTACTCAGGTGGAAAAAAGGGCTGTTATAGACGCTTCCAAAAGTGCTGGTGCGAGGGAAGTATATCTTATAGCAGAACCCATGGCGGCAGCCATAGGGGCAGGTCTTCCCATTGAAGAGCCCGTAGGGAATATGATAGTGGATATAGGTGGAGGTACCACGGAAATAGCGGTAATATCCCTTGCAGGTATTGTGGTCTCTAACTCCGTAAGGGTTGCAGGAGACGAGATGACGGAAGCCATAATACAGTATGTAAAGAAGAAATATCACCTTTTAATAGGAGAGCAAACGGCAGAAAAAGTTAAGATAGAGTTGGGAAGCGCCATCTACGAGGATGAGGAAAGGTTTATGGAAATAAAGGGTAGGGACGTGACAGGTTTGCCAAAGATGGTAAACATAAGCAACAGAGATGTAACAGAAGCCTTTGAAGATGTAATCTCCTCCATAGTGAACGCTATAAAGGGTACCTTGGAAAGGACACCTCCAGAGCTTGCCTCCGATATAGCAGAAAGGGGTATAACCTTAGCAGGTGGTGGCTCTCTTCTTAAAAACTTAGACGTAAGAATAGAACGAGAGACAAGCATAAAAACTCTGTACTGTGAAGATCCTATAACTGCAGTGGCAAGAGGAGTGGGAAAAGTACTTGATGACATAGACCTTATAAGGAAAGTTTCCATGGAATGAAGAGATATATTCTTTTGATCCTTTTGGTCTTTTTCTCCTCTTTGCTTTACTTTGCTAAGCTTTCAACTTTGCCCTACCTTGAGGGGGTCAATAACCTTCTAAGGTATGCAACAAACCCTCTTTTTGAACTTAAAGGCGCAATATCAGAAAGGATAAAAGGTTATCTAAACACCTACATACTATTAAAAAACACAAGCTTGGAAAACCA
>JBKBNZ010000026.1:10461-14074 GCA_046294875.1 Aquificaceae bacterium | reverse complement strand
CTTAGAAAAGAGTATATTTTCATAGGCTCAAAAAAGGGCAGATAAAAAGACAGAAAGGTTGTAAGCATGATTATAGAGCCTATAACCATTAAAAACTGGTAGGTCAAAGAGGCGCTATGATAGCTAAAGTTTTCTTTAAAGCTATCTACAAAGGATAGGAAAAGGGCTTTAAAAGGTCTCCACATAATATTCCACCAAACCACCAAAGGGGCTTCTAAAGGTATATTTGTTGCCTTCTTGATGTAGCAAATAGTTGGGGCTTATGGGTACCTTTCCTTTTCCACCCGGGAGATCAAGGGCGTATGTGGGTATGCCCATGCCGCTTAGCCTTCCCCGCAGATATTCCATAATCTCAACACCCTTCTTTATATCGGTTCTAAAATGCACAGCTCCCTTTACGGGGTCGCAATGGAAAAGGTACACAGGCCTCACCTTTATTCTAAGCAGGCTTCTCATAAGCTTTAGCATGGTTTCTGGATCGTCGTTTATGCCCTTTAAAAGTACCGCTTGGTTGTTAACGGGTATGCCCCTTCTTAGGAGCTTTTCTATTGCCTCTGCAGACTCTTGGGTTATCTCTTTGGGATGGTTAAAGTGGGTGTTTATCCATATGGGGGAGTATCTTTCCAAAAGGTCAAGAAGGTCTTCGTCAAAGAACCTTTGGGGTGCCAACACGGGCAACCTTGTACCTATCCTTATTATCTCCACGTGGGGAATCTCCCTTATCTTTGAAAGCACATACTGAAGCTTTTCTTTGCTCACAGAAAGAGGCTCACCGCCGGAAAGGAGAACCTCTTTTACTTCCTCGTGCCTCCTTAGATAATCCAAAAACTGGTCTATCTCCTCCTTTGTTCTTGCCCTTTCTCCCTCTTGGAATATTCTCTTTCTCATACAATGCCTGCAATAGACGGCGCAAAAGCTTGTAAGAGTAAAAAGGACTCTGTCGGGATAACGGTGGGTAAGGCCGGGAATTTCTCCCTCTTCTTTAAAAGGGTCCTCCTCCCCATGGGCTTGCACCCTCTCATCCACCTCCACAGCTCTTGGTATGGCTTGAAGCCTTATAGGGTCTTTGGGATCTTCGGGATCCATAAGGGAAAGATAATAGGGAGTTATAGCCATAGGATACTTGCCAAGGGTTCTATCTATGCCCTCCTCTTCTTCCTTTGTTAGCTTTATAAACCTTTTTAGTTCTTCTTTTGTTTTTATACGGTTTTGTATTTGCCATTGGTAGCTTCTCCACAGCTCCTTTGGTATATGACTAAAAAAGCTTCTCATGGTTTAAATATTATTCCATGAGAGTGGTGGTCCTTACGGGTGCCGGCATATCTTCCGAGAGTGGGATACCCACCTTTAGGGGCAAAGAGGGCCTTTGGAAAAACTTTAAGCCCGAAGACCTTGCAACCCCGGAGGCTTTCAAAAGAAACCCCTCCCTTGTTTGGGAATGGTACCTTTGGAGAAGAAGCATAATAATCAAAGCTGAGCCCAACGAAGGCCATAGGATCCTTGTTAAGCTGGAAGAAAAATTTGGTGATAACTTCTTTCTTATCACTCAAAACGTGGATGGTCTGCATCAAAGGGCTGGCTCAAAGAGAATGGTGGAGCTTCACGGAAATATATGGAGGGTAAAGTGCTTAAACTGTTCTGCCCTTTACTACGATTATCAGACCCATTGTGAAAAGCTTCCTCCTACCTGTAAAGAATGCGGTGGATTAATAAGGCCCCACGTGGTATGGTTTGGAGAAAGCCTGCCAGAAGATGCTTTAAAAAGGGCTATTGAAAGGTCAAAATCTTGCCATGTTTTTGTATCGGTTGGGACTTCTGGATTGGTTTATCCGGCGGCTTATCTTCCCTTTCTTGCAAAAGAAAGCGGTGCAAAGGTTATAGAGATAAACCCCCAAGAGACCCCCATATCCTCCATAGCCCATGTTATAATTAGAGAACCTGCTAGCAGTGGTTTAAAAAAGCTTTTAGAGATCCTATGAAAGTTCATATAATGGGTTCAGACCAAAGGATCGTAAGGTGTGCAAGAGTTTCCTTTGCCAAAGATTATGAGATAGACAAGGAAAGGGATATAAAGCTTATAAAATACCTCCTAAACCACAGACATGCATCACCCTTTGAGCATGTAATAATAGCCATAGAAGCGCCCCGTTCCCTTTGGCTTGAACTGATAGAGAAGGTGGATAATCCTGCCGTACAGCTTTATTATTCTGGGGGATACTTGTGGCTCAATTTAAGAAACTTCATAAACGCCCAAGAACACCTCCCCATACACAAGGAGCTTAAAGCCCATCTTCCTGCAACGACAGACCTTATAATGGGCAATGAGCCCCAAGAATATTCCATAGATCCCCACTTTGTAAAGGAAAAAATAGAAACCTCCTCAGGATGGATAGGATTGGTGGATAAGATGGAATTTGGCACGGATATGGACTATTACACCTTTATAGTGGAGTGTCCTCTCTTTGTAGCTCGCCAGTGGCACAGGCATAGGTTTGGCTCTTATAACGAGGTTAGTAGAAGATACGTGGATTACGAGCCAGATTTTTACATCCCCGAATATCTAAGAAAACAGGCAAAAAGCAACAAGCAAGCATCTTTGGAGGAACCCATAGAGGAGCCTTGGAACTCCCTTTTCTTAAAAAAGATAAAATGGTACATTGAAGACCTTGGACAACTCTATGCTGCCATGGTGGAGCACCAAACAGCGAAGGAACTGGCAAGGGGAATACTACCCCAATTTATGAAAACAAGGTTTTATTGGACTGTACCAAGGATCTCTTTGGACAACTTTATAAGCCTAAGGATCTACGAGGGAGCCCAAAAGGAAATAAGAGAATTTGCCTTGGTTATAAAAGATTTAGTGGGCTACAGGGGAGTAGACAAAAAGCTTAAGCTGTAGCCCCTATAGGAATTACGCTTACAAACTTTTTGTTTTTCCTGTTTTCAAACTTTACCACACCATCCACAAGGGCAAATAGGGTAAAATCAGAGCCCATACCTACGTTTTGGCCAGGATAAACTTTTGTCCCTCTCTGTCTTACAAGGATATTCCCAGCCTTTACCATCTGTCCGTCGTACCTTTTTACTCCTAATCTCTTAGAATGACTATCTCTTCCGTTTTTAGTTGAGCCTCCACTTGCCTTGGATGCCATTTTACGCCTCCTTTATATCCTTTATGAGTATTTCTGTATAAGGCTGCCTATGGCCTTTCCACCTTTTGTAGTTCTTCTTCGCCCTAAACTTGAAAACTATAAGCTTTTTGCCCTTTCCATGGGAAAGAACTTGGGCTATTACCTTGCCCTTACCAAACTCCACGGAGCCATCATCCTTCCTTAAAAGCACAGCCTTTAGCTCCACTTCTTTGCCCGGTTCAAAGGGAAGTTTCTCTACCTTTATCTTTGAACCCTTTTCAACCTTATACTGTTTTCCTCCTGCTTCTACCACCGCATACATGCCAAGCCACTCCTTAGAAGTTTATAGGGGGCAAAAGGCCCCCAAGTTGTTATTTCTTTTCTTCTTCGGCAGGTTGCTGTTGCTGTTCTGCAGGCTGTTGCTGTTGCTCAGCAGGTTCCTGTTGCTCTACAGCTTCCTGTTGCTCAGCAGGTTGCTGTTG
>JBKBNZ010000026.1:0-10361 GCA_046294875.1 Aquificaceae bacterium | reverse complement strand
TCTTTTCTTCTTCGGCAGGTTGCTGTTGCTGTTCTGCAGGCTGTTGCTGTTGCTCAGCAGGTTCCTGTTGCTCTACAGCTTCCTGTTGCTCAGCAGGTTGCTGTTGTTCTGCAGGTTGTTGCTGTTCTACAGGTTGCTGTTGTTCCGCAGGCTTTTGTTGGCAGGATGCTGCAAAAAGGGCAATGCTTGCAACTCCAAGGGCTATAAGCTTCTTCATGTTACACCTCCTTTCTCAAAGTAATACGTATAAGATTATAACACTCAGAATTTTATAGTGTCAATAGCCTTCAGAAGGCTTTCTACATGCCCCTTCACCTTGACGTTGTAAAAGGCCTTAAGTATATTTCCTTCCTTTGATATTAAAAAGGTGCTTCTTATTATACCCTCCCTTTCTTTACCATACATATTCTTTTTACCATAAGCACCGTACTTTTTGGCTACTTCTTTATCAGGGTCGCTCAAAAGGATGAAATTTAAGCCATACTTCTCTTTGAATTTCTTGTGAGACTGCAAGCTATCTGGGCTTACGCCTACTACTCTAAAGCCTTTAGTTTGCAAGATAGATAAGTTGTCCCTAAAGTCGCATGCTTCTTGGGTACATCCGGGTGTGTCATCTTTGGGATAAAAATAAAGGACAAGGGGGGAAGAAAGGAGTTCCTTAAGACAAATTTCCCTTTCTTGCATGTTTTCATCAACGCCTTGAAGACAAAAATCTGGCGCCTTTTCCTTTTCTCTTAACATTGTCATAATTATACCAAAACATATACTACACAAAGCCCCCTAAGGGTAGCTCGGACCCAAAGAGGGCAAATTGTTTATACGTACTATTCTTCACCTGACATATAGAGGTTTATTACAAACTATTCAAGGATTTCAAGTACTACCCTTTTGTTTATCCTTCTTCCCATAGAGGCAAGGATGGTCCTTAAAGACCTTGCTATACGTCCACCCCTGCCTATTACCTTGCCAAGGTCGGCCTTGTCCACCCTTAGCTCGATTACTACCGTCTTTTCGCCCTCTATCTCTTGCACGTTTACCTTGTCTGGATTGTCCACCAAGGACTTGGCTGTGATTTCTACGATGTCCCTAAGTTGGCTCATGTCTTACCTCCTATAGTATTTTTGCGTTTTTGAGTATGCTTTTTGCCCTATCGGTAATTTCTACACCTTTGCTTAGCCAATCTTTTAGTTTATCCTCTTTTACCTCTATAAGCCTTTTGTTTACTGGATCATAGGTGGCTATAACATCCACCACCTTGCCATCCCTTGGTGCTTTGGCGTCCGCTACCACTATTCTGTATATGGGATGGTGTCTTCTTCCATAACGAGAAACCCTTATCCTCAACGCCATCTTTTCCTCCTTACTTATACAATTGGTTTATTATACATCACTTCCTTACCGAATTCAAGACCACGCTCAAAGAAGAAAAAGCCATCATAAGCCCCGCTATCTCCGGCTTTAGGTATATACCTTTACTGTAAAGCAGGCCACCTGCTATAGGTATACCCAAAAGGTTATAAATAAAAGCCCAGAAAAGGTTTTCCTTTATCCTCCGTAAGGTTCTTCCCCTTATCTCAAAAAAGGTTTTTACCCCCCTTATACCTTCAAGAAGTATAACATCGCCCGCCCTTTTTGCCATATCTGTCCCAGAGCCTATGGCAAAGGAAAGGTCTGCCCGTGCCATGGCAGGGGCGTCGTTTATACCATCCCCCACCATACCAACCCTTAAACCCTTTTGTTTTAACTCTTCCACCTTTTTTAGCTTGTCTTCGGGCTTTGCCTGGGCTATGTAGTCTATACCCAAGCCTTGCGCCAATTGTCTTGCCTTCTCTTCCCTATCTCCTGTGAGCATAAAGACCCTTATACCCTTTGACCTTAGAAAGGATACAACCTCCAAGGCATCTTCTCTTAATACATCCTCAAAGAAAAACTCTGCCAAAATGGAACCCTTTTTTACAAGAGCCACCTGCCCCTCATTACCCCTTCCAAGCACGTATTCCCCGCAAAGGACGCCAAAACCAGCCTCTTCTCTACAGACATTTAGTTTTTCCCCCTTTATACCCTTGCTTTCACAAAACTCCTTTATGGCAACAGAGTAGGGATGGTTTGATACTTTTGCCATGCTGCACGCTATATTTAAAGCCTCTTCTTCGTAAAGTTTATAGCCAACAAGCCTTGGCTTACCCTCCGTTAGAGTGCCCGTTTTATCTACCAACAAAACATCTATATCCTTCTCAAAGGCTGTGGGATCTTTAACAAGCACACCCCTTTTGTTAGCCTTCAAAATACCATAGGTCAAGGCCAAAGGCACGGCAATACCAAAGGCACAAGGACAAGAGACAACCATAAGGGCAAGAGAAAAGCTTACCGCCAAAGGTAGATTTCCCGTTTTTATATACCAAAAAAGAAAGACCATAAAAGATAACAAGACAACCACCTGTACAAAGTAATGGGAAACTTTGTCTGCCAATCTATGGATCCTTGGCTTTTTACTTAGACTTTCTTCTACAAGTCTTACCAAAAGGTTTGCATAGCTATGGCTAAAGGTTTTTTCCACCTTTGCTTTGGCAAAGCCAGAGATCACAAGGCTTCCAGAGAGAATCCTGTCCCCTTGGGACTTTTTTACAGGTAGGCTCTCTCCCGTAATCAAAGATTCATCCACCTCCAAGTTTCCTTCAAGGATACTACAATCTACAGGCACCATATCACCAGTCCTTAGAAGTATAAGGTCTCCCACAAAAACCTCTTGCAGGGATTTACTTATCTCCTTGCCTCCTTTTAAAACCTTAACTTTGATAGTTTGTAAGCTAAAAAGGTCTCTAAAACCTTTTAAAGCCCTCGCCTTTACCCAATCCTCCAAAAACCTTCCAGTCCTTACAAAGGTGATCAAAAAGGCAGAAGTTTCAAAAAAAGGCTCGCCGGGCAACAAACCAAAAAGAGAAAGAAAGCTATACAAAAGGGCAGAAGAACTACCCAAGGCTATCAAAAGGTCCATGTTCCCAACCTTAGACCTTAGAGCACCAAAAGAACCTTTGTAAAAATCATACCCACCAAAAACCTGAACCATAAGGGCAAGGAAAGCCTGAATATAAACGCTATAAACACCATGCCAAAACATAAAAAACATAATGGAAAGGCTTGAAACCCAGCAAAAAAGGAGTACATAAGCCTTCCACCTTTTTTCTTCTACTGCTTCCACCTTGTAGCCCAAAGATTCTATAACCCTTTTTATCTGCTCCACATCAAGGAAATCTTCCCGATATTCAACAACCACCCTACCAAGCTCAAAAGAAACCTGCACTTCTTGTATTCCACGAAGCTTTTTTAAGCTAATCTCTATAGCCCTTGCGCAGTTTACACAGGACATACCGGAAACCTTTAAGCTTGCACGCATAGTTTTAAGTATTCTTTGAAAAGGTGTTAAATTCAAGGTGTTTATTTTACTTTGTTTTACGAGAAGAGTAAAGAGAGTTTATCTACCCCTTATATACTCCAAAACCCTTCTGGGGTCTGCGGATGGGTCTACTCCTCTGTATATCTTTTCCACCCTTAGGTCTGGATTTATCAAAATCGTGTCCCTTGAGCAAAAGCCTGCTATTACGCTTACACCATAGGCTTTGGCAACTTCCCCTTTCGGGTCTGATAGGAACTCAACAGAAAGGTTGTATTTATCCCTGAATTTCTTAATACTTTCCACCTTATCAGTACTTATACCAAAGACCTTTACCCTTAGCTTTTCAAACTCGGGCATTAGCCTTGTGTACTCCTTTGCCTGAGTGGTACATCCGGGGGTATCCGCCTTTGGATAGAAGTAAAGGACTACCCACCTTCCTCTGTAATCAGAAAGTTTTACCACATTTCCCTCGTGGTTTTTTAGGCTAAAAAGGTAAGCGGTCTGTCCTTCTTGAAAAGGATTACCCGCCTGAGCTATACCTAAAAGGGCAAGAAGCTTTATGATAAACTCCTTCATTTTACCACCTCCAAAAGCTGTAAGCTAGAATTAAAACTCCAAAAGCCAAGGGTATAAAGCCCACATAAAACCAAAAGGTAGCAGAGCCTACTACCAGAAGAATACCTCCCAAGGCCAGAACATCCTTTTTCTCAGCCTGCCCTAAAGCGGAATAAGCCTGGGATTGAATATACAAACCAACACCAGAAATAAGAGAGGTTATTAAAAGCCTTTTTACTTCAAAACCGTAGTTATCCAGAACATACTTAGCCCAAAGACCTCCCAAAATAGTCAAAAGGAGTCCAAAGGCAAAGCTTTTCTTTAAATGCCCTAAGCCAGCCCTCTCCAAAAGGCCCGACATCCCATACATCAAAGCAAGGCCGCCAAAGAAAACAAAGATAACACTTATGCCTCCCAAAGGCAAAAGAATGCATCCAGCCAAGGCATAGCTTTGAGGCTTCAAGTCATTAACTTTTTTACCCTCTTGCATCTATATGAAAACATAGCCTTTAAAAAAGACCTTGTCAAGAAGTTTGGTAAAAGAGCATCTACCACTAAATAGTCCTCTATTACCGTTAGATTGCCCTTTGGTACAAAAACATGTTTATGTTCCCAATGTTTTATAAAAAGGGGCCTTTTCAGGGCTATGTCCGTAAAACCAAAGGGATTTACATCCCTTATAAGGCTACTCATAAAGTCAAAGCCAAGAAGCTTTAACTCTATTACAAGCCCTTCTCTGATCTCCTCTTTGGGATAAAGGTCTATAAAAAAGGATAAGGGAGTAATCTTTAGAAGATTTAAAGGGCTGTTGAAAAAGGCACGCACCTTTTCTAAGGGAGCATCCACCTGACAGTAATAAATAAATTCCAGCATACGATTAAAGTTATAATTTCTTATCA
This sequence comes from Aquificaceae bacterium, assembly GCA_046294875.1. GTDB lineage: Bacteria > Aquificota > Aquificia > Aquificales > Aquificaceae > Pampinifervens. Next base: position 5,513 of record JBKBNZ010000026.1, on the reverse strand, counting down.
GGAGGAGTAGCCTTGTCAGTAGAAAGATACAGCAAAATGTCCTTCTTGTTGGTGGGTTTGGTAATTGCCATGCTGTTGATAGGGATTTTTAATCCCTTTGTTATAATTCCTTCGGGATTTGTGGGTATAAAAAGGACCTTGGGAAAGATAGAGGATGAAGCCCTTAGGGAGGGTTTGCATTTTGTAATTCCCCTCTTGCAAAGGGTTGAAAAGCTTGAAATAAGAACAAGGGCTGTGGAATTCACTCAGGAAAGGCAGAGCCCCATAAGTTCCCTTTCAAAGGATGGCCTGCCCGTTATAATGGACGTGGCAGTTTTATACAAAGTGGATCCAAAAAAGGCACCAAGGCTTATAAAAGAGTATGGTCCCGATTACGAAGAAAGGATAATAAAGCAGATAGTAAGGACGACGGTAAGGGATGCGGTGGCAGAGGTGGAAAGCTCTGTGGTATACCAAGAAAGACAGAAACTTCAGGATAAAATAAGAAGAGAGGTTTCAAAAGAGTTGGAAAAAAGGTACATGATATTAGAAGATGTACTCCTTAGGGATATAAGGCTTCCCGACAGCGTGGTAAAGGCTATAGAGGAAAAGAGAAGAGCCTACGAAGAAGCCCAGAGGATGCAGTTCCTTTTGGAAAAGGAAAAACTTGAAGCAGAAAGGAAAAAAGTGGAAGCCCAAGGCATAGCGGAGGCCAACAAAATAATTGCAGGTTCTCTAACAAAAGAATACCTAACATGGAGGTTTTTGGAGAATATACAAGAGTACGCCAAAAGTCAAAATAACGCAATAATACTAATACCTTACGATACAAGGCTTACGCCTATAATTAACCTACCGCAGGGAGGTGGTAAATGATAAAGTTTGGCACGGATGGATGGAGAGCAATAATAGGAGAGAGCTTTACATTTGAAAATGTAAGAAGGGTAGCCTACGCCCATGCAAAGGTGCTTCAAAGACAAGGAAAAAACAGGGTGATAATTGGCTACGACCACCGCTTTATGTCGGAGAACTTCGCCCTTGAGGTTTATAAGGTCTTTAAAACCTTAGGGTTTGATTGCTACCTTATAAACAAACCTTGCACCACTCCTATGGTTTCCTTTGCCGTTAAATACATGGGCTTTGACAACGGTGTTATGATAACAGCCTCTCACAATCCTCCAGAGTACAACGGATATAAAATAAAGGATTCTTTTGGTGGATCTGCCACACCAGACTTTATAGCCCAAGTGGAGGAGGAAATAAAAAGGGTAGAGGACATAAAGGTAGAAGACCACAAGCCCGAGTTTATCAACGTATGGGGAGAGTATATAAGAACCGTGAAATCTAAGGTAAATATGGAGCTGTTCCTACAAAAGGGTTTGATTTTGGTGCATGATGCCATGTATGGGTCATCTTTGGGTACCTATAGCCATACGCTATCTGGTACAAGGCTTTCCATACTGAACATAAGAAGCTATAGAGATCCTCTGTTTGGAGGGCACGCACCAGAGCCTGTAGAAAAAAACTTACAACCTCTTATGCTTAAGGTAAGGGCAATATCTGCAGATATGGGTATTGCCAACGATGGCGACGGAGATAGGATAGCCCTCGTGGATGAAAAGGGAAACTATGTAAACTCCCAGCTTATATACGTGCTTTTGTTATACCACCTTCTAAAAAACAAAAAGCTAAGGGATGGAATAGTGGTAAAAACTGTTTCTACCACCTTTTTGGCAGACAGGATATGTAAGGCAGAGGGCGTGGAAATAAGGGAGGTTGCGGTTGGCTTTAAAAACATAAACGAGCTCATCCTAAAGGAAAAGGTTATATTCGGTGGTGAAGAAAGCGGAGGCTATGGCATTATAGACTTTTTGCCCGAAAGGGATGGACTATTTACAGGCTTAAACATCCTTGAACTTTTGACCCTAAAAGATAAACCCCTATCGGAGATCATAGAGGAACTTTTTAAAGAGTATGGTACTGCCTACTACAAAAGGGTAGACCTGCACGCCCAAGAAGATAAAAAACAAAAGCTTAAGGAGATTATAAAGAATCCACCAGAAGGGCTTGGCAGCTTTAAAGTGTCCAAGGTTAATACCATAGACGGCCTAAAGCTAATCTTTGAAGGAGATGGATGGCTACTCCTTAGAGCCTCAGGTACAGAGCCCCTTATAAGGGTGTACGTGGAGATGCCCTCGGAGAAGCAGGTTGAGGAGGTTATACAAGAAGCTTTAAAGATGTTTGAGTAAGGATAAGTCCGTCTTTCATCTCCACTATTTTGTGCGCCCTTTTGGCAAGCTCCATCTCATGGGTTACCATCACTATGGTGGTCCCCTCCCTGTTTATATCTTCAAAGATTTCCATAACCACCTGCGTGTTTTTGCTATCAAGGTTTCCCGTAGGCTCGTCCGCAAGGATAACGTTGGGGTTGTTTATCAAGGCACGGGCTATGGCAGTCCTTTGCATTTCCCCTCCCGATATCTGATAGATTTTCCTCCTTTCCTTTCCACCAAGGCCAAGCTTCCTAAGAAGCTCGTAGGCCCTTTCTTGGGCTTCATCCCTTTTTACACCAAGCTTTATGGCTGGTAGCATAACGTTCTCAAGAAGGTTGAACTCGGGAAGCAAATAATGAAACTGAAAAACAAAGCCCAACTTTTTGTTGCGTATCTCCGATAGCATCCTCTCGTTGGAAAAATCCACCTTTGTACCTTCAAAATAAACATCCCCCTCTGTTGGTTTGTCAAGCAAGCCCATTATATATAGCAAGGAGCTTTTGCCAGAACCACTGGCTCCAATTATGGCAACAAACTCTCCTTTGACTATTTCAAGGTTTATACCTTTTAGTATGTGCTCTTGACCTATTGTTTTCTTTACATCAACGACTTTTATGGGCATAGTTTCAAAGTATTCATAATAGCATAAGCAGGATGTTAATTTATACTTTTAGGTTGTTTTTTTATATATTCAAAAAGCTAAGGAGGAAGACATGGATAGAATAGAGAGCTTTCTTTTTGAGGTGGCCCAAAGGGCTATAGATTACAAGCCCATAGACAGGGAAACAGCCCTTAGAATTCTCCAAGTGCCTGACCAGTACATAGCCCTAATGGTATACCTTGCCCAAAAGGTAAAAAAGCACTTTCATCCTGCCCACAAGGTAGAGTTTTGCTCTATAATAAACGCCAAAAGTGGAGCATGTTCTGAAGATTGCAAATTCTGCGCTCAGTCAAAGTTTTACAAAACTCCTATAAACGTGTATAACTTGGTACCAACGGAAGAGATAGTGGAAGGGGCATATAGGGGTGTGGAATTTGGAGCAAACCGATATTGTGTAGTTTTAAGCGGAAGGGCCGCTTCCAAAGAAGAAATAGAAAGGATATGCCAAGGGGTTGAAGAGATAAAAAGAGAAGGCATACCTATAAATGTATGTGTGTCTGCGGGCACTCTTGAGGAGGAGGATTTAAAAAAGCTAAAGTCTGCTGGTGTAAAAAGGGTAAATCATAACTTGGAAGCTTCCGAGAGGTTTTTCCCTTACATAGTAAGCACGCACACGTGGAAAGACAGATACGAAACCATAAAAAGAATAAAGGCGGCGGGTCTTTCCACCTGTTGCGGTGGCATATTTGGAATGGGGGAAAGCTACGAAGACCGTGCGGATTTAGCGCTTACCTATAGAGAGCTTGAGGTGGATTCTATACCCCTTAACTTCCTTATGCCCATAGAAGGCACTCCCCTTCAAGAGGCGCCGGGCATTACACCCCTTGAAGCACTAAAGGTTATAGCCATGTTTAGATTTACAAATCCAAAGGCGGAATTAAGGCTTTGCGGTGGAAGGGAACAAAATCTTAGAGACTTTCATGGGATGGCAGTATTGATGACAAACGCCATGATGGTGGGTGGATATCTCACAAGGGCAGGAAGGGATATAAAAAAGGATTACCAGCTTTTAAAAGACCTTGGCTATGAAAAGCTTATAAGGTTAGAATAACCCTGTGAAATTCCACAGGGGGATGTGAAATTTTTACGAAGGGTGTGGAATTCCCTGTGAAATTCTTTGAATAAAAATAACGAAAAAAGCCATATTTAGAAATAGGGTGTGAAATTCCACAGGGGGGATGTGAAATTTCCTGTGGAATTTTTTTACAAAAAAGCCCGGAAAAATCCATATTTAGGAAGCTATACCCCCTAAATTTGAGTGTAATGTTGTCAAGTGCTTATTTATTATTATTATTTCTTTACTAGATTTAATAGATAAAGAAGAAGAAAATAATAATAGGCACCCCAAAATTTCACACCCCTTTTGGGAAATCCTTGAAAATCAAGCACTTGCGAAAATAAAATTTCACACCCTCTTTAAAAGCCTTGATATTCCTTGATTTTCCGTATGCTTCAAATCCTTGAAAATCAAGTACTTCAGAAAAATTTCACAATTTCACATCCCTATCCCTAAGTATGGACTTTTTCGTAAGTTTTTACCGCAAAATTCCACAAAAATTCCACAGGGGGGTGTGAAATTCTTTTATGATTTATATCACATTTACAGAGTGGGAGTTTTTTCCTTTGTCCTGTACTGCAAAGCCTCTGCTATGTGCTGGATTGAGATCTTTTCTTCTCCCTCCAAATCTGCAATGGTCCTTGCCACCTTTAAAAGTTTCATATAGCCCCTGCCTGTTAGGTTCATTCTATCAACTGCGTTTTTTAAAAGGCTTTGGGCTTCTTGGGTCATAAGGCAGTACTTTTTTATCTCCTCGTTAGTCATGCGTGAATTGTACTTGGTTTTGCTGTTTTTGAACCTTTCCCTTTGTATCTCCACAGCCCTTATAACCCTTTCCCTTATCTGGGACGATGTTTCTCCAGACTTCATGGAAATAAGGTCTTCCCTTTCTACAGGATTTACCCAGACCCTTAAATCTATTCTGTCCATGATGGGACCAGATATTCTTGATTGGTATGCTTTTAGCTGTACGGGCGTGCATACGCAGGGTTTTTGGGGATTTCCATAGTTTCCACATGCGCACGGGTTCATGGCAACCACCAAAAGAAACTCTGCAGGATAGGTTATTCTTCCACCAACCCTTGACACGGTTACCTTTCCATCCTCCAAAGGTTGCCTTAAAGACTCTATGGCCTTCCTGCTAAACTCTGGAAATTCATCAAGAAAAAGAACTCCCCTATGGGCGAGAGATATCTCTCCCGGTTGTGGAATTGTCCCACCGCCCACCAACGCAGATTCTGATGCGTTGGTAAGAGGGCTTCTAAAGGGTCTTCTCTTTATTATGGGAAGGTCCTCATTAAGAAGTCCAGCCACGCTGTATATACGTGTTATCTCTACGGCCTCCTCAAAGGTCAAAGGTGGCATTATGGTTATTAACCTTTTGGCAAGCATACTTTTCCCGGTGCCCGGCGGACCGATCAACATAACAGGATGAAAGCCTGCGGCCGCTATCTCCATAGCCCTTTTGGCTTGGTGTTGTCCGTAAACTTCACTAAAATCCACGTCAAACTCTTGGGAATCTTCAAAAAGTTTCTCTATATCC
>JBKBNZ010000025.1:0-14124 GCA_046294875.1 Aquificaceae bacterium | reverse complement strand
AAGTCTTTTAAAGTCGGAAATGGAAGTGCTTAACGAATACTGTGCCATTGAAAACTTGCCAAAGAGGTATGCCATCGAGCTTTGCAATCTTCACAACATAAAGAAGATAAACATAGCCCGGCTTTTGAGCATAATAGAGTTCTACGATCCCGAATTTATAAAGGTTCTGGCTTTGACAGACCCAAGGGTAAGAAGGTTTATAAGCTATTACTTTGAATTTCTTAAAACAAACCCCTATGGCTACGAAGCCCTTGAAGCTAAAAATCTTTTTGGAAACTGGGATTTCATAAAGTACAAGCTAAAGGTTTTATTCCCAGAGCTTAGCCTTGATGAAATAGAAAGGTTCAAGTTTAAAAGGAAAGAGTTTATCCACTATGTAAAGGAAAAGCTTGGAGAAAATCAAGAGGTAATAGAGTCAAAGCTAAACAAAGCCACATGGTATGAAACGGTACCTTACCTTGAGTTGGAAGAAGAGTTATCCTCCCAATGGCACCCAGAGCCCATAATGACGGAAGAAGATTGGAAATTTATAAAAAGGCATATAAAGGGCAGGAAGAATGTCCTTGTAGTGGAAGATGGGAAAGAAAAACTTGTCTATGTGGAAGTAGATATACCCGATGAGGAGCTTGATAAATACAAAAGGGATAGGGAAGGTTTAAAAAGGCTTCTTATGGAAAGGTATAGATTAACCCAAGACGCTGCAGAGCAGATACTAAGAAAGGCAGGTTGGGAATCGGAAAGCTATCATATAATACCACCTATACACACAGACGTAGTCCTTGACTATGGAGAGTCTATAAGGGAAGAAAGAAGGGAAGAAGTAAGGGCAGAAGCCCTAAGCTATCACGAACTTTCCAACTTTATAAGATACCTTGGAGGCTTGGAGCTTGAAGAGTTAAACTACTATGAGCTTATCTACCACAAGGTGGAGCCCCAAGTTCAGAATATCCTTGACCAGATAATAAAGGTACAAAGGAGGATCTTGGGCAAACTTTTTGGCATCTACTACACCGTTGACCCTCTGATGGCAGAGGCTATTTTAACCATAAACCCCGAAAGGTTTGAATTCCTTAAATCCTTAACCATAAGGGAAACGGTAAGGGATAAGGAGTTTAATCTATACTCTAACCTTGCAGCGTGGAACATTGTGAAAAGTAGGATAGTAAGCAGGTTTCCAGAGGTCAGCTATGAGGAAATAGAGGAATATAAGGGCAAAAGGTCTGACTTTGTAAAGCTCTTAATGGAAAGGACAAAAAGGTCTATGGAGTCTATAGAAAAGGGCTTAGAGGAGTGTGGATGGCTAAAAAGTGAAGAGATACCACCCTTCTTAAGGCAAATTGGACCTTAGGGATGTTAAAATTTTATTATGCTTGAGCCTTTGGTACAAAAGAACGATAACAAAATTCTTTTGATCGTACTTGATGGTATTGGTGGCCTTCCTATCATAGATGGTAAAACAGAGCTTGAATTGGCTAAAACTCCAAACCTTGACAGCTTGACGAAGAACTCCGCCTTGGGGCTTCACATACCTGTGGATTACGGCATAACACCCGGGAGCGGGCCAGGGCATTTGGGAATCTTTGGATACGATCCCTTGGAGTATGAGATAGGCAGGGGAATATTGGAAGCTCTTGGCTTGGGGCTTCAGGTGGAGGATACAGACATAGCCATAAGGGGCAACTACGCTACCGCGGAAAGACTTAACGGTAAGCTAGTAATAAAGGATAGAAGGGCGGGCAGAATTCCCACAGAGGAAAATAGAAGGATAACTCAGAAGCTTTCAGAAGCTATAAAAGAGATAGATGGTGTAAAGGTGTATTTTTCCGCAGGTATGGAGCACAGGATAGCAATACTTTTGAGATTTCCAGAGCCCCTTCCCGAAGGTAGCGACAAGCTTAGTGATACAGACCCCCAAAAGGAGGGGTTGGAGCCTATAAAACCTGTTGGACTGACGGAAGCTTCCGAAAGGGTTGCAAAGGTAGTACAAAAGCTTTTGGAAAGAATAGAAGAAGTTCTTAGGGATGAACCAAAAGCCAATTATGTACTTTTGAGGGGCTTTTCCCAAAAACCAAAGATGGAAAGTTTTGAAAAAAGGTTTGGTCTAAGGGCTTGTGCCATAGCGGTCTATCCCATGTATAAGGGGCTTGCAAGCCTTGTGGGCATGGACCTTATAAGCTTTGAAGGTCAAAGCATAGAAGACCAAATAAAAACTCTAAAGGATGTATGGCAAAATTACGACTTTTTCTTTTTACACATAAAGAAGACCGATTCTTTTGGAGAGGATGGAAATTATCAAGGAAAGGTAAAGGTTATAGAAGAGTTTGACAAAAACCTACCAAGTATACTGGAGCTAAAGCCTAAGGTGTTGGTAATCACAGGAGACCATTCTACCCCCTCTGTTTTAAAGGGACACTCTTGGCATCCTGTGCCGGTGCTCTTACACTCTCCTTACGTGCTTGGAGGAACGTCGGAAAGATTTACCGAAAGGGAATGTTTAAAAGGCGAGCTTGGAATATTCCCTGCAAAGAAGCTGATAAACCTCATGCTCGCCCATTCCCTTAGGCTTGCTAAATACGGAGCCTGACTTACTATATACCTATGGCGGTAAAAACCTACCTTTATGAGAAAATACTGGAAGGGGAAAGGATAAGCCCAGAGGAGGCTTTGAGCCTTTTTGATGAAGACCTTTCTACCCTTGGCTATCTTGCCAACGAGGTAAGGAAGAGACACCATAAGGATATAGCCACCTTTGTGATAGATAGGAATGTGAACTATTCTAATATATGCGTGGCTGGATGTAAGTTCTGCGCCTTTCAAAGGAAGGTTGGATCTCTTGAGGGTTATGTGCTTTCAAAGGAGGAAATACTTCAAAAGGTTCAAGAGCTTGTAGATTGGGGTGGTACCACTTTGCTTATGCAAGGTGGCTTAAATCCAGGCCTGCCCCTTAGCTATTATGAAGACCTTTTAAGGAGTATAAAAGGAAGGTTTCCACAGGTTCAAGTTCATTCCTTTTCAGCTCCCGAGATAGTCTATCTGGCAAAGATAGAAAAGACAAGCATAAGGGATGTTCTAAGGAGACTAAAGGAAGCAGGCCTTGATTCTTTGCCCGGTGGAGGTGCAGAGATCCTTTCTAAGGAAGTAAGGGATTTTTTAAGCCCCGGAAAATGTAGCGTAGAAGAGTGGGAGTTAGTTCATAGAACAGCCCATGAGCTTGGTATGACCTCCACGGCCACCATGATGTTTGGTCATGTGGAAAAACCAAGACATATAATAGAGCATCTTGAAAGGATAAGAAATCTTCAGGATCAAAGCGGCGGTTTTACCGCCTTTATTCCTTGGACCTTCAAAAAGGGAAATACACAGCTCGACCATCTACAGGAAGTCCCCTCCAACTACTACCTTAAGGTACTTGCCATCTCAAGGATATACTTGGATAACTTCAAAAACGTTCAGAGCTCTCATGTGACTCAAACTATACAAATAGGCATTATAGGCCTTCACTTTGGTGCAAACGACCTTGGAAGCGTGATGATAGAAGAAAACGTTATATCCTCTACCTCTTACAGGGTTAGCATTCCAAAAGTGGAAGATATGGTAGAAGCTATAAGGTCTGCGGGCTTTATCCCAGCCCAAAGGGATACTTATTACCGGATAGTTAGGGTCTTTAATTAAGAAAAAAGGTTAATAAGGTCTTCCAGCAGATTATCTCTGTTTTCCTTGGTTATTTCCAAAAGGACTGCACCTTTTAGCCTTCTTATTTCTGCCACAAGGGGGTCTACATCCCTTATGGGTATGGTAACAAGAAGGTCTTTTGAAGGATGATAGATCAAAGACTTTACCAATTGCCTAAAGGGCTTTGAAAAGAGCTCCATTTTCCCCACTTCATCTATAACCACTATCTTCTTTTCTCCAAGAGCCTTTTGTAAGATTGGCAAGGCAAGACTTTCAAACCTTTGGATATTAACTCCATAAGAGCCCACCAAGCGTTTTGACGTAAAGGTTTTACTGGCAAAGATAAGGCTTTTGCCCTCCGTGGTTGTTATCTTGAAGCCTGTGCGTTTTCTGCTTTCGGGGTCTCTAACTTCCTCCGTCCAAAAGCCTATAACTTTCTCTTTTCCAACAGACTTTATAAACTTCTTCACAAGGGTTGTTTTTCCTATGCCGGGCTCTCCGGTTATAATCACCTTCATAAGTCTTGTAGGGCAAACACCTTTAGCTTTCCACCACTTTCTTTGTAGCTTTTAATAGCCAAAAGCATAGCATATCCACCACGCACCGTGGTAGTGTAAGGCACCTTGTACTGCACCGCAGACCTTCTTATGTGGTAGGCATCGCTCCTTTCCTTCCTTCCGGTGGGTGTATTTATTATCAGGTCTATCTCTTGGTTCTTTATCATATCCACCACGTTAGGCCTACCTTCTGAGACCTTTAATACATGCTTTACTTCAAGCCCTTTTTCTTTTAGAAATCTGTATGTGCCGCTTGTGGCATAAACCTCAAAGCCCAACTCTAAAAACCCTCTCACAAGGTCTACAATTTTGGGTTTATCCCTGTCTGCCACGCTTATAAAAACCTTGCCTGTTAGGGGAAGTCTGTTGCCGCTTGCCAATTGGGCCTTGTAGTAGGCAAGGCCAAAGTCCTCCGCAATACCCATAACCTCTCCCGTGCTTTTCATCTCTGGACCAAGGACAGGGTCTTCCTCGGGAAACCTGTTCCAAGGAAAGACCACCTCTTTAACGGTGTATATTTTTTTGTCTGCGGGCATAAAATCGCTGGCAAGATGGGCCTGCCCTTTTGCCAACCTTTCAAAAACCTCCGGTACCAACTCTCTTAGCTTCTTACCTATACCTATCAAGGCAGACAGTTTGGCAAGGGGATAGCCTATGGTCTTACTAACAAAGGGGACAGTCCTCGAAGCCCGTGGGTTTACCTCCAAGACATAAATCTCTCCATCTTTGACCGCAAACTGAAGATTCACAAGCCCCTTTACTTCAAGGGCTTTTGCTATAAGCTTTGACTGTCTTTTTATTTCCTCCACCACATCCTCCGATAAGGTGTAGGGTGGTATGCTTGCCGCGCTGTCTCCTGAATGCACTCCTGCCTCTTCAATATGCTCCATAACGGCACCTATAAGATAATCCTCTGAGTCTCCTATGGCGTCCACATCCACCTCTACGCTATCGGAAAGGTACTTGTCTATCAAAATAGGCCTTTCGTAGCTAACGCTAACTGCCTCTTCAAGGTAGGCAAAAAGCTCCTCCTCGTCGTAAACTATCCTCATAGCCCTACCACCAAGCACGTAAGAGGGTCTAACGAGGACAGGATAACCGAGCTCCGTGGCTATTTTTATGGCTTCTTCCTTAGTCCTTGCAGTACCGCTTGGCGGTTGCTTTAGTTTAAGGGAGTTTATAAGCTCTCTAAAAAGCTCTCTATCCTCGGCTTTATCTATGCTTTCTGGTGGTGTTCCCAGGATATTTACTTTAAGGTTTTTAAGGGGAATGGATAGCTTTAAGGGAGTTTGGCCGCCAAACTGCAGAAAGACTCCATCGGGCTTTTCTCTACGAATGACCTCAAGCACGTTCTCAAGGACTATGGGCTCAAAGTATAGCACGTCCGCCGTATCATAATCGGTGGATACGGTTTCAGGGTTGCAGTTGAGCATTATGGTCTTTATCCCTTGATCTTTTAAGGCAAAGACTGCATGCACGCAGGCATAATCAAACTCAATACCTTGACCTATCCTATTGGGACCGCTACCAAGGATTAGAACATTTTTCATTAAAATTTATATTTTAACACCTATCCTCCCCAACTTTTTCCTTAGGGTGCGTGTATGCCTTCTGGAGTTTTCAACGCTTTTTATCCATCCCATACTGTCCCTTTCTTCGCCTGCCCTTGTAAGCCCTCTAAAGTTATCCCATTTGCAAAGGTGCTCCAATATAACCGCAAGCAAGTTTTCCCAATCCACAAGGTCGTAAGCTTTTCCTTTCAAAAGCTCTAAGTTTATCTCAACCCAAAGGGGGAAATCTTTCTCTGATATCACTATTTGTTGTCATATATATTAATGCCCTTCCCTTTTGATCCTAAACTTTTCTTATATTTTTTCTTATATTTTTCAGCTTTTCCCTTATGCTTGCCAATTTTAGAAGAGCCTGTAAGGGTGTTAAATTGACTATGTCTATCTCTTCTATCTCTTCCAATATCTGCTTTTCCTCCTCCTTTAAGGTTTCCATATAAACCCTTTCCAAGATGGGAAGGCTTTTAGGTTCCATCATTTGGTTTAAAAGCTCTTCTGCCCTTTTTGTTATCTCTGTGGGAAGACCTGCCTTTTTTGCTACCTTTATACCAAAGCTACCTTCTGCCCTGCCGGGCTTTAAAAGGTATAAAAAGCTTATTTCATCACCCTCTTTACTTATTGCCATATGAAAGTTTCTAATACCCTTCTTTTCTATCTCTGTAAGTTCAAGAAAGTGGGTTGCTATAAAGGTTCGTGCGCCAAGATGTTCTAAGATATACTCTATTATGGCTCTGCTTATAGCGATGCCGTCGTAGGTGGATGTGCCTCTTCCAACTTCGTCCAGGATTATTAAGCTTTTTGAATCTGCGTTGTTTAGTATGCTTGCCACTTCAAGCATCTCGTTCATAAAGGTGGAAACTCCAAGGGCAAGGATATCCCCAGAGCCTATACGTGCGTGTATGGAAGATACAAGACCTATGGTGGCAGAATTACAAGGAAGAAAAGAGCCCATGTGGGCAAGGAGTGTAAGAATAGCCACCTGCCTTATATAGCTTGATTTACCAGCCATATTGGGACCGGTTATTATAATCACCGGGTTTTCCTCGTCCAAATAAGTATGGTTGGGGCAATAGGGTTTTACAAACTCCTCTATTACAGGATGTCTTCCCTCCTTTATGTCTATTATTCTTTCTTCTACTATCTTTGGCTTTTTCCAGTCCTTTTCAAGGGCTATGTATGCCAAGCTTTGGAGATAATCAAGCCAACCTATCCAAAAAGCCCTCTGGGCGATGTGCTCTACCCTTTTTAAAACTCTCTCCCTTAGCGCCAAGAAGAGTTCGTACTCCAGGTTGTTTATTTTAGTCTGCGAAGAAAGGATCTTTTCTTCAAGGTTTTGCAAGTAATCGGTGGTAAACCTTTCTGCGTTGGAAAGGGTCTGTCTCCTTTTAAAATAAGAGGGCACGTACCTAAGGTTGGGCTTTGTAATTTCAATATAATAGCCCATCACCTTGTTGTAGCCTATCTTTAAACTCTGTATGCCCGTTTCCTTTTTTAGTTTTTGTTCATACTCTTCTATCAAGCTTTGTGACTTGTCTCGGTAGTACCTAAGCTCATCAAGGGTTTTATCTACGCCCTCTTTAATCAATCCACCTTCCTTTAGATGCAAGGGTGGGTCTTCCACAAGGGTTTTTTCTATGTCTTCCTCCAAGTCTTCCAAGGGCTCCAGTCCTTGGTATATCTCCTTTAAAAAGCCACCTTCCACATCCTTTAAGAGATTCCTTATGTTCCTTATTCCTCGTAAAGCCTTTTTCAGGCTTACAAGGTCTTTTGGGGTGGATAGTCCGCCGCTTATCTTACTTACAAGCCTTTCAAGGTCTGGCATACCTTCTAAATGTTGCCGCAATGAGCTTAAAAGGTCTTTTTTCTCTAAAAGTTCTTCTACGGAGTTTTGAAGCTTTTCTATAAAGGCCTTTTCTCTAAAGGGATGGAGTATATGGAACTTTAACCTTCTCCTCCCCATCCCCGTTAGAGTTCTGTTGATAACTCCAAAAAGGGAGTACCTTTCAAGGCGATCATAGGATTCTAACAGTTCAAGGCCTTTGGCAGTTCTGTAGTCTATGCGCACATAACCTTCTCCCGAATAGGGCTTTGGCTTCCTTACAAAGGGTAAAAAGGATTTCTGGGTTATCTTGAGATACAGATACAAGGATCCGCATGCCAAAAGGGCTTCTTCCTCCTCAAAACCAAGACCTTTATGATGGTATATTTTCATGTCTTCCTTTAAGACTTTTAGGCCTTCTTCAAAGAACTCTTCCTCCACAGGGTTTAAAAAAGGGGACAATTCCTTTATTTCAAAGTCAAAGTCCTTTGGGAGTATTAACTCCTTCGGTGAAAACTTCAACAGGAACTCTATGGCGGCTTTTTGGTCAAAGGAGCCTCCTACAAATTCACCAGTGGCTGGGTTTAAATAAGCGGTGTAATATTTGCCCTTTCTTTTTATAAGGCTTGCAAGGCCGCAGGCCTCTTTTTCAAAGTATGTGCCGGGCGTTATAACTCTTATTACCTCCCTTTTTACAAGACCTTTCGCCTGAGAAGAGTCCTCAACCTGCTCGCATAGGGCAACTTTATAGCCCTTTGCCACCAGCTTGGATATATAAGAAGATGCCGAATGGTAGGGAACGCCGCACATGGGTATCCTTTCCCTACCTTTGCCCGCAGGCCTTGAAGTAAGAACAAGGCCCAGCTCCTTTGAGCCTATTTGGGCATCTTCATAAAAAAGTTCATAAAAATCCCCCAGTCGGAAAAGAAGAAGACAGTCAGCGTACTGCCTTTTAAAATGGTGGTATTGGGAAAGCATAGGTGTAAGGTCTTCATTTTGCATATTCCACATGCCTTACCTCTCTTATAACTACCACCTTTATTTGACCGGGGAACTGCATCTCTTCCTCTATCTTCCTTGCTATACGCTTGGAAAGCTCGTAAGATTCTTCATCGCTTATCTCCTCTGGGTTTACTATAACTCTTATCTCCCTTCCTGCTTGTACTGCATAGGCATTTTGAACCCCATTAAAAGACCTTACTATCTCCTCAAGCTTTTCAAGTCTCTTTATGTAGGCTTCAAGACTTTCTCTCCTTGCTCCGGGCCTGGCCGCCGATAGGGCATCCGCGGCGCATACAAGGGCTACTTCTGGATATCTTACAGGTTCTTCGTTATGGTGTGCTTTTATGGCGTTTAGTACAAGGTCTGGCTCTCCATACCTCTTGCAAAGTTCTATACCTATATCTGTGTGGGAACCTCCAAGCTCGTGGGATACTGACTTTCCTATATCATGCAACAGGCCAGCTCTCCTTGCCATCTTTCCATCCAAACCAAGCTCCTCTGCCATCATACCGGCAATATAGGCAACCTCCTTGGAATGAAGCAGCACGTTCTGAGAATAGCTCGTCCTGTAGTAGAGCTTCCCTATGTAGTAGTACAGGCCGGGGTTTATATCATAAAGGCCAAGCTCTGTACAAGTTTCCTCTCCCATCTTCCTTACCTTTTCGTCCATCTCCTTCTTTACCTCTAAAACCACCTCTTCTATACGTGCAGGATGTATCCTTCCATCCTGTATAAGCCTTTCAAGGGCTTCCTTTGCGAGCTCCCTTCTCATGGGGTCAAAGGAAGATATGGTTACTATATCGGGCGTATCGTCGATGATCAAGTCCACGCCTGTGAGAAGCTCAAAGGTTCTTATGTTTCTTCCCTCCCTTCCTATTATCCTCCCCTTAAACTCGTTGCTTGGTAGTTCTACCGTGGTGGTGGTGTAGTTTATGGCTATCTCTGACGAAAGCCTTTGAACCGAGGTGGCGATTATCTTCTTGGCCTCAAATTCAGCCCTTTCCTTTGCCTCTTCCTCTATACGCTTTGCTATCCTTATGGCTTCTATCCTCGCAGATTCCTCTACTCTTCTAAAGAGCTCGCTTCTTGCTTCCTCTAAGCTCATGCTGGCTATCCTTTGAAGCTCCAAAAGCTCCCTATGCTTTAGGTTTTCTAATTCCTTTTCTTTTTCTTCTACCTGTTTTATCCTCTCTTGGAGTTCCCTTTGGGCTTGGTTTATCTGCCTTTCTAACTCTCTTATCTCCCTTTCCCTTTTGTATAGTTCTTCTTCCCTCCTTTCAAGGGCTTGCGCCCTTCTTTCCAAATTGGACTCCTTTTGGTGCAGTGCCTGTTCTAACTTACCTAACTCCTGTTTCTTTTCCGATAGGTAATTTTCAACATCTTTACTTTTTCTTTCAAGGTCTTGCCTTATCTTTTCCGTTTCCTCCCTTAAGGTAGTCCTTAACCTGTCTGCCTCCTCTTGGGCTATTTTTACTATCTTCTCCGCTTCCCCTTGGGCAGATATCCTTATCTCCCTTGCATCCTCTTGGGCTTTCCTTATGATCTCCTGTGCCTCTTCCTTTGCCCTTTGCAAGGCCTTTTCTATTTCCTCTTGGCTGTGTGCGGGCACTGCCACCTCTACCTGACCTTTTTTGCCTCTCATAAAAAAGCCTATTAAACCTCCCAAAAGCAAGGCAACAAAACCAACCAATAGAACCACTTCCACACTCATGTTTCCTTACCTCCTTTGTAAAGTTTTTTCTCTGTTAGAACCCAATCCACAGGCTTGTCCCAACTATCCCTTGGCAACCTCTCCACCACCTGAAAGTCGTAGCACACTCCTACCCTTTTCCCCTTTAGTCTGTCAAGAAGCTTATCGTAATAGCCCTTCCCATAGCCTATGCGGTAGCCTTCCTTGTCAAAGATAAGGCCCGGTATCAAAGAAAACTCAATCTCTTGGGGAGAGACTTCTTTGCCCTCTTTGGGCTCTGGAATGCAAAAGGCTCCTATGCTAAGCTCTTTTTCCTCTTCAACTTCTATAAGTTTTAGGTTTTCTCCCTCCACCTTGGGAAGCACCAGCCTTTTGCCCTCTTTTAAAACCCAAGAGAAAAGGGGTGTTATATCGGGCTCCCCCCTTATGGGGCAAAACAAGAGTACCTTCTTCGCACCCTTTATTTCTTTAAGTTCTAATATGCGGTCGACGATCCTTTTGGATAAGGCTTCTCTTTCCTCTTGGGACAAACTTTCCCTTTTGTTTATGTATATCCTTCTAAGTTCTTTCTTTTCTAAAAACTTCATCTTCCACCTCCTTTTCGGAGGGGAAGGCAAGAGAAGACCCGCCCATGCCGTGGCAGAAGAAGCCTTCGGTGGGCCCCAAAAGGATTAGGTGGGTGCCCTCCCGGAAGGTCCTATTGACGCTCCCGGAGACCGGGCTCCCTATTGGCTCACCATGTGGACCCCAATTAAAACTTCTCCACCACGCACAGGGCAGGCTTTATCTTAGCTTTGCCCCGTATTTCTCTTCAAGGTCAATTAACAACTTTTCTACCAAGTTATTAACCTCTTGGTCGGAAAGGGTGCCTTCTCTACTCCTAAAGGTAATTCTAAAACTTACACTCTTCTTGCCTTCCCCAAGCTTCTCGTCCGTATATATGCTGAACACCTTCATATCTTCCACCAAGTCCATACTTTTGATATAGAGTATTAATTTATCCACGTCCAACCCTTTGTCTATAAGCAGGGATATATCCCTTATAAGAGGTGGGAAGTAGGACAGGGGCTTGTAGCTTCTTTTTATATCTTTTAGCGCGCTTAATTTTACCTCGCCAAGGATTACCTTGTATCTAAGGTTTAGTCTTTCTTGAAGGGCGGGATTTAGCATGCCAAAATAGGCAACCTCTTCATCCTTTATAAAAAAGCTTCTTTGAAGGTTTGGGTGTAAAAAGGCAAAGTTAGACCTTTGGGATATGTACTCTTCAGAGAAAAGGCTTAAAAGGTCTTGAAGAAGGCTTAAGGCGTGGTATGGGGTGTATTCTTCTTCTGGGAACATACTTCTGTTGCCCGTCATAAGAAAGCCAAGCCTTGGCTCTTCCGATCCTTCTGCAAAGGTTTTACCTATTTCAAAGATAGCCATATGGTGGTTATAATTCCTGCTGTTTTCCACGCATACCCTTAAAAGGGATGGTAAAAGGGATGTGCGCATAAACCTTTGGGATCTGTTTATAGGATTTATAATCTCCACGGTGGGCTGCGGTAAAGAAAGAAGATGGTAGTACTCAAGGTCTTCAAAGGAGAAGGTTATAACCTCGGAAAAGCCCCTATGCACCATAAATTCTCTAACTCTATCCTCAAGGCTTTTGACCTTACCGGGCTTTGAATAAACCCTTAGGGGCATCTCTTGTACTTTTTCGTAACCTACGACCCTTAGGACTTCCTCTATGATATCTACATCATGCTGTATATCAAAGCTTCTGTGGGAGGGTACAAAAACCTCCACACCACACCTTTGAAGCTCATGGGGTATTTCAAGGCCCTCCAAAACCTTTGAGAAAAGCCCTCTTTCAAAGTCCTTGCCTGTATATCTTCTGTACTTTTCAAGGCTTAGGAAGACCTTCTTTGGATGGTATGGTTCTGGATAGACGTCCCTTATCGCTTTTACCTCTCCACCAGCCAGCTGAAGGATAAGGTCAAGGGCTAGATCTTGGGCTCTATTTACCCCTTCTATATCCACGTTCCTTTCAAACCTGTAAGAACTTTCCGTTTGCAAACCCAAGGACCTTGAAGACTTTCTTATCCTGTAAGGGTCAAAGTAAGCAGATTCTAAAAGTATAGAGGTAGTGTTCTCATCTACCGCACTTTCATAACCACCCACCACTCCCGCAAGGGCTAAGGGGCCCTTACTGTCTGCTATTAAAAGATTTACCGAGTTTAGCCTTTTTTCAGTACCCATAAGGGTCTTTATGTTCTCACCCTCTTTGGCATCCCTTATCACCACAGGGAGGTTTAACTTTTCAAGGTCAAAGGCATGGAGGGGTTGCCCCTCAAGAAGCATAAGGTAGTTGGTAATATCCACTACGTTATTTATGGTTTTTATACCGCACTGCCACAATCTTCTTCTAAGCCACAAAGGAGATGTTTTTATCTTCAGCCCCTCTACTATTGCTCCTCTGTATCTTTTACAGTCTTTTGACTCTACCCTTATATCTATAAAGCCTTTTTCTTGGTAGTTGGGATATTTCCTTTCTTTTTTGGGAATTCCAAAAAGGGTGGATATTTCCCTTGAAAGCCCTTTTACAGAGAGTAGGTCTCCTCTATTGGGCGTGGGTTCAATCTCAAGGATGTATTCACCAAAGCCAAGGAAATCATAAGCAGACGTGCCGGGCTTTATATCCTCCTCAAAGGTAAGCACTCCGTCTCCTTGATCTTCTATGAGAAGCTCTTTGGCAGATAGAAGCATACCTTGGGATGTTATTCCGTCAAAATCCTTTGGCATAACACACATGCTTCCGACCCTTGAATGGGGCAAAGCTAAAAGAACTCCCAGACCTTCCACAAGGCTTTTGTCCCTTGAAACCACCCAAAGGTAGGAACCCTCACCCACTTCTAATCTATAAAGGGAAAGCTCTTCCCTTTTTGGGTGTGGTCTTTTTTCTACCACCTTTGCAAAGATAACACCATCCAAGTCAAGGTCCCATTTACTTAAGGAGGTTTCCACACTTTTTAAGGTTAGCTCTTCTGCCACCTTGTAAGGGTCAAGGGAATCTATGTCTATAAACTCGGAAAGCCAGGAGAAGGGTATTTTCATAAGTATATTTTACTACAGGTCTTTATAGGGTGCGGTACTCAGGTATTTCTCCCCTCCGTCGGGGAATATTACCACTATTACCCCTTCTTCCAACTCCTTTGCCAGCTCAAGGGCTGCATAGAGGGCTGCGCCCGAAGATTGCCCGGCTAATATACCCTCTTCACGGGCAAGCCTTTTTGTCGTTTCATAGGCTGGCTCCGTTTCTACAAATATGGTTCTGTCTAAAAAGGTTTCGTCAAAGATGCCGGGCTTTATGGAGCTTTCTATGTGTTTTAGCCCCTCTATTCCATGAAAGGGATAAGCAGGCTGTACGCCGATTATCTGTATATCTGGATTATAAACCTTTAGCCTTCTACCAGTTCCCATCACAGTACCACCGGTACCTATACCCGCCACAAGGTGGGTGATCCTTCCAGATGTTTGGTTCCATATTTCTATGCCCGTTGAATAAAAGTGGGCTTTCCAGTTGGCCGGGTTGTTGTACTGGTCGAGGTAAAGGTATTTATCGGGCTCTTTGCTTACCTTCTCCCTTACAAAAAGGATGGCGCCGTCGGTGCCCTCCAAAGGGTCTGTAAAATATACCTTTGCTCCGTAGGCCTTTATTATCCTTTTTCTTTCCTCGCTTACATTGGATGGCATGGCAAGTTCTACGGGCACGCCTAAGCACGCTCCCACCATAGCCAGAGCTATGCCCGTATTTCCAGAGGTAGCATCTATGACCAC
>JBKBNZ010000024.1:0-14668 GCA_046294875.1 Aquificaceae bacterium | reverse complement strand
CCACTCTCCGCAAGGGTTGCTTTGGCGGACCTTGCCATGGATATTACTTTGAGGGAAAGCGTGATTTTCGGGCAAAGGCTGGAAAGCATTCTCAGAAGAGAGCTTCAAAGGGATGTGTATTTTAGAGGCATTCAAAGGGCAGGCTTTGCAGTGTTAAAAACTCCTGGCATTCCCTCTGTGCTTGTGGAGGTAGGATTTATGACCAACCCGGAGGAGGCTTTGATGATGTCCGACCCCAAATTTCAAGAGCGTTTTGCAAAAGCCCTATATAAGTCTATAGTGGATTACTTCTTTTCAGTTAATCAAAAGGTCACTTCAAGCCAAGGAGTTTATGAACCTGCGGCAGGACCTTAACTTCGTAATTGATCTCTAATAGTTTTCTTTGAAGCTCCAAAGCCTTATTAAGAAAAGGTGCTTTATTGCCTTCTGGCTGTAATACCACCAAGCCCTTTTTGAGAAACTCTTCAAACCTTAAAAGCACATCAAGGGTAAGCTCTTCATCCACCACGAGCTTCAATTCAGAGGCGTACTCCCTTATCTTTGGATGTATATACCATTGGGCTATCGCCTTTGGAGAGCAGGTTATATGAATATATCTTGCCACATCTTCCAAAGCCTCTTGCCATAGGGTACCGTTGGTTTCTATCTGCACCCTTTTACCCATATTCAAGAGAGTTTTTACAAGGTCTGAAAGGGCACCTTCTGTAAAGGGCTCGCCACCAGTTATTACCACGTGTTTATGGGGATATTCTTCCACCAGTTTCATCAAATCTTCAAGTCTTGTGTTAGCTTTTTTAAAGGGTAGGGCTGAGGGCTGGTCGCACCAAGGGCATCTTAGGTTGCATCCTTGTATCCTTATAAACAGGCTTGGCGTGCCTACTAAAAAACCTTCCCCTTGGATGCTTGGATAGACCTCGTTTATGCTTATTGAGGTTGTTCTAACTTCACTTCGTAGCATTCTATAATATCACCTACCTTTACATCGTTATAGTCCTTTAGCTTTATACCACACTCAAAGCCTTTGGCAACCTCCTGCACATCTTCCTTGTACCTTTTTAGGCCTTCAATCTTTCCGTCAAAGATGACTACACCGTTCCTTATAAGCCTTGCTTTCGCATTCCTTAAAATCTTTCCGTCCAATACATAACAGCCCGCAACCGTTCCAGCACCTTTTATCCTAAAGGTTGCCCTTACCTCTGCAGAACCATGGATAACTTCTTTTTCTATGGGCTTTAGCATGCCCTTGAGGGCTTTTTTTACATCCTCTATGGCTTCGTATATGATGCCATACAGTTTTATATCTACTTTCTCTGCTTCTGCGGCTTCCCTTGCCTTTACGTCCGGTCTTGCATTAAAGCCTATAATAATGGCGCCCGTTGCCTTTGCAAGCATAACATCGTTCTCTGTTATACCGCCCACGTCACCGTGAATGATCCTAACAGAAACCTCTGGAGTGGAAAGCTCTGTAAAGGATTTCTTTAGGGCTTCCAAAGAGCCAACCGTATCTGCCTTTACTATAAGCCTTAGTTCCTTTAACTCGCCCTCTTGTATTTTTTTGAAGATCTCCTCCAAGGCTATGCCTTTTTCCACTTTTTCCATTTGTTCCTTTTTGACCTTCCTTTGTTCCGCTATCTGCCTTGCCTTCCTTTCGTCCTCCACCACTTTAAAGGAGTCTCCAGCCATGGGAAGGTCCTCAAAGCCCAAAATCTCCACAGGTATAGAGGGTCCCGCCTCTTTTACCTTCCTTCCCTTATCGTCAAGCATAGCCCTAACACGGCCATAGGTAGTCCCAGCCACAAAGATATCTCCAACCCTTAGAGTTCCATCTTGTACCAAAACGGTGGCGGTTATTCCCCTTTGCTTGTCAAGCTTGGATTCTATTATGGTGCCCCTTGCGGGCTTGTTGGGATTGGCTTTTAATTCAAGAAGTTCTGCCAGAAGGAGGATATACTCAAGAAGACCCTCTACATTCTGTCCCGTCTTTGCAGATACATCCACGAATATGGTATCACCACCCCATTCTTCGGGTATAAGCCCAAGCTCTGATAGCTCTCTTCTTACCCTTTGTGGGTCTGCTCCCGGTTTGTCTATTTTATTTACAGCCACTATTATAGGTACATTAAATGCTTTTGCGTGGTTTATAGCTTCTACCGTTTGGGGCATAACTCCATCGTCTGCGGCAACTACAAGAACGGCTATATCGGTAACTTGTGCCCCCCTTGCCCTAAGGGAGGTAAAGGCCTCGTGCCCGGGCGTATCAAGGAAGGTGATTTTTCTTCCATCGGACATTTCCACCACAGAAGCGCCAATATGCTGGGTTATTCCCCCTTTTTCTTTTTCTGCCACCCTTGTCTTTCTTATAGTGTCCAAAAGTGTGGTTTTCCCGTGGTCTACGTGCCCCATAACCACAACCACCGGTGGTCTTGGTTCTGTACCCTCTTCTATGACCTCTTCCTCTTCTACGATCTCTTCTTCTTCCTTCTTTATCTCCGCCAAAAAGCCAAAGGCTTCTGCCACCTGCAAGGCAACGTCGGGAGGGATGGTTTGGTTTATGGTTGCCAATATTCGTCTCTTTAAAAGCTCCGCCATTATTTGGTTTGGTGGAACTCTCATCAAGTCCGCCAATTCTCTAACGGTAATAATCTCGGGAATTTGTATTATCTTAATTTCTTCCTTTTCTTCTTTTTTCTCCTTTTTTATCTGCTGTTCCAATTTCTTAAGTATTTGCTCTTCTCCCTTACTTGGCTTTTCCTTTTGAGGCTGTTGTTTTTGTGCCTTTTCTTCTGGCTTGGTTTCTCTTGGTGGTGGAGGTGGGGGTGGGGGCATCATCCTTGGAGGCATAGGCCTCTTTTCCTCGGTCCTACGTGGCTTTTCTTTTTCTCTATCAGAGATAAAAGACTCCTTTGGAATAGCCTTTGGCTTTTGTTCTTTTAACCTTGCCTCCTTTG
This sequence comes from Aquificaceae bacterium, assembly GCA_046294875.1. Lineage (GTDB taxonomy): Bacteria > Aquificota > Aquificia > Aquificales > Aquificaceae > Pampinifervens. The sequence continues at coordinate 11,720 of JBKBNZ010000024.1, read as the reverse complement.
GTCTTTGTTCTCTGTATCTTTTTTCTTCTTTGACCCTTTGGGGCTTTTCTTCTTTTTTTTCTTCCCTTGGGGTTTCCACTTTTGATGGTGCCTCCTCCACAACCGGTGGTGTGGATGTACTTGCCTTTTCTTGGCTTTCTTTTGAAAGCTGTACGTTGTCGTAAATTATTTGAAGCTCTTCTTCTTCAAGGTAAGAAAAGTTTCCCTTTTCTATGCCCCATTCCTTTAGGATCTCTCTTATTCTTTTTACAGGAACTCCAAGCTCCTTTGCTACATCTTGAACCCTCAATTTTCCCATAAGGTATAATTATAAGCTTAAGAGAAGCCAAATGTTATCCGTGCTTATTTGCACGAAGAACGAGGAAAGGAACATAGAAAGGGCGATAAAAAGCGTGCAGGGACTTGCAAGTGAGATAGTAGTGGTAGATTCGGGCTCAACGGATAGGACGGTGGAAATAGCAAAAAGCTTGGGGGCGAAGGTTTTCTTTAAAGATTGGGAAAGTTATGCCAACCAGCTTAACTACGGCATTGACTTATGCTTGGGCGAGTGGCTTCTAATAATAGATGCAGATGAAGAGGTTTCAAAGGAGTTAAAAGAGAACATAAAAAGGGAGTTGGAGAGTCCCAAGTATGAAATATACCAAGTTTGTAGGAGAACTTACTACCTTGGAGAGTTTTTAAACCATGCCTGGTATCCCGAGTGGAGAATAAGGCTTTTTAAAAAGGGCAGGGTAAGGTTTGAGGGCGCCTTGCACGAAAGGGCTATTTTTGAGGGAAAAGTAGGAAGACTAAAGGGAGACCTTTATCATTATTCTTTCAAAAGCTTGGAAGATCAATATTTAAAAACCATAAGGTATGCCAAGATAATGGCCATGGATATGAAGGAGAAAGGTAAAAAGTTTAGATGGTATAACCTGATCTTTAATCCTATTTGGCATTTCATAAAGGTTTATTTTCTTGGTCTTGGCTTTTTGGACGGTGTGAGGGGCTTTTTTGTGGCTATGTCGGGGGCTATATACGTGTTTTTGAAGTATAAATTTCTCTATGAGATGGAACTAAGGGAAAAAAGCAAGAGGCTTTGGTGATGCTTTATAGCCTTAGGATGAGGGCGGAGTTAAAGGGAGAGCATATATCGGGGGCGGAAAGGATAGTAGAGGTTCTTCAAATAGAAAAAACCATAAAGGCCTTTATGAAAAGGCCTAAAAAATACGACAAGATGGTTATAACCATTGAAAAGCTTGAAGGGATTGAATACATACCAAAAGCTCTGCCCATAAGAAGCTATGACTTTAAAAGTGTGGAGGAAGCTCACGGCTTTGCAATAGATATGCTTTCCAAAGAGGGCATAAGCAAAGATATGGCCTTAAAGGGTCTTGAACTTCTTAAAAGGGGACCAAACCCAAAAGGGGGGAACATGAGGGGCGCAGTCCTTTTGGATATAAATACTGGGGAAAGGTTGGAACCAGACCCGGAGAGAGGCATAAGAACTGTCAGGTTTGATTGGAAAGACAGAGAGTACATAAAAAGACTTTTAAAAGAAAGGGGAATAAAGAAGTTTTATTTAGAAAGACTTTTGGACGCCTTGGCCCTTGCCACGAAGAACATATACTGCGGAGTTATAGCGGAGCTATGTTGGAGTGATGACCCTCTATACACCACGGGCTATACAGCGGGCAAAAACATAGGTTACGTAAGGATAAAACCCATGAAAGAGGAGGGAAATCCCATTGGAGGAAGAGTTTATTTTGTTAAAAGAAATTCCCTTGGGGAAACAATGGCTTGTTTGGAAAAGAAAGCTATGCTGATAGAAAATTTATTAGGAAGCTAAACATAAGAACGCACGCATTAGGTCAAGGGTTTAGGCAGCCGTTCAAAAGCTTAGAAAGTTTTTAACTTCTCTTCAATAGCCTCTATAAGTTTTTCATAAGTGTGCCTAATCTCATAAGCCATATTTATAAGCTTTTTCTTTCTTGTCTCTTCCGCCCTTTTTACCAAGGGCATTACAACCCTATCTATATAATCCCTGTACTCAAAAAGGTCGTATTCCAACTCTTCCTGTGTTAGGTCTTCTATACTTACCAAATAGCTTTTGTATATAAACTTTGCGCTTGTAAGAACATGCTCCAGCTCCTTCTCAAGGTCTCCCTTATCAAGCCCAGCCTTTGTAAAGTCTCCCATTATGGCTCCACCACTACGCAGTGATGATGGTTTAAATACTTTTCTCTTACTTTCTTTATATCTTCAAAGCTAACCCTCTTTATCCTTTCTGGATATTCTAAATCAAGCTTCCAGCCAAAGCCCATAACTTCAAAAAAGGCAAGGTACCAAGCCTGTCTAAGGCGTGTTTGATGAGCAAGTAGAAAATCTCCCACTATCTTGTTTTTGGCTATCTCTATATCCTCCGGGTTTATCTCCACACCCTTTATAACCTCCACCATATCCTTCAGGGCAGCGTCCCTTTTTTCCGCAGAGGTCCCTATATAGGCATTAAGCCTCGGAGAAGATAATCTTGTTGGATAGGCGGAATAAACCGCATAGGCATAGCCTCTTTTCTCCCTTAGCTCTTTAAAAAGCTTTGAAGTCATCCCATCCCCCAAAACACTATCCAGAACTTTAAAGGCAAAGTATTCTTCACCTTTATAGCTTGGAGCATCAAAGGCGCACAAGATAGTAGCCTGAGAGCCCGGCCTCTTTACAATCTCCAAAACATCCTCCTTTAAAGGTACATCTACCACCTCAAAAGTATATTCTCCTTCCGGTAGGCTTAAAAGGAAGCTTTCCACAAGGGGGAAAACCTCCTCCTTTTTAAAATCCCCAACCAAGCTCATCACCGTGTTCTTTGACACCACTACCTGCTGCCATCTCCTTAGTATATCTTCTCTTGTTATACTCCTTACGTCCTCTTCAAGTCCCAAGGGATTTACCTCATAGTTAGACCCTTTGTAGGTTATCCTTCTTAGCGTATCACTTGCCAGCTCGTGCCCACGTTCTCTTCTCGACCGTATTGATTGAATTACGTTCCTTTTTTCCCTTTCTATATCTTCTTCGGAAAAGGTGGGCTCTGTAAGAATACTCTTTAAAACATCAAAGGCCTTCTTTAAACCCTCAACCTTTGTAGAAAAGCCTATTTCCACATAGTCGTCAGCGGTAGAAGTGTAAATACTTCCCCCGTAATCTTCAAAAGCGCTTGCTATTTCATAAGCGTTATAGCTTTTGCTCCCCTTTGTAAGGAGAGTAGCCATCAAGTTGGTAAGCCCCCTCTTTTCTTCACCATGGGTTCCCGATTTTATTAAAATAACACCAGACACTATTCCCTTACCTTTGGTTTCCTTTATTATCAACGTGGCACCGTTGGAAACTTTGTACTCTTGCACCTTTGCACCTCCAAAAGAAAAACCTATTATAAACAAAAGAAGTATTATATACATGGCAGTACCCTTATCATTTAATAAGCCCCAAAAGCCTTGCTTCCAAAGCATCCCCGTTTAGAAAGAAACTGCTTTCTCATCTTTCGGGAACCATAAGCACCTCATTGTAAGGCTTTTTGAGAATATATTCATCAAGCACACGAATAACATCCTCCTTTCTTACGCTTCTTATATTGTTTTCAAAGTACTTATAGTAATCCAAAAGACCTACAACCGTCAAAGAATAACCTATGTAGTAGGCGTCGTTCTCCACCTTTTCAAGGGCAAAGGCTTCGGAGTTTATTATCCTTTCCTTTGCCTTTTGGACTTCGTCATCCCTTAGGCTCTCCTTTAAATTTTTCATTAGCTTAAAGACCCTATCCTTTACTTCTTCAAGCTTGTCGGGATCAAAGGTAGCATACACAAAAAAGACGTTGTCCCTCGGCCTTGCAAAATCTCCGGTTGATATGCTATAGACTATGCCCTTTTCCCTTAACTCACGATAAAAGAGAGAAGTTTTACCATTTCCAAGGATCTGGTCTAAGACCACAAGGGCGTAGTATTCCTTTGAGCCTATGGGGGGAACTTTCCAACCTATTAACCAATAGGCTTTCTCCACCCTTGAGTCCTTTATAACCTTGTTTCTACTTTCCAACTGCTCGGGCTCTGGAAGTATCTGTGGTCTTTTTACAGGTCTTCCCTCTTCCTTACCAAAGGTTTTAAGGGCTTTCTCATAAACCTCCTTTGGCTCTACGTCCCCCACCACAACAAGGTACATGTTCTGCGGTTGATAGAAGTTTCTGTAAAACTCCAAGAGCATATTCCTGTCAAAGCTTTGTATAGTTTCCTCATAGCCTATTATAGGATGGCGGTAAGGAGACACTTTGTATACTACCTTTTCAAACTCTTCCCACAAAAGGTTGGTAGGATTATCTTTGCCTCGTCTTAACTCTTCTATAACAATAGGCTTTTCCTTTTGAACCATTTCTTCAAGAAGCAAAGGCTTCTGAGTTAATTGATACAAAACCTCAAAGGCTGTTTCCCAGTAAGGCTTTGCTATGGTTATGTGATAAAAGGTGTAATCCTTAGAAGTTCCTGCGTTTATATTCCCTCCAAGGCTTTCTACTACAAAGTCTATTTCCCCATAGGGATACTTTTCTGAGCCATTAAAAAGCATGTGCTCCAAAAAGTGAGCCATACCCTTTTGATGGTAGTCTTCGTACAAAGAGCCTACTTTAAACCATACATGAAGCGCCACTGCCTGGGTGTCTTCTCTCCTATTTACCACAAGCTTTGCGCCGTTGGGAAGTTTATAAACCGACAAGCTTCCCGCAAAGGCAAGAGTAGCCATAAAGATCACCTCCAAGACTATTAAAAATAATCCCATCCCTGAATTAATATACTACCCTTATCTTTGCATGACCGCCCTTTTTTTCCACTTCAATGCGCTGAGTGAACTTTTCCGCTACATCCTCCACGTGAGTGATTATACCCACCATACGGTTGGTAGAGCTTTTAATATGCTCAAAAAACTCTCCCAAAGACTCCCTTGTTTCTCTATCCAAAGAGCCAAAACCTTCGTCTATGAACAAACTTTCAATAGGGGCATCTTTTGAAAGGATATCTGCTACCGCAAAAGCGAGGGAAAGACTGGCAAGAAAGGTTTCACCGCCGCTTAAGCTGGATACAGGCCTATGATGCTGGGTGATGTGGTCTATAATTTGTAGGTCTTCGTTCACCAGTTCAAAGCTATACTGTCCGGAAGTAAATTTAAAAAGGTAATAGTTTGCTCTTTCCACCAACCTTTCTAACATAAGCTGGCTTATGTAATTGGGAAACTGGTTATCGGTAAAGTCCCTTCTTAGTCTACCGTAGAGTTCCAGCTTTTGTTTTAACTCCCCTATTTCTTCTTGTAGTCTTTCCTTTTCCTGCAGGTTTTTCTTTATCTGTTCCAATAGCTGTATAAGTTTTCCATAATCCTCTCTGTTTTTTCTTATCTTGGCATCCAAAAGGTTAAGTCTTTGTTCAATCTCTTCCGTACGGGGCAGACCAACCAAAGCTTCCAAGCTTTTGGTGATTTTTTCCCTTCCTTGTTGAAGCATAGCCTTTTCCTTTTCGTAGTTGTTTATTTCCTCTTGGATTACAGAAATGGTGCTAAAGTCTAAAAGATAGTCCTTTACCCTTTCAAGGTCTCCGAACCTTTCAAATATGGGATAGAGTTCTTTGGCGAGCGCCGTCTTGCTCTCCTGAATTCTTCTTAGGTTTTCTTCTAAATTTTCAAGATCCCTTTTACAAGCCAGTTCCTCCAAGGCTATCTTGTGGAAATATTTATTAATACTCTCGTATTCTTCTTCGGTCTTCCTTATCCTTTCCTCCAAGCCTTGAATTTCCTTTGAAAGTTTCTCTTTAAGTTCATAGGTAGGATTCTGACCAATTTCTTCCTCCAAAAGCCTCAGATTTTTAACTCTTTCCTCCAAGGTTATGTTTAAATTCCTCTTTTCCTCTTCCAAACTTGCCAAATCTATTTTCACCTCGGAAAGCTCATCCCTTAACTCTTCAAGTTCCTGTCGGTATTTTCTTTCCTTTTCCCTACAACTTAACAGGTCTTTGTAATCTTCTTCTACCCGTCTTATGTACTCTTCCACCCCTTCTGGAAGCCCAGATATAAGATTACTTTCTTCCTCTTCAAGCCTCTCTATGTTCTTTTCTATACCCTTTATTTTTTCCTTCAATCTTTCAATCTCTGATTTTCCCGTGCTGAGCCCTTGTAAAAACTCCTCTTCTCTTTTTCTTAAATATGCCAAATCCTTTTCCTTCCTTTCCAAGTTTTTCTTTACTTCTTGTATATTCCTCAACTTGTCCTCCACATCTTTTAAACGCCCTTCTATCTCTTCTCTTTTTAATCCGCCAATTTCTGCCTCTATCTTTTCTTTTCTTTCCTTTAGCACTTTCAAACGGGCTTGATGTTCCAATAGCTCTTTTTTTAGTTTGTCTCTTTTTCCTCTAAGACTTTTAAGACTTTCAACCAAAAGCTTTATATCCTCCGCATGCCTTTCTTCCTCCAAAGCTCCCACCCTGGCACCGCAAACGGGACAGATATCACCCTTCTTTAACCCTGCCCTTATCTCCTTTGCATAAAAGTCCAATTCCTCCCTTTCTAATTCCTCATCCAAAGGCTTTAACTCCTCTTCCAACCGCCTTGTGTGCAGTTCAAGCTTTCCTCCCTCCTCTTCTATTCTTTCTATCTCCTTCGCTTTTTCCAAAAATCTTCCAAGCTGTGCTTTCTCTTCTACTAAACCTACCTCTTCCCTAAGGCTTTCCCTGAGCTTTTGAATATCCTTTTCAAGACTTTCCCTTTCTTCTTTAAGCTTTTTGTACTCCTCCTCTTTTTCTAAAGTCTGCCTCTCAATAGCTTCAAGCTTTCTTAGTGTTTCTTCCCTTTCCTTGTGATATTTTTCCTTGTCTGTTTTTATAGCCTCAAGCCTTCTTAATTGTTCCTTCATCATTTCTGTCTTTGTTTTCTCTTTTTCAATGCCCTTTTCTTCGTACTCCTTTATTTTCTCTTGCACCTCTTTGATTAATTGATCACGTCTTCTCAACCTCTCTTCTATATCCCTTTTCCTTTCCTTTTTATACCTTATAGCATCTTCAACCTCTTGAATTCTCCTTTCATTCTCTTCCTTTTCTTTTAAAAACTCCATATACTGGGAAACCTTTTGTAACATATCTCTTTTTCTATCCTTTTCCTCCCTGTATTTACCAAGGGATTTATACTCGTATTCTACTCTTTTAAATTCTTTTTCAACGTTGGCTTTCTTCTCCGAATACTTTAGAAGGTTTTTTTCCACTTTTAATTTTTCCCTTAAAAAGCTCTCTTCTTCTTTTAACTTCTCCTCCCACTGGTCTATCTTTGCCTTATAAGGTTGCAGCTCAAGGGCAAGCCTTAACCTTTCCCTCTTTTCTTCTATTTCCTTTTCCTTTTCCTTTAATCTTTTAATTTTTTCTTCCAGATCCTTTAGCTCTTTTACCAATCTGTCCCTTTCTCTGCAGGAAATAAGCACGCTATTTAGCTTGTCTCTTTCTTCAGAAAGCTTTTCATAATCTTTTTGTAGGTTTTTAATCTCCTCTTTTGTATATTCTATGTCCTTGGGGCTTACCTTTTCAAGCTCTTTATACCTTGCCTCCTTTTCTTCAACAGAAGCCTGCAGAGTGTTATGCTCTTGAAAAACCTTTTCCCTTATGGCGGACAGTATTTGGGATATGCCCAGCATTGAGTTTAAAATTTCCCTTCTTTCCCTTGCGTTGTTAGGTTTTAAAAATTTATCAAACTGGTTTTGCGGCAGGACTATTACCTTTATAAAAGTTTCATAATCAAGCCTAAGCAGATTTTTTAAATAATCTTCCAATTCACGTTCTCTAAAGGGCTTCCTTATACCCTCCTCGTAGAACCTAAACTCCGAACGACCTCCTTCTGTATATTCCCTTTCTATTCTGTAGTTTTTGCCTCTTACAGAGAAATCAAGGGCAACTCGCATGCGCTTTTGACCTCTACTTATTAACAATTCATGAGCCCTTCTACCACCATGTCTTGGCACTTTTCCGAAAAGGGCATAACAGATAGCGTCTATTAAGCTTGACTTTCCAGATCCCGTTTTACCCTTTATCACGAAGAAATTAAGCGCTCCAAGGTCTATTTGGTGCCTTCCTCTGTATACGGTAAAGTTTTCAAGCTCAATTCTAATCGGCTTCATGGCTTACCTTATCTATAAGCTCTTGCAGAAGTCTTTTAAGCTCCTCTGGTGGTTCATTCCCATATTCTTTTTTATAAAAATTCACATAAAGGCTTAAAAGGTCAAAGCCTTCTTCCGTATTAGATACCACCGAATAAACCCCTACCGGTTCTATATCCAACTTGGCAAGCTTTTCTCCCAAAAGCTTTTCTATACGTTCCTTTTTTATGTTGAAAAAGGGATCCCTCATATTTACTCTAAACTTAACCTTTAAAAGGACATTATCTCTTGTAAAAGGTTCTAAGCTCTGCTCTATGTTATCTTCTTCCTTTAGCTCCACCTCTACAAGCCTTCTTTTTAAGGTAAGGCTTATGGGACTTACCTTTACAATACCCTCCTCCAAAACCAGCAGATTTGCGTACTTTTCCGTATCCTTTTCTGAAAAGTCTATTTGATAAAGACTTCCCGAGTAATAAACCTTTGGTACTGCGTTCTCTATCCTTTGATGTCTATGAAAATGACCAAGGGCAACGTACTTAAAGGCTTCTGGTATGGTGTCACCTCTTACCGCATAGTTTGGCATTACGCTGGATGGAAGCTCACTTCCTGCCAGCTTTGCTTTATCAATGGCAAGATGCGCCAGTAATATTCCATAAGGCTTTTCTTCTACCTTCTTAGCAAGGGCTTTCATATAGTTGGCAACCTTTTCCGCATAGCTTCTTTCCTTATCCTCTTCTAAGTGTGTTAGTATTCTTTCATCAGGATAAGGTAGGCATGCAACCCTTAGATCCTTATAGTCAAAGATAACTTCTTCTATGTTCTTTTTTGGTCTATCAAAGACGTGTATGTTTGAAAGTTTACGTAGATTGCTGTATATCTTCATAAAATCATAGCTGTCATGGTTTCCCGCGATTAAAAGCGTGTGGATGCCCAAAGAGTTTATCCTTGTAAGAAAATCTAATATAAGGCTTTGAGATTCAAAATCTGGATATCGCTTATCAAAAACGTCCCCCGCTATCAACAGAACTTCAACCCTCTCCCCTTTACAGATATCATAAACCTGCTCCAAAGCATAACAAAGGTCTTCGTTTCTATCAACCCTTTCATAAAGCCTTTTACCTGCATGCAAGTCGGATATATGCAACAGCTTCATTACAAAACCCCAGCTTCTTTTAATATCTTTTCCAACCTTGTAAAAATGTGGCTATAATCTTTTTCTTTCTTTAGCCTTTCATACCTTTTTTGCATCTCCTCCAAGATTATCTCCACAGCCTCCTCTGGACTATCACACAAAAGGATAAGGCTTAAGTCTTCCTTACTTATCGTGCCGTAATTTATCATAGTTTCCTTCATAAAATCCAAAAGTTTTTTCCAATAATCATAACCAAAAAGGATTATCGGGAAAGGCGGGCTTTTCTCTGTTTGTATTAAAGTAAGAGCTTCGAAAAGTTCATCCATCGTGCCAAAGCCACCGGGAAAAATAATGTAGGCTGTAGAGTATCTGAGCAACATCACCTTTCTAATAAAGAAATAGTCAAAGCTTAGGGATAAGGTTTGGTACTTGTTTGGTATCTGTTCCGTTGGTATTTGGATGTTTAGACCTACTGATAAAGTACCTGCGTCTTTACCTCCCCTGTTTGCCGCTTCCATTATGCCCGGCCCACCACCTGTTATTATATGAAAACCAAGCTTACCCAACATAAAGGCTGTTATATAAGCCTTTTTGTAATAAGGATCATCTTCCTTCAGCCTTGAGCTTCCAAAAAAGGTTATGGCAGGACCCACAGAGGCCAAGGCATCAAAGCCTTGAACAAATTCACTCATTATCTTCAAAACCCGCCACGTATCTCCTTGCCTTAGCTTAAGCTCTTCTATTAGCCTTAGTTCTGCACTATTCATTAAGGTCTCTTACCATACCCTCCAGTTTTAGAAGTTCTCCCTCTTGTGGCTTGTTGATATTTTTGGCATACCTTGGCTTTAGATTTTTGCGCTTGGTAAATGTTTTCTTCTTCTGCGCAGTGGTTTTATTGGATTTTTTCGTCGTGATTGATTTTTTAGTCTTTCCTTGCACCACATATTTTTTATGGTGCTGTTTTTTATGATGCCCGGCAAAGCTTATATCAAGGGGCACGGAAAGGCTAAGGGCTCCAAGCAAAGCACCCAACAAAGCAAACTTTCTCATGTTAAACCCTCCTTTGCCCCATGGGGGCAGGAAAAACTATAACCTAAACCTTAAGGGATTGTCAAGATTAAACTACGCAGTTATTTTTAATGTAAAATTTCATAGTATGGGGTTTTTCAAAAAGACCATGTACGTATATGCTAAAAAAGGAATGTCCAAAGAAAAACTCTTGGAGTTCTTAAACAAAGATAAATGGATGATTTTCCTTTATGCCAAAGAGCTTGATTTAAGTAAAAAATTACCTCCTTTAAACGCTGCGTTAGACTATATTCATAAAAACTGCCTTTTAGTTCCTGTATGGGATATGGATACATGGTACAAGGAGCTACCTAAAAATCTAAAGATAAGATTTTTAGCTTATATATATCAGAAATATGCCTTTCAAAATGTCCCAAAAACGTCAAAAACCGGATACACTAACACAAAGAAAAGGGCTTACGTTCGCATACCCTACGGTTGGTACAAGGAATTAGTTCAAGATTTTTATTCCCAAAGCGTTGAGTGGGCTCTTGAGTTTATAGAAAAAAGTAAAAAAATAATTTACAGTGAGATTTTTCATCAAAATCTTCCTCTTGTTATAGAAACTCTTACCTATCCTTCCTCTATTCGCATACCGCAAAGTTCCTTCTGGATTCTTTTGAAAGACAGAAATAAAAAGTTGGAGTTGATTGCTGCATATATACAAGAAAACTACCAAACATTAGATTTTTCTTTTACAGGAGACTACTACAAAGCATATACTCCAAAGCAATACATGCATCCAGAAAAATACTTTCTAAGAGTGATTTCAAAAGGAAAGGATCGTCTATATATTTTGAAAAGCTACCAAAATTTACTTATGGAAGTGTATAAAAAGTTTATTCCACAGGAATACAGAATTAAAGACTGATTTTTTCAAAGGTGAATGGTCTATTTTTATGTGTTTAAGCTTCTCCATGTATAGCCTTACCTTTTTCTCCTTGGTATAGCATAAGCAACAAAAGTAGGGCTGTGGGCTTTCCTTTTAGCAAAAGATAAACCTCCGACGGTTTTTGGGCTTTTTGTAGTTGCCTTGTAAGGTCTTTTAAACTTTCCTTCACCAGGGGGGTGCTTAGTAGTAATAAGTTTTTCCTCCCTTAGGGCTAACCTTATCTCGTTAAGGATCCTTCTCTTTGGCGCTTTTGGAGAGTTTATAGGATCCTTATAGGGTTTTCTACAAAGCTTAAAGGGTGTAAAACTTTTATAAGGCCGTCTTTAAAAAACCTTATCAAAGTTTGTGCTCATTTAAATATGGGATAGGTTAAAGTCAGAAGCAGGTCTTAAGTTATCTATTCCTCAAAGTGCATAAACATCTTTTTTATGGTTTCCGGCCTTAGCTTGGAGTATATATCCTCTGGAGACACATTTTGTATCAAATCTTTA
>JBKBNZ010000023.1:0-14900 GCA_046294875.1 Aquificaceae bacterium | reverse complement strand
CTTATGGCACTCTCTATAGATTCAAGGGTATTTTCAAGCTCTTTGGCAGGATGCCCCCTATGCCCTACCAAAAGATGAGCCTTTAAAAAAAAGGACAAAAACTCCATTAGTATAATCATAACCACAAGTGGAGTGAGAGGTTGTCCTTAAAGCTCATGTAGCCAATGCATGTATAATAATATTCAAACAAACCTAAAAGGAGGAATAGCTATGGAACAAAAGGCTCCCGACCTGGTGATAATCCTTCTAACTGGCAAGGAGAATGCCAAAAGGCTGCCCTCTGCCTTCTTTCTGGCTTCCACTGCCGCCGCGGAGGACATGAATGTGGTGGTTTACTTTACCGGTCCCGCCACAGAGCTTTTAAAAAAGGGCGTGGCAGACAGCATCTATCCAATGGAGGGTGGACAACCCCTTTCCTACTTTATCAAGCTTGCCCTTGACAACGGCGTGCAGATGGTGGCTTGTAAACAGTCCCTTGACCTAAACGGAATGTCCGAAGAAGACCTTGCTTACAACTTCCCCATTATGACACCCACCCAAGCACTTCCGACCCTTGGAATGGCAGGAAGGGTCTTAACCTGGTAATAGGCTTTTAGCCTTTTCAAAGACAAAATCGGGGTCTATCTGCAGGCAAGGAAAGGGATAAGAAGACTTTAGCCTGCAGGGGCCCTTTCCATGAAGATCACAAGGTTGGCAGTAGAGGCCTCTTGAGATATACATACCTTCCTTCTCACTTAGGGCAAAGCCAAGGGTGGGATGGGTTGCTCCGTATATCTGCACAGCCTTTGTGCCCACAGCCTTTGCCATGTGTAAAAGGCCTGAATCGTTCCCTAAAAAAAGCTTGGCGTTTTTTATAACTGCCAAAAGGTCTAAAAGGGAGATCCTACCGCATAGGTTTATCCCTCCCCAGCTTTCACAAAGTTTTCTATCCTTCTCATCTCCTACAAAAACCACCTTATAACCTTCCTTTTCAAAGCTCTTTGCCACTTTGTCAAAGTAGGGATATCTTTTCTTTTCATACCTTGCTCCGGGACCTATGCAAACATAGTTTTCTCCAAGCTTCTCTTTCCATCCTTTTAATCTTTCCTCCTGCACTATTATCTTTGGAGCCCCTTCCTCACAGCCAATACTTTTAAGGTATGCAGAAACTACGCTGTACTCTTTTCTAAAGCTTTTAAAGTATAGGGCAAGCCTTCTCCTTATAGACTGTTTTTTATAGCTTTTCCATTCACCCCTTAGCATCAGCCTTAAAAGAAAAGTCCTTAAGTTTTTGTGCATGTCTAAGTAAAGGTCAAAGCCTTTTAACCTTTCAAGGTTTTTAAAGAGTTTATCCTTTTCCACCTGAATAACTTCAATCCTTGGGTCCTCCAAAAAAACCTCTCCAAAGGGCTTAAAGGTCAAAAGAGAGGGCTTATAGCCCCTTTCTATGAGGGGGTCTATAAGACAAGAGGTTAAAACCACATCTCCCAAAGAGGAAAGCCTTACTATAAGAGCCCTTTTTTCAGCCACCGCTCACCGGGGGTATTAGGACTACCCTTTCTTCGCCCTTTATTACATAGTCCTCTTCCACGTACTCCTCATCAACCGCAAAGAGGGAAACCTTCAAAACGGGCTCCAACTCGGGGTACTTTTCTATAAGGAGCTGCCTAAGCTGGGCGACGGTGCCTTTAAAGTCCAATTCTTCCTCTTCCTTTTTTAGCCTTTCCCTTACCACCGCAAAGTATTTGACCTTCATGGTACTAAATTTAATGCCTAAAGTGTCTTGTAAAGGTAAAGACCATAGCCATGTTGTACTGGTCTGCTGCAGATATTACCTCTTGATCCCTGATAGAGCCACCGGGCTGTATGATGGCGCTTATGCCTACTTCTTGGGCTATATCCACGCTATCCCTAAAAGGTAAAAAGGCCTCCGATGCCACCACGCTTCCCCTCAAATCAAAGCCAAACCTTTTTGCCCTTGCTATGGCACATCTTAGGCTATCCACCCTTGAAACATTTCCAGAGCCAACGCCAAGGGTTCTCCCTTCCTTGGCAATAACTATGGCGTTAGATTTAACGTATTTACAAACCTTCCATGCAAAGATAAGGTCTTTCATCTCCTCATCCGTTGGCTTTCTCTTTGAAACCACTTCAAGCCTTTCGTAATCAATACCATTTTCCTCTTGCAAAAGGAAACCACCGCTTACCTTTTTTATATCAAAGCTTTTAGAAAAACCAAGGACTTGTATAAGGCGCAGGTTCTTCTTCTTGGAGAGAACCTCAAGGGCTTGGTCTGTCCATTCAGGGGCTAGGATTACCTCAAGGAATATCTCCTTTAACCTGTTTGCAAGCCTTTCGTCCACTCGGTCGTTAAAGGCAACTATGCCTCCAAAGGCAGACTCTGGGTCGGAGGAAAAAGCCCTTTCAAAGGCGTTTAAAGGGTCTTCTCCAAGGGCAACTCCACAAGGATTGTTATGTTTAACTATTACACAGGCGGGCTGAGAAAACTCGCTAACAAGCCTAAAGGCAGAGTCTGCATCAAGGTAGTTGTTAAAGGACATCTCCTTTCCCTGCAAAAGGGGAAACCTAACAATACCAAGCTCTTCAAGGGGATTTGAAAAAAGCCAGCCCTTCTGATGGGGGTTTTCTCCGTACCTGAGGTTTTTTAAAAACTTCATAGGCAGAGCCCAATGATAGGGTACAAGGTCTATATCAAAAAGCCTTAAAAGGCTATGGGATATTAGGGCATCGTAGTAAGCGGTTAAAGAAAAGGCCTTTACCGCCAACCTTTTCCTATCCTCAAGACTTAAACCTCCTTCTCTTATCTTACTCGCTACCCATTCATAATCCTCTGGGTCTACCACCACACCAACCCTGTAGAAATTCTTGGCACAAGCCCTTATAAGGGTTGGTCCCCCTATGTCTATAAACTCCATAAGCTCTTTCTCTTCCAGGTCTTGCTTTAGCTTCTCCTCAAAGGGATAAAGGTTTACCACCACAATGTCTATAGGCTTTATACCCAAAGCCCTTATCTCTTCCCTGTCCTTCTCCACCCAATCTCTGTAAAGGATGCCACCGTGGATGGCTGGATGTAGAGTTTTTACTCTTCCTTCTAAGATCTCTGGAAAGTGGGTGATCTCTTCCACCTTCTTGACCTTATATCCAAGGCTCTGTATAAACTTGGCGGTGCCGCCTGTTGATATAATCTCGTAGCCCTTTTCATCAAGAGCTTCTAAAAGGCTTTCAAGACCTTCTTTGTAATAAACAGAAATTAAAGCCCTCATGGAGTAAAAAATTTTACATAAATTTTAAACAAATGGAGCTACAGCAAAAAATAAGGCTTATGTCAAGACTTTCTAACTTTGAAAGAGAGGGAGACTTTGATTTCGAAAGCTGTATATTCCACGCTTCCACACCAAAAGGTAAAGTTCCCATCCTTAAGCTTATGCTTACCACCATGTGTGACAAAAACTGTATATACTGTGCCTTTCGTAGAGATAGGGATCAAACTGTTAGATTGGCTTTAAAACCAGAGGAAATTGCAAAGGGGTTTATGGAGCTCTACAAGGCTGGTAAGGTAAAGGGCCTTTTCTTATCTTCTGGCATCTTTGGAAGTGCGGAGTTTGTCATGGAGAAAATGATAGACACGGCAAAGATACTAAGGGAAAAATACGGCTACACGGGTTATATACACTTAAAGCTAATGCCGGGCACTTCTTTACAGACGGTAGAAGAGGCTGTAAAGATTGCCAACCGTGTTTCCATAAACCTTGAAACCTCTAAAGAAGAAAGGCTAAAGAGTATAGCAAAGGGTAAGAGCATAGTTAAGGATATGCTCCCAAAGATAGAGTATGTGGATAAGCTTATAAGAGGAGAAAAAGGCAAAAGCCAGATTACCCAAATGATGGTAGGCGTTGGAGAGGAAAGGGATGAGGAGATTATAAAGGCTGTAGATTATCTAAACAAGAGGTTTAGGCTTAGCAGGGTATACTTTAGCGCCTTTTTTCCAGTTTATGGCACACCCCTTGAAAATAAACCTGCAGAAAAGCCTCTAAGGGAATACAGATTATATCAAGTGGACTTTCTTATAAGAGATTATGGCTTTTCCTACGGGGACTTTAAAAAGATACTAAAGGATGGAAATCTGCCTTTGGATTTGGACCCCAAAACCGCTTGGGCTACGGCAAACCTCCATCTTTTCCCCATAGAGATAAACAGCGCCGAGTATGAAATGCTTATAAGAGTGCCGGGTATAGGAAAAAGAACCGCAGAAGAGATAATAAGGAGGAGAAGAGAAAAAAGGCTTAGAGCTCTTGAAGACCTAAAGGGTATAAGAAACCTTTCAAAGATCCTTCCCTATATAACCCTTGACGGCAAGAGAATATATTCGTAATCTTCCCTTTCCCTTATAACCCTGTAAGAGCCCTTTTCTACGAGCACCTCACAGGCACGAGGTCTTAGGTTATAGTGGGAGGACATGGCAAAGCTGTAAGCTCCTGCGGAAAGTACCGCCAAGTACTCTCCCCTTTCTGCCGAGGGCAGCTCCCTGTCAAGGGCGAGGAAATCCCCTGTTTCACATACCGGACCTACCACGTCGGTTTTTATGTAGCTTCTTTCCTTCTTTTCAACAGGCACGATATGATGGTAGGCTTCGTACATGGCAGGTCTTACAAGGTCGTTCATCCCAGCATCCACTATCAAGAAATGCTTATGCCCCTTGTCCTTTACAAACTGAATTTGGGTTAAAAGTATTCCCGCATTTCCTACTATAGATCTACCTGGTTCAAGGATAAGCTTTGCCTTTACGTCCTTTATAACAGGTCCTATAGCCTCTGCAAGGTCTACGGGCTCTGGGTTTGACTGGTCTGGCTTGTACTTTATACCAAGACCACCTCCAAGGTCAAGGTACTGTATATCAAAGCCCATCTTCGAAAGCTCATAATAAAGTTCCACCACCTTCTGTGAAGCTTCTATGTAAGGGGACACATCAAGGATCTGAGAGCCTATATGACAATGAATACCAACAACCTCAAGGTTTTTAAGCTTCCCTGCGTACTCGTACTCCTTCTTTGCTGTTTTTATATCAACGCCGAACTTACTCTTTTTCATGCCAGTGGATATATAGGGATGGGTTTTTGGGTCTACATCGGGGTTTACCCTTATGGCTATGCGCGCCTTTTTATTTAATCTTCCAGCTATTTCATTTAATACGTCCAATTCCATAAAAGATTCCACGTTGAACATAAGAATGCCCAACTCGATGGCATACTCTAACTCTTTTACCGTCTTGCCCACCCCTGCGTACACTATCTTAGAAGGTTCTATTCCAGCCTTTAGACAGGCAAAAAGCTCTCCGCCAGAAACTATGTCTGTACCAGCACCCTCTTCTTTCGCCAAGGCTATTATATGGGGGTTGAAGTTTGCCTTCACCGCATAGCATATCAAAGCAGATGGAAAGGCCGATTGGTAAGCTTTCAACCTGTCTCTTATATAGCTTCCGCTGTACACATAAAGGGGTGTTCCAAACTCCTCTGCAAGAGCCTTTAAAGAAACGCCTTCAAGGTATAGTTCCTTGTCTTTGTACTCTAAGTAGGGATTGTATTCAACAAGCATGGTGGTTTATTATAACATTAAGCCAATTAAAAATCGTATGCAGGTGCTTATTACTGGCATTGGTGAATAAATACATGGGAGAGTATTTGAAAAAACCTTTGACCTTTTAGACTGAGCTATATCATCTATCCTTTTTTTTTCTTTGAGTTTAAAATTCCTACAAGCAGGAGGTAAAAGTATGTGGAGAGTTGTATATACAGGCCAAAGGCCTCATTACGAAAATATAGCCCTTGATAGAATAATGTTAGATTTGATGGAAGAGGGTAAAATACCTCCCACCATAAGATTTTTGCAGTTTAAGCCCGAATGTGTTTTGATCGGATTTCATCAAGCGGTGGAGCAAGAGGTAAGGCTTGAATACACTCAAAGGGAGGGTATAGAGGTAGGAAGGCGTATAACAGGTGGTGGTGCCATATACTTTGATGAAACCCAGATAGGCTGGGAGGTGATAGCCACAAAAGACCATCTGGGAAACCTTAGCTACGAAGAGCTCACAAAAAAAATATGCACAGGCGTGGCAAAGGGACTTCAAAGGCTTGGCATAAAGGCGGAGTTTAGACCGAGGAATGACATAGAAGTGGAAGGAAGGAAAATATCGGGTACCGGTGGAGTCTTTGAAGGCAAAGCCTTTTTATACCAAGGCACTGTCCTTATGGATTTTAACGTGGAAAGGATGTTAAAGTCTCTGCAGATACCCGTGGAAAAGTTGACCTCAAAGGGTATAAAGTCTGCAGAGGACAGGGTAGAGTGGGTAAAAAGGGCCTTGAACTACATGCCCGAAAAGGAAAAGGTGTTTGAAGCCATACTTCAAGGCCTAAAGGAGGAGTTAAACATAGATTTCCGATGGGGAGAGCTTACAGAAGAAGAGATTAAACTCCTTGAGGAAAAGAAGGACTATTTTAAAAGCGATGAGTGGATATTCCACGTTAAAAAGTCCCCCACCGATAGTGAAATGCTCTTTGGTATATACCGATGTCCCGGTGGAACCTTTAGGGTATCCGCGAAGGTTGATCTCCAAAGCAAAGTTTTACAGCAGGTTATTATAAACGGAGACTTTTTTGTAAAACCTCAAAGGCTTATATACGACCTTGAAGCCTATCTAAAACACACGCCATTAAGCGATGTAGAAAAAAGGATTAGAGAGTTTTTCTCCCAAAGAGACTGGGAGGGTCTAAACCTTACGGTGGATGACCTTGTAGAAGTTGTCCTTTTCCCCCTTAGAAAGATAGAAGGACTGGACTTGGGCATAGAAAAAAAAAGACTGAATAACATAATTGCCTCCATAGGGGGCGGGCTTTTAGAGAACCTTAAAAAGGCAAAGGTTATGCTGATTCCCTACTGTGCCAAACCTGCTTGGTGCGATTACAGGCATCTTGACGACTGCGGAGAATGTGGAGGTTGTACAGTGGGCGATGCCTACAGGCTTGCCTATCAAAAAGGCATGATACCTATTACCATAACTTCCTTTGAGCTTCTAAGGGATACGCTTCTGTGGTGCGCTCAAAAGGGCTATACTTACATAGGACATTGCTGTTATGAGTTTTATGAAAAGAGGCACGAAATTTTCAAAAAAGCTTCGCAAGAGGGAGCTCATGGCGTACTCTTTGATATTGTGGGAACCACATGCTATAGCCTTGGTGTAGAAGAAGAGGAAAAAGCATACCACGGAGAGTTTACAGTAGAGTTAGACCTTATAAAAGAAGACCTATACAAAAGCCTTTCTATAAAGGAGGATGTAAACCAAGAAAAAGAGAAAAAAGAAGCAACCTTTGATTTTTCACCCTTTCTTATGGACTTTAAGCCTCTCTACTACAAAAAGCCAAAGGCAGTACCAACACCAGAAGAAGACAAAACAAGAACGTCTATGCAAAAGGAAGTGTTCCTTGGAGAGGCCACCTTTGAGAACAAAGTCATAAGCTATAAGGAGGCTTTGGAAGCTCTCGCCCGATGGATAAGGGGATCGGAAAACCCCACCCTTGTAATAGGACCTTTGATCTTTTGGGATTTTGGCCTAAAGGAGCTCCAAGAGAAGGCCAAAGCCGTAAGGGAGCTTATAGAAAAGGTGGGCAAGTTTAAGGTAAAAATACTCCCCGACTACAAGCCCAAGTTAAGAAAGTACGACCCTCAAAGGGAAGTAGACCCTCCCAATCCCCACCATGCCATACAGGGGCATGACCTTACCCTCCTTGTGGGAGTACATTGCTACAGAACAGACTTTGTTATAAGGATGTTAAGAAAGTACACCGATACAAAGATAGCCACTCTGTGTGGACTATACGGACATCCCACAGCCCATCTTTCTACAAGCTTTACCGATGCGGAAAAGATAGAGGATTTGTTAAAACTTCTTTAGAAGATTTTCCAAAAGCTTGAAAAATGAGTGTTTTTTTGTTGCAACTTTGCAAAGGCAGAAGGTGTATATTAGATTGAATGATAAGAATAATAGAGCCAAGGTTTTCTGAAGAGGAAAAGGAGATAGTTTTAGAGATATTAAACAGCGGGCATATAACTCGGGGGAAATGGACAAACCTTTTTCAAGAGGAGTTTGCCAGATACCTTGAAGTAAGGCATCTTTTCACCCTTTGCTCCGGTACCGTTGCCCTTTTTATAGCCCTAAAGGCTCTTGAGGTAGAAAACAAGCACGTGGTGGTGCCCGCTATGAGCTTTATGGCTACCATAGATGCCGTTTATTTAGCGGGTGGCATTCCTGTGGTTGTGGATGTGGATGAATACTACACTATGGACCCAAACCAACTGGAAGATGCCGTAAAAAAGTACAATCCAAGGGTGGTCGTGCCCGTACATCTATACGGACAGCCCGCGGACATGGATGCTATCCTGTGGCTTTCGGATAAGTATGGCTTTTACGTGCTTGAGGATGCCGCCCAAGCCCATGGAGCCCAGTGGAAGGGCAAAAAAGTTGGATCCTTAGGCCATGTGTCCGCTTTTAGCTTTTACGCTTCTAAGAATATACCTATGGGAGAAGGTGGAGCTATAGCCACCAACGACGACCAAATTGCCAAAAACATAAAAAGATGGATAGACTTTGGAGACCATCCTGCCTTTAATGTAAGGATAACAGAATTCCAAGCGGGCATAGGCTATGTACAACTGAAGAAATTGGAGGAGAACAACAAAAAAAGGAGAGAAATAGCTCAAAAGTACAGACAGTACTTAAACGGAGGCTTCGTACATCCAGAGGAGAGAGAAGGAGCCTACCATGTATACCATCTTTATACTTTAAGACACCCCGACAGAGACCAGATAGTAGCTTATCTAAGAGAAAGAGGCATAGATGCCAGAGTTTATTATCCTTATCTATTGCACCAACTAAGGGGTGCAGAACATCTTCCTACCCCAAGAGCGGAAAAGTTTAAACAAGAGGTCTTTTCCATACCCGTGCATCCATATCTTACAGAAGAAGACACGAATACCATCATTGAGTCCCTTCTGGCTTCGGTTGGGTTAGCTCCGCACCTCTTATATTAAGCTCGGATAGGGAAATCTTTCTGTAGATATGGGTATATTATCGGAAAGTTTTCTCCTTTTTAGCTATCTCCGATTCAAGACTTTCAGAAGGCACCTGTTCATCCACACCTTACTGTGAGAAGATCCATAGTGTAATATTATAGTTCTAAGCACGCTGGATGGGGAAGTCCTTTTAAATTGGAGTAGAATTTTTAACTATGAACAACGTATTGAAAAACTACAGACTTATACCTTTGGAGGAAGAAGATGGCTTTTTAAAAGTTTTGGCTCCAAAAGGTATAGATCCCTTGATTATAGAAGACTTGCGTTTTTCTTTGGGCAAAGAGGTTATTCCAGTTTTTGTGCCGGAGGAAGAGTTTGCCCAAAGGCTTCAGGAGGCCTTGGCACAGGAGGAGCTTTACTTGGAAATAGAAGGGGAAGAGGGTGCGGATATAAGGGATATTCTTTACGAGGAAGATACAGGCCCTGCGGTGAGTTTTTTAAACCAAACTATAATAAAGGCGGTAAATGTGTCCGCTTCCGATATCCACATAGAACCCTACGAGAAACAAGCCCTTGTGAGAATAAGGCTTGATGGTGTTCTTCATGAGTATGCCCAAATACCCTTGTCTTTGCACGATCAGGTAGTTTCAAGGATAAAGGTTTTGGCAAACTTAAACGTGGCGGAAAGGAGAGTGCCCCAAGATGGTAAGATAGCCATAAAGGTTGGTAAAAGGCACTTAGACTTAAGGGTTTCCATCTTGCCTACGGTTTTTGGTGAAAGGGTGGTTTTAAGGCTTTTGGAAAAGGGGGGAAAGGTTTTGCACCTTGAAGACCTTGGCCTTTGGGAAGAAGACCTTTTAAAGTTAAGAAGACTTTCTAAAAAGCCCTATGGCATGGTGCTTGCCACTGGACCCACGGGAGCTGGAAAAAGCACCACCTTATACGCTATGATTTTGGAGATAAAAAGCCCAAAGAAGAATATAATCACCATAGAAGACCCACCTGAATACCAGATTGAAGGCGTAAGCCAAATACAGGTTAATCCAAAGGTAGGCCTTACCTTTGCCGTAGGCTTGAGGTCTATACTAAGACAAGACCCGGACGTTATAATGGTGGGAGAAATAAGGGATTCGGAAACTGCAGAGATAGCGGTGCAGTCTGCCCTAACGGGGCACTTGGTACTTTCCACTCTACATACCAACGATGCACCATCGGCCATAACAAGGCTTTTTGACCTTGGCATTGAGCCCTTTTTAATAGCATCTGCCTTGGAAGGAGTTATAGCCCAAAGGCTTGTAAGAAGGATATGCCATAGGTGTAAAGAAGCCTATACGCCCTCGGAGGAGGAACTAAAAGAGCTGGGAATGGAGGTAAATTCCCATATCCACTTTTATAGAGGTAAAGGATGTGAGCACTGCATGGGAACAGGTTATAGGGGAAGGATAGGTATATACGAAGTGCTTGAATTGGACGAAGATTTAAAGAAGTTTATACTAAAGACCCAAGATGCAGTGGAGATAAGGGAATATGCCAAAGGGAAGGGCTTTAAAAGTATGCTTGAGGATGGCATAAGGAAAATTATGGCGGGCATAACCACCGCAGAAGAGGTGTTAAAGGCTGTAAAGGTGGAAGAAAGATGAGGGTTATAACTGCAAAGGAAGGAGGAAAAACCTTATCCATAGAGTACAATCCTTTTTCAAAAAAGTGGAATATAACCAAAAGACAAGGCAAAGTGGTATGCGTAATACCATCCCAGAAGGTGCTTATAAAGGTAGAAGATTACACGGATAAGAAAAAAAAGAAGGAGCAGTTAATTTCCTATGTAAAGGAAAGATTTCCCGATGCAAGGTATCATATAAAGTTTGCAGACAAAAAAGCATACCTTGCCCTTTGTAGGGATTGTGTTCCTTGTAAAGGCATAGAGCCTGAGCCCTTTGCCTTGGCAAGGCTTTTTAGCCTTTACGAAAAAAACGGCTTTATCATAGACTGGGGAAGGAACAAGACGGTCTTCGTAGAAATCAGGGAGGGGTTTTTAAAATCCTTTAGAGTGATCCTAAGAGGGGGAGACTATATAAGCAATAGGATATCCAAGGAAAAGAACGTACCTTTTGAAAGGGCGGAGGCTTTAAAAAGGGAACAAGGGCTTGCCTTGGAAGAGGTAAAAGATGCGGTGCAAGAAATCCTTTCTATGGCAGGCTATGAGCTAAAAGGGGAAGCCCTTATGCTTACAGGCGGTGGCTCAAAGACCAAAGGTCTAAAGGAGTATTTTCAAAGGGTGATAACTTTAAGGGAGGTGGCGCCCGAGTATGCAGTATGCCTTGGTACATGCCTCAGGGAGGTGATAAAAAACCCTTATCCCGACTTTAAAGAGGAGGAGATCTCAAAAAAAGACTTAAGGAGAGTCCTATACGTTGGAGGTGGCTTAGCCCTTGCCTTTTTTGTTAGCCTTTTTGGGATGGAAAAGCTCTATTCGGTGGAGGAGTTAAGAGACATACAAAGGGCGGAATTTAAAAGGCTTTTCCCAAAGGAGCCCATAGTTTCTCTAAAAGACCAGGTGAGGGCAAAGGTTTCCACCGCAGAGGAGTACCAGCTTACCAAACTCCTTTTAAAGGCTGAGGAGAGTTTAAAGCCCGGCATGAAGTTATATACCTTTGAGTACTTTGATGGAAAGCTTACCATAAAGGGAGAGGCTCCAAGAAGCCTTTTAGAGGGCGTAAAGGTGAGGTCTTTGAAGGATATAGGGTCAGACAAGGTGGAGTTTGAGGTGGTACTTCCATGACAGCTAAAAGATTGAACCTTTTTATCTTTCTTATCTCTCTTTTACTTTTTGCCTTTGCCCTTGACAGGTACTACAGGCTTAGGGATTCCTACTATGAGGAATATTTAAGATACAAGGAGGTTATGCTGCTTCTTGACAACTACCAAACACGTCAAAAGGTCATGGTGGATGAGAATTTTATAAGGCAAAGTCTTTCTCAAGTGGGGGCAGAGCTTTCCTCCTTTAAGCAGGCACAGATAGGCTATGAAATAAAGGCAAGGAACTTAAGGGGAGAGAATATACCAAGGCTCGTATACAACCTTGAAAGTCAAGGAATTGAGATCCTAAGCTTTAAAGCCGTGGATAACACGGGACAGGGCTTTTACGAGGTGGAACTTAGGATAAGATGACCATACTTTTGGCTCTTGGCCTTTTTTTAAGCAGCACCTATTTGATAACAGACCTTTACATTAGCCTTTTGAGTGCCCAAAGGGCTACCAGTCAGGTGTATGCACGCATGCAAGCCCTTTACGTTTTCAAATCAGCCCTGCCTTTGGCGATAGCCCTTATAAGGTCGGATGATCCCTCCGTAGACTACCTTGGCGAAAGGTGGGCATACCCCATAAGCTTCAAAACAGAAAAGGGAGAGCTTACCATAAGCATTTACGACGAAGACCGTTTTATAAACCTAAACACCGCAGGAGAAAACCAAGAACTTTTTAAACACCTTTTTTCCTTTCTTAGGATAGACCCCCAGTATTTGGATAGGCTTTTGACATGGATAGGGAAAAAGGATGGCTTTTTTGATACGCCCTATCCTATAAAAAGAAGACCCTTAGATTCCAAGGAGGAGCTTTTGTATGTGGGCTTTAAAGAGGAAGACTTGCAGGGAAAAACCATAGGCAGGGACTTCTACCCCGGGCTTTGGAGCCTTACCACCGTATATTCCTCCGGCAAGGTTAATATAAACACGGCACCTTTTTACGTGCTTTTAGCCCTTGACAAGGATATGGATGAAGCTCTTGTCAACAGGATAATTGAGAAAAGAAGTAAAGAGCCCTTTAAAAGGATTGAAGATTTGGTCTTGGTGGAAGGTTTCACCTTTGATATGCTGTACAGGACGAGAAACTACATAGATACAAAAAGCCGCTTTTTCCACATAGTTATAGACCTAAAAAGCGGTGGATACACCATAAGCTTTTCTGCCATATACGACCGTCAGGAGGGAAGGATTGTTTATAAGAAGATCTACTGAGCTTTTCCTTTATGGCCTTTTACTTTTCAATATCTTGTTGCACCGCCTCTTTCAAACACCAAACCTTGGCACCCTAATACTTTTACTACCTTTGGCCTTTTTGCCTTCTTATAGGCTTGGTATAAAAAACAGATGGAACTTAAGCCTTTTATTGCTTCCCTTACTTTACCTTGCACACCCCCACAATTTTTTAAGCCTTTCTCTTCAAGCCTTTGCAGAAGAGCTCTTCTTTAGGGCATACCTTATGCAAAGCTTTTCCCCTTTGACGGTTTCTTTGATGTTTACCCTACCGCATTTTATCCTTTACACAGACCTTTGGTCTTTGCTTACCTTTTTCCCCTCCCTACTCTATTGCTACGTATACCAAAAGACCAACTCTTTGGCTCTTGTAAGCCTTTTACATTTGGCGAGTAATATCCTCTGGTTTAGAGTTATAATTTTTCTCATATCCTTTTAACAGGAGGTAGGAGATGAACCTTTACGAGTACGAAGCTTATGAAAAGATCTTTAAAAAGTACTCAATACCAACTCCGAGGTTTATGTTTGCAGACCATTTAAACGACGAAATAGTAGATTTTATCAACCAGCTGGGAGAGTGTGTAATAAAGTCCCAAGTGCTTGTAGGTAAAAGGGGAAAGGCAGGTGCGGTAAAGCTCTGTAAAAACCCAGAGGATGCAATAGAAACCTTTAACGCCCTTTTAAACTATCCTGTTTATGGTGAAATGCCCGTAGGGCTTTTGGTCACAGAAAAGGCAAACATCCTAAAAGAGCTCTACGCCTCTATTACCTACTCTACGGAGGTTAGGGCTCCAGTTCTTACCCTTAGTCTTGAGGGTGGTATGGACATTGAAGAGGTGCCCCAAGAAAAGGTCAAAAGCTGGACCATAGACCCCCTAAAAGGGCTTTATCCCCATATGGTAAGAAACTATCTTCTTGAATTGGGCTTTCCAAAAGAATATATGGGAGTTTTGAGGGAGCTTTCCGAAGTTATAGCCAACATGTGGAAAGCCTTTTGGGAAGCAGAGGCAAGGCTTTTGGAGGTAAACCCCCTCGCCATATGTAATGTGGGTGGAAAGCAAAAGGTGTTTGCCCTTGATGCGGTGGTGACCATAGACGACGATGCAAGCATACCACCCGCAAAGATATACGGCGTAAGAAGCGCCATGAAGAGACCGCCCACAGAAAGGGAAATAGAAGCATCCCTGATAGACAGGGACGACCACCGTGGAAAGGCTGGTTCTTATGTGGAAGTAGATGGCGACATCGCTATGATGACCTTTGGTGGTGGTGGTTCAACGGTAACCATAGAAACCACATACGCCATGGGACTAAAGCCCGCCAACTTTACCGACATTGGAGGAAATCCCCCTGCGGAGAAGATGTATAAGATAACCCGTATAATCCTCTCCAAGCCCGGGCTAAGGGGTGTGCTTGTTTGTGGAGGAACCGCCAATAATACAAGGATAGACGTAACCTTGGGAGAAGGTGTGGCAAACGCCATAAGAGACCTTTACAAGGAAGGAAAGTTAAATCCCAACTGGATATGGGTGGTACGCAGAAACGGTCCAGAGGCAGAAAAGGGCCTTAGAATGCTCTACGAAGCCATGAAGGAATGCGGTGTAAAGGCTGAAATATACGATTCTTCTTTGCCCCTTACAGAGGCACCCATAAGGCTGAAGGAGCTTTTGGATAGGTGTGAATCTTCTCAAAGAGAATCTCAAGAGGACAGGCACCTAACAGAAGAACAAGCAAAGGATATGGGGCTTTAAGCCCCTTTTTTTATCTTTGGTGGAGCGGAGGGGACTTGAACCCCCGACCTCCTAC
>JBKBNZ010000022.1:0-15069 GCA_046294875.1 Aquificaceae bacterium | reverse complement strand
TCTGTTTCTATGCCTATCTTCTTCTCAAGCTCATCGGATTTTATCCTTCTGTTGCCCCGGAATTCAATCTTATATATAACGGGCAGGTCTTCTACCCTGTATACAAGAACCACATTTTCTCCAACATCCTCTTTATAAACCTCTATATGGTCAAAAAACCCGCTCCTGTACATGCGTCTTATACTTTCCCTTACAAGGTCGGGGGTGTAGGAACTTCCCGGCTTTATGTTTATAAGGCCCAGTATTACATCTTCGGGTATATAATGGGCACCTTCCACTCTAATGTCCTTTATAGTTTGCGCCAAAGAAAGGCTTACAAGGGTTGAAACTCCAAAAAGAATTCTACGCAATAACCACATCTTTTTGTCCCTCCTCTATATAACCACATACAAAGGAATCATCTATGGCTTTTAATACCTTATCTACCTCTTGGGGGCTAACCACCAACATAAAACCCACGCCCATATTAAAGGTTTTATACATCTCCTCAATGGGAACCTTCCCTAAATCCCTTATCCAGTCAAAGACAGGATCCTTTGGTATTTTAGCCTTTTCCACTATAGCCTTGCAACTTTCTGGGAGTATCCTTATAAGATTGCCCGGTATGCCTCCACCTGTTATGTGCGCCATTCCCTTTATTTTACATGCTCCCTTTATAGCCTCTATCTCCTTGGAGTATATCCTTGTGGGCTCTAAAAGAATTTCCCATACCTTTTTGTTAGAACCATCAAAGCTATCCCTATAGCCTATTCCTTTGCTTTTTAATATCTTTCTTATAAGGCTGTAGCCATTGCTATGAAAACCGCTTGATGGAAGTCCTATTATCACATCACCGGGCTTTATATCCTTTCCAGTTATCAGCTCCTCTTCCTCACACACTCCCACGCAAAAGCCTGCAAGGTCATACACCCCTTCTGGATAAAAGTCGGGCATTTCCGCCGTTTCACCCCCCACAAGGGCTACATCCGCCATTTTACAACCTTCCACCATACCATCCATAACCTTGTTTAGGATCTCTGGCTCTATCTTTCCCACCGCTATATAGTCAAGGAATGCCAAAGGCTTTGCCCCAGTGGTGATAATATCATTTACGTTCATGGCCACAAGGTCTATACCCACCGTATTATGCACTCCAACTTCTTGGGCTATTTTTAGCTTTGTACCCACTCCGTCCGTCGTCATCATAAGTAGGGGTTTCTTAAAACCCTCAAGGCTGATCCCACTGGCAAAGCCACCAAAGAGTAGGGCTTGTTTTTTTAAAGTTTTTACCTTTTCTTTTATATACTCTACAAATGCATCCGCCCTTTTAAGGCTTACACCTGCCTTTTCATAAGTCCATTCATTCATGAAGGTAAAACTCCTCTATAAGAGTATATATTGGTCCCACAGAAGTAAGGGAACTTTTTATCAGAGCAACCCTGTCCACGAAATCTTCACCAAAGTGGGTATTCTCATACTCTTTTAAAAACTCCTTTAAGGGCTTCTTTTCAAACTCCTTTATTCTGCATATGGTAACATGGGGGTAAAAGGGCTTGCCTTCGTCCCTTATGCCTATGCGCCTGTTTGCCCTTACTATGGACCTTGCCAGCTCTATAAGAGGCTTGTGCCCCTCAGAAACTCCTATCCATAAAACCCTTGCCCTATCAATGTTAGGGAAAACACCCAACCCTTTGTATTTAACCTTTACAGGCTTTAAAGTCTGGGCTGTTTCCTGAAGCACCTTTAAAATGTCCACTATCTTCTCTTTGCTTACCTCACCTATGAATTGAAAGGTCATATGAAAGTTTTGGGGTTCAACCCATTTACCCCTTATAAAACCTTCACTTTGAGATTGCAGCTTTTCCACCGCTTCTTGTATTTTTTTTGTAGTAAAAAAACCAACAAAAACCCTAACCATCACCAGTACCTAAAGGGACCAGTATCAAGATGGACAAAGCCAGACCTTGGATAGTATCCCACGCCTCCAGCCTTAAGGCCCAAAGCCAAATCCCTCAAAGCCTTCAAAGACATACCCTCTATCCTTATATCTATGGCCTTCCCAAGGGTATGATAGCTATCCTTTGCCACACCTTTTTTAGTTTTGTATAGATAGTCATTGGTTTTGGGAGACCTATAGCCAGATATGACCACTATCTCCTCCTTTCCCGAAAGTCTTGTTATAATATACAAAAGGTCCAAAAGATTTACGTCTATATTTGCTATTTCACCGCTCCTGTAGTCCCGTAAAAAGTGGTTTATCTCTGCAAGGGAACTTTCTATGTAATTACCCTCCATCCAGTAGAGGGTTTTTATCCTTTCTCCTGTGTTTAAAGAGTACATATTAAGGTATCTTATGTTTTCTCTAAAGGCATAAGAAAGGGGGCTTGCAAAAAGGGAAAAACCCATATATCCCAAGTATTTCAAAAGCTTTCTCCTTGTCATGGCTTACCTCCAAAGAACAAGTTCTGGGACAAAATTGTATCATATCCATAAAGGTCTTCTCTAAAGTGAAGCTTCCCATCTCTTTCAAAGGCTGTGTAGTATAGTATGTATATGGGTATGGGCTCTTTTAATTTTATGGTTTGAGTTTTTCTACTTTTTATCATTTCTGCCAGCTGCCTTCCAGTCCAATCACCACCCAAAAGGGAAAGAGCAAGCTCTCTTGCCTTATCCACCCTTATACAGCCAGAGCTGAAGGCTCTTTTCGTATGTTTAAAGAGGTGTCTATCTGGCGTATCATGAAGGTATACTTGGAAAGGGTTTGGAAAGTTAAACTTTATGTGTCCAAGGGCATTCTGAGGCCCTGCCTCTTGGACAAGCATAAAGGGAAAGTTCTTTTCGTTATACATAGACCAATCGACTCTTAGGGGATCTATTTCTCTGCCCATGCTTAGGACCTTAAAACCCTTCTTGGTTAAATAACTGGGGTTTTTCTTGATCTTTGGAAGAAGGTCCTTTACCGCTATACTTACGGGCACGTACCACTTGGGGTTTATGGTTATACTTTCTACCTTGCTGTAGAGCATAGGGGTTGGTCTAAAATCATCCTTATAGTTCCTGCCGACGATCACCTTTGAAGATAGTTTTACTTGTCCATCCTCTATTAAAAAGAGTTCAAAGGAGGGAATATTAACCAGTATGTACCTTTTAAAGGGTATATGAACCCACCGGTGTTTTTCAAGATTCATGTATATACTTTTCAATCTTTCCGCTGGAGGTATGTTTAATTCTTCTAAGGTTTTACTGCCTATTGAACCTTTCTCTGGTAGTCCGTGTCTTCTTTGAAAGCTTTTTACCGCCTCCAGCAATTGATTATCAAAAACATCAGAAGGTTCATAGTATTCAAGGTCTCCAAGCAAGAAAAGCCTAAATCTTATCTCGTCAATGCAAGGAGATATATCTCCCAAGGATAAAGGCCTTTTAAGCTTTATGGGTTTCCAGTTAATAGAGGATATTTCCTTTAAATGTTTACCCTCTTCCACTAAAAACCAGTATTCTTCATTCTCTGGGGAAAATTCTTCTATAAGGTTTTCAAGTCTGTTTTCTTTTATCAGCATGGCCAATTTTCTTACCACCATATCGGGCTTTCTTGGAAGGTTCCACCCATTATAGAGAAAAGCTGGCTCTGTCCTTCCATAGTATAGACTGTAAGCCAAATCAATAAGGCTGTCGGTAATAGCCAACTCTTTGTCTATGTTCTTTGTTTTAATCTCTATACCATGATGGGTGGCTTCTTTAAAGATCCTCTGTAATATGTGGAAGTTTTCTGTTTCTTTTTCATTACAAAGCCAGAGACATTGGAAGTTTAAAAGCTTATAGAGTTGATAGGTTTGCTGAGGGTAGGATAGTTTATTCCAGTTTTCTCTTATTTTTTTCTCTACGGCGTAAGAGTTTAGGGCGAAGGCAAATATAATAAGAAAAAGGTAGACCGCCATAGGCGGTCTTTATTATATCACATGGGCTTGCCTTCTATTACATCTCCTCCTTCTGTCTTACCTGTTCCTTGATAGAAGTGGCTTCCAATTTTGCCCGCTACCTCGAGGACCCTTTCCGTTATCCTTTTTACCTCTTGGATATCTTGGGAGCTTTCAAACACTTTCTTTGCTTCATTTATGGTTCTTTCTGCCTCGGAGACAAGGTCTGCGGGTAGCTTTTCCCTGTTTTCCTTTAACACCTTTTCAAGGTTATAAACATGGTGGTCAAGTTGGTTTTTAGCCTCCACCAGCTCTTTCTTTTTCCTGTCTTCTTCCTCGTGCATTTGAGCTTCTTTTATCATCCTATCTATCTCTTCTTGAGTTAGACCAGAGGAGGCCTGGACCCTTATAGACTGCTCTTTACCGGTGCCAAGCTCTTTTGCAGTAACGTGGAGTATTCCATCCACGTCTATATCAAAGCACACCTCTATCTTTGGCACACCCCTTGGCGCTGGCGGTATGCCTGTTAGGTAGAACTTACCCAAAGACTTGTTGTCCTTTGCCAAGGGCCTTTCTCCTTGAAGTACGTGAATTTCCACTTCCGTTTGATAATCGCTTGCAGTGGTAAAGATTTCACACTTCTTGTAAGGTATGGGAGTATTTCTTTGTATAAGCACCGTCATAACACCACCGTAGGTTTCCACGCCAAGGGATAGGGGAGTAACATCTACGAGGAGTATCTCCTTTACTTCTCCCGATAGAACGCCAGCCTGTATGGCAGCACCTACTGCTACCACCTCGTCAGGGTTTACACCCTTATGAGGTTCTTTTCCAAAAAACTCCTTTATCCTTTGCTGTACAAGAGGGATCCTCGTAGAACCGCCTACAAGGACTATCTCGTTAATGTCCTGAGGTCTTAACTTGGCGTCTTCAAGGGCTCTTTTGACTATATCTATGGTTCTATCCACGAGGTCTTTTATCATCTCTTCAAGCCTTGCCCTTGTAAGCCTCTTTTGAAGGTGTAGGGGCTGGTTCGTGGATGGGTCTATGGTGATAAAGGGAAGGTTTATTTCCGCTTCAAGCTTAAAGGACAACTCTTTCTTTGCCTGCTCGCTTGCATCCTTTAGCCTTTGCAAGGCGGTGCGGTCCTTCCTTAGGTCTACACCTGTTTCCCTCTTGAATTCTTCTATTAGCCATTCCATTATCCTTTCGTCTATGTTTGCACCACCAAGATGGGTATCTCCCGCGGTGGCTTTTACCTCTATAACTCCTTCTCCACCCTCAAGTATAGAAACGTCAAAGGTACCGCCACCAAAGTCATAGACCAAGATCCTTACGTCCCTCTCTTTATCAAGGCCGTAGGCCAATGCTGCCGCGGTCGGCTCGTTCAGAATTCTAAGGACTTCAAGCCCTGCTATTTTGCCTGCGTCCTTGGTCGCCTGCCTTTGTCTTTCGTTAAAGTAGGCCGGCACCGTTATAACAGCCTTTGTTATCTTCTCTCCCAAATAGGCCTCCGCAGCTTCCTTTAGCTTTTTAAGAACCTGTGCGCCAACCTCTTCTGGGCGCACCTTTCTTCCCAAATTGGGCACCTCAAAGCTGGCATCTCCCTTTTCGTCAGCTACCACCCTGTAAGAGACCCTCTTTGCCTCCTCTATTACCTCTTCGTACTTTCTTCCTATAAACCTTTTGGATTCATAGACGGTGTTTTCTGGGTCAAGGATAGCACGCCTCTTTGCGGGATCTCCCACGAGTACCTCTTTTTCCTTCGTCCAAGATACCACCGATGGCGTTAACCTTGAGCCCTCTTGATTGGCTATCACCACGGGCTCATCACCGATCATTACCGCTACCACAGAGTTGGTAGTCCCAAGGTCTATACCTATTATCTTCTCTGCCATCTTACACCTCCTTGTGCATTATCTTATTAATATAAAAGTTTAGCAAAGTTTTGTCAAGTTTTTTAATATGAAGTATTTAAAAGTTTTATTTGAACTTGACAATCTATTACCTCGGCGTATACTAAAAAATAAAAACACTAAGAATAAAAAGGGGAAAATGAGAGGAGTGGTTTATTTTATCCTTTCTCTCGCTCTGTGAATGCAGAGGAGTACGCAAAGGATGTAAAGGAAAGGACCTTATCCTTGCCCCACTGTAATAAACCTATAGGCATCATTACTGCAAAAAGTTTTAAATGTAAAGCTGCAGCTTGTCAAGGAGATGTGATCCGCTTTAGCGGCTTTGGAATTGAAGTTTCTCCTAAGGGACTGGGAGACGGCCTTGCTGATATGTTATTAACTGCACTTTCCCAAACGGGCTGCTTTAAAGTAGTGGAAAGAATGGCTATAGAGGAAGTTAAAGAAGAGTTGGAACTTATGGGCGCATCACCCAAGCGTACTTTGAAGGCCGCAGACTTTATCATTACAGGGGCAGTTACCGCTTTAGAATTGAAAGCCTCTGGGTTGGGTGGTGGTGGAATTGTTATTCCTTTACCTTGGATTGGGGGAGTGGGAATAAAGGCAGGCAAAGGCACAGCTCATATTGGGCTTGATATGAGAATTGTTAGGGTAAGAGATGCGGAAATTATCTCTGCAAGGACCGTTGAAGGAAAATCGGAAAGATGGAAGTTTGGCTTGGGAGGAGGTGGGCTTTTTGGAACTACTATAGGTGGTGCTTGGTTTGAAGCAGTAAAAAATACTCCATTAGAAGAAGCAACAAGAGATTTGATAGCTAAGGCTGTAACATTGATAGTTAATGACTTAAGAAATCAATCACCAGATGTACTTGTTGGAGAAAGGTCAATAACCTATGACGAAAAGGGCAATGTAGTGAAGGAAGAAATAGTGCTACCATCTCAACCTATGAAAAGCGTAGAGAAAAAGGAATTTACTCAAACGGATGGACTAAAGTGTGAAACTTTAAGCGCCACCCATTACAAAAAAGTTCTCTGGGAAGAAGACTTTTCAACATGTAGGCTTTATCCTACAACGGTTAAGATTTTAAAAGGTCAAGGAGAATGTGTAGAGCTTGGAGGTAAAAAATGGTTTGCAACTACAAAAGGAGAGGTTATTTTTGAAAATACTATTCAAGGCTTTATACCATCGAAAAATTGGGCTTTAGAATTTTCAGCATATTTTGGTAAATCAGGTGATGGATCGGATCACCGGATTTATGTATTTCCTGGTAAAGAAGGAGCATCTTTAAATCTCGAAATTTGTAGGTATTTTTCCTGGTCCAAACTTTCAGGCCAGGGCATACCAAATGAAGCTG
This sequence comes from Aquificaceae bacterium, assembly GCA_046294875.1. Taxonomy (GTDB): domain Bacteria; phylum Aquificota; class Aquificia; order Aquificales; family Aquificaceae; genus Pampinifervens. Next base: position 7,909 of record JBKBNZ010000022.1, on the reverse strand, counting down.
GATTGCCCAACGACTTAGGAGGTCAATCGATAAAAATTTTTCTGAAAAAGGAAGGAGATTTGGTACATGTGTTTATTAATGGTATAAGAAGCTTGACGGTACCTGCTGATTCTGTAGCTCTTGGAACTTTGCCTCCTAAAATTGTGATAAAAATGTCTGGTGAAGACATAGGAAGGGGAGCATACTCAATGATTACGGACATAAAGCTAACACAAGAATAGTAGCCCCTCCTAATTAGGCTAATCTATGTTATGATTTTTTTCACCATGAAGGTAGCCTTTTTAAAACAGGGACAAGAAGGTGAAACACGCAGGCATATATTTGCCTTAGCCCACTGCCTTAGGGAAAAGGGCGTGGAGGTAATGGAGCTGGACATATTCGAGGGAGATCTTCAAGAAAGGGTTAAGGAGCTTTTGGATTTTTCGCCCCTCTTTGTCATTGATCTGGATGGTAGCTGTTTGATCTTTGGAGAAAAGGACGGTCAAAGGATGCCCATATTTGACGCTTTTGGTTTTGCCCATGTTAGCCTATTCACCGAAGACCCTTTGATAAACTTCCAGCCCCTTCTTGACATAAAAACCTCTAATAACTTTCTTCCCATAGTTATGGACCTAAAGTACACAGATAGCTTAAGATTCCTTGGACATGAAAGGAGCACCTTGTATATGACACCTTTTATAGACCCAAATAGTATGGTGGAAGCTCCAAAAGAAAAGGACATAAATGCGGTTTTTGTAGGCCCTGTAATAGACCCCAATATACTTGCCAATCGTCTTGCGCAGAATATAAAGGAAGACCTTATACCCTTCTTTTTTGAGGTGGGTGAGTTTCTTTTTAGAAATCCAGAGGCTCATATCTTTTATGCCAGCGAGTACATACTTTCCATGTTTAATCCAAGCTTCCAAGAGGAATTCAACAAATGGCGTAAGGAGGACATACAGGGATATCTAAGATTGCTAAACCATATTGGTTCTTATGCCACTGCAAGGAAAAGATGGTATCTTTTGAGCTTTCTTGAAGGTATAGACCTAAAGGTATTAGGAGCTTACGAAGGAGAGCTAAAAGAATCCCATGAACACATAGAAACGGAAAACTGGCATGAAGCTCTGCAGATCATAGGAAGATCATATTTAACTATCTTAAGCTATCCCTACTCTATACCTACAGGCCTGGGCTTTTTACCCATTGAAGTTGCCTACATGGAAAGTGCCCCCTTCATAGATTATAGAGCAACCTTACCAAGCTTTTTCACCCCAGATTCGGAGATCATTCCCTACCTTCCCTTAGACAGGGCAGATTTAGAGGAAAAAATTCTCTATTATTTAGACAACTTACAAGAGGCAAGGGAGATAGGGCTTAGGGCAAAGGAAAGGGTATTAAACAACTACACACCAAAAGACAGGTGCGAGTTTTTGTTTAACATCTTCCAAGATATACTCTCCCAGGCCCAACAGAATAGCAGCGGTTGATGTTTCCGGGCTTTGGCACCCTTGTTAATTCTCTTTTGGTATTGGCAGGCGCCTCCTTTGGGCTCTTCTTATCCAAGTATATACCAGAAAGAGTAAAGACTTCCATCCTTTGGGGTATAGGACTCTTTACCTTGGTGCTGGGGGCAAGGATTGTTTCGGAAAACAAGCCAGAATTTTTGAAAGTATTTTTTCTGATAATTTTGGGATCTCTCTTGGGAAGCTTGCTTAGATTGGAGGATAGAATAGAAGCCCTTGGCAGAAGATCTTCCAATTTTACAAAGGGCTTTATTTCTGCCTCTTTGCTCTTTACCGTGGGGCCTATAACCCTTATGGGTTGTATCCTTGAGGGAGCAAGGGGTGAGAGTACCCTTATTTTATCAAAGGCTTTTATGGATGGTTTTTCCTCAATTATCCTTGCTTCATCTCTTGGAGGGGGTGTTTTGCTTTCTTCCCTTTATGTGCTTGTCTTTCAAGGGTCTATCACCCTTTTAGCTTACCTATATGGAGATTTTCTTTCGGAAAGGGCTATATCCAACTCCCTTTTTATAGGCGGCGGCCTTATGCTTCTTACCTCCCTTAGGATCTTTGGCATCCTAAAAGAGATAAAACTTTTGGACCTTTTACCCTCTTTGCCCTTGGCGCTTTTCTTTTAAAATATAAGGTATGATACCCATATTTACCCAAGAGGCCCCGAAGCCTGTAGGACCTTACTCCCAAGCTGTTAAAGTGGGAAACCTACTTTTTCTATCTGGGCAGATAGGATTAGACCCACAAAGGGGAAAGCTAAAAGAGGGCTTTGAAGAACAGGTAAAACAGACCTTTCAAAACATAGATGCCCTTTTAAAAGCCGCTGGCGCCAGCAGGGAAAACATAGCAAGGGTGGTAGTTTATCTAAAAGACCTTAGCCTTTTTGGAGAGTTCAACAAACTGTACGAAGAATACTTTAAAGAGGTAAAGGTAAAGCCTGCAAGGACTACAGTAGAGGTTAGCCAACTTCCCCTTGGCGCCCTTGTTGAGCTTGAGATAACTGCCTATATAGAAGACAGGGTATAGATTTATAACAATGTTGCCCGACCTTGAACCTCCCTACGATGAACTAGCAGAAAGGGCTATCTTAGGAGCCATCATAGCAGACCCCGAGACCATGCCTACAGTACTTGAACATCTAAGGGAAGAAGACTTTTACTTTGAAACCCATAGAATTCTATTTTCCTTGCTCTACAAAGTTTGGGAAGACAAGGGAAAAGATTGGGATGACATAGTTTTAAAGGAGTATATAGAAAAAAGGGGCTTAAAAGACAGGATAGACCTTTCCCTTATCTATTCTCTTGTGGATGAAGCAGCAACGGGAAGCCTTCTTGAGGAAGCCATAAGAAACGTAAAAGAAAAGTCAGGGCTTAGACAGCTTATGGACATCTCCCTAAGGATACTGAAGGGTATAAAAGAAGAACCAGACCTTACAAACCTTCTTGAGTTTTTAAATACAAAGCTTATAGAAATATCGGAAAAGCAGATAATAAGCCAATACTGGCACATAAGGGATGTAGCAAAGGCGGTAATAGATACGATAGAAAGGTACCGAAAGCAAGAAAAGCTCATCACAGGAAAAGCTACGGGCTTTTTAGAGCTTGACACACTAACCACGGGCTTTCACCCTTCAGACCTTATCATAGTGGCGGCAAGGCCAGGTATGGGGAAAAGCAGCTTTATGCTTTCCATGGCGCTACATATGGCCTTCGTAGAAAAGATACCCGTAGCCATCTATTCCCTTGAGATGAGTAAGGAACAGCTTGTGATGAGAGCCCTTTCCATGTTGTCGGGCGTTCCCCTACAGAATATAAGAAGAGGGTTTGTAAATGAAGAAGATATGAGCAAACTTATAGCCAGTGCCCTTGACCTTTCAAAGTGTGAGGTATACATTGACGATACTCCAAATCTCTCTACCACAGACCTAAGGGTAAAAACAAGAAAGCTAAAAAAAGAAAAGGGTGTAGAGGTAGTCTTTGTGGATTATTTGCAGCTTATTAGACCGGCTACAAGGAGGTCTTCCCGTCAAGAGGAGGTGGCGGAGATATCAAGGAACCTAAAAGCCTTAGCAAAAGAATTATCCATTCCCGTGGTTAGCCTTGCGCAACTTTCAAGGCAGGTGGAACACAGGTCGGATAAAAGGCCACAGCTTGCGGATCTGAGAGAAAGCGGTCAGATAGAACAGGACGCAGACCTGATCCTCTTTATCCACAGACCCGAATACTACAAAAAGAACCCATCCCCAGAAGAGCAAGGTATAGCGGAGATAATAGTGGCAAAACAAAGACAGGGACCCACGGGAATTGTAAAAGTGGCCTTTTTAAAGGATACTGCAAGCTTTAAGCCTTTGATGGCAGGAGCTGTGAGCACCGTAGAAAGCTACGAGCCCGATATAGAAGACTTTTCCGATGAAGAGCTTGACTTAGATTTTTAATCATGAAAAAAGTGATAATCACAGGGGTTCGCAGAATAGGTTATGAGATAGCAAGAAGCCTTTTAAGTAAAGGATGGCTCGTGGGCATCATTTATAAAACTACCCAAGATCCATACCAAAAGCTTTTGGAAGAGTTTGGAGATAGGGTTTTTGCATATAGGGGAGATTTGGGCCTTTGGGAAGATGCCCAAAGGTGTGTATGGGATCTATCGGAAAGGATGGGCGGAGTGGATGCCTTTATCCATCTTGCAAGCCCCTATGAAGCCACACCCCTTGAAGAGGTTAAGGAAAAGGACGTAGAAGAGCATTTTAAACCCATAGCACAAGCCTTTTTGGTAATGTGTAAGGAGTTAAAACCTATAATGCTAAAAAATTCTACAGAGATAAAGGGGAGAATAGTAGCCTTTGGAGATTGGGCTACCAACACCACCCCCTACAGAAATTACTCTGCCTACTTTTTGGCAAAGGGTGCCCTACACACGGCAGTAAAGGTGATGGCAAAGGAGCTTGCGCCAAGCATACTGGTAAATGCCATAGCCCTTGGCCCCACTCTAAAGCCCCCGGAGCTTTCGGAAGAAAAGTGGCAAGAGTACATAAACAAAACACCCCTCAAAAGGGCTGTATCTTTAAAGGACGTAGTTAAGCTAACTGAGTATCTGCTTGAGGTGGAAAGTATGACGGGGGAGGTCCTCTTTCTTGATAGTGGAAGACATGTTGCGGGAGAATGCACGTAAGATCTTGGTACTTTTCAGCGGGGGCGTGGAAAGTACATGCCTTTTGTACAAGTATTTAAAAGAGGGATGGCTTGTTTACCCCCTTTATGTGAGGGCGGGCTACGGTTGGGAAGTTTATGAGATGGAAAAAGTAAGGGATCTATGGTACTTTACAAAGAAAAACTACAAGAAGCTTATGCCCCTCAGAGTCCTTAGCCTTCCAAATCCAGAAAGGGTTAAAGACAGGGAACACAGCCAAGACCTATTCATACCTCTTAGGAACCTAAGCATTATAACCTGTGCGGGCAATTACGCCCACCTTAGAGGCATAAGGCACATAGCCATAGGTAGCTTAGGTATTTATCCCTTTTACGACAATAATCCCCAATACATGCAGACCCTCCAAAGACTAATGAGGATGGAGATACATACACCCTTTATGGGAATGGAAAAGCATGAGGTCATAAAAAGGTTTTCTAAGGGCGTGCCCCTTGAAAGGACTTTTTCCTGTATAAACCCCAGAAAAGTAAAGGATAAAATCCTCGCCTGCGGCAGATGCCAAAAGTGCAAAGAAAGAGAAGAAGCCTTCAGATTCCTATCACTTTAACCACAACCCTTTTTCTCCTTTGTCCGTCAAACTCTGCATAAAAGATCTCCTGCCAAGGTCCCAAATCCAGCTTTCCCTTGGTGACAGGTATAACCACCTGCAGATGAGTTAGTAGATTTTTTAAATGGGCATCTCCGTTGTCCTCGCCCGTTCTATGGTGCCTGTAGTTTTCTCTAAAGGGGGCAAGTTTTTCAAGCCATTCCCATATATCTTGGTGAAGCCCCTCTTCATCGTCTTGAATTATCACAGAGGCGGTAAGATGCATGGAAGACACAAGACAAAGCCCTTCCTGTATGCCCGATTCTTGCACTATCCTTTTTACCTCTTCCGTTATCCTTATCAAGTCCCTTCTTTTTTGGGTTTGAAAGGTTAGGTAAGCCGTATGGCTCTTCATTGCTGGCTTTTCATGTACTCGCTTATGATCTTTTCCATCATATCTTTATGGTACAACCTCTCCCTCTTTAGGGCTTCTATCTCCATCTCAAGCTCGTGGGTCATGGGATGGTGTTTTTCTAACTTATCAATCTTGGCATCCAGCTCATGGTGTTTTTCATAATGGTGCCTGAATTCCTTACTTTCTTTAAGGAGTTTTTCTATGGCTTCTTCCCTTGTCATATTACATCCTCCTCTTTCGGTTTTACTAATATTAAACCACAAAGGCTAAGAAGATATCCAAGGAGTAAGGGCAAAAGAGGAGCAAAGACAACAAAGAAAAGAAAGGAAAAACCAAAGGGAAGAGAAGAAAGAACATAGAGCCAAAAGTATCTGCGGGTGGCGGTATAACTCCAATAGACATCCTTTGAAGAATCCACTGGAAAGACCTTTTTCTTTAAAAGGTAAGCGAGGGGTATGCATACGATCCCCAGGAGGGCTATAAATATCAGTATGGAGTAGAAAAGGTTTGGATGAATAGGAACCTTAAAGTAGGGATACAAGGGCAAGCACGCCAGAAATATAAGAGTGACAGAAACTAAAAAGGCATAGTGCATATGTTTAGACCTTTTCCTATAAAGTTGTAATTTCTCCATATTAGCATGATATAATATAAGCAAGTGAGGTGAAGCATGCAGACGGAAACAGTAAGCGAAGAAAGGTTGGAAGAGTGGGCAGAGTTTTTAAAGGCCCTTGCCCATCCTATAAGGCTTAAGATAATATCTGTACTTATTGAGAGTAGGCAATGTGTTAAAAACCTAAGCGAACTGCTTCAAACTTCTCAGCCTAATGTTTCTCAACATCTTGGTGTTCTCAGAAGTAAAGGAATACTTGGTTGCAAGAGAGATGGGTCTATAGTGTGTTATTATATCAAGGACGAAAGGGTAGTAGAAATTTACAAAATCCTAAGTAAGGAGGCATAGTATGGCAGGAAGTGTGATAGTGCTTAACGAGAGCAACTGGCAAACGGAAGTTATAAACTCCGATAAACCTGTATTGGTGGATTTCTGGGCTCCTTGGTGCGGTCCCTGTAGGATAATAGCCCCCATAATTGAAGAGATCGCCATGGAAATGGGTGATGTTATCAAGGTTGGGAAGCTCAACACCGATGAAAACCCTAACATAGCTATGAGGTATGGAATAAGGGCTATACCCACCATAATGCTCTTTAAAAAAGGTGAAGTGGTGGATACACGCATAGGCGTCCAGCCTAAGGAAGCAATAAAACAGATGGTAAACAGCCACCTGTAAAGAATGGTAGAGCTTTCCGAAGATATACTTTACGATACCATAATAGTAGGTGGTGGCCCAGCGGGCCTAACCGCAGGGCTTTACTGTGCAAGGGCAAAGCTAAACACTCTCCTTTTTGAAAAGGGAGCTTTGGGAGGCCAGATAGCCATAACAGACCTTGTGGAGAATTATCCAGGTTTCCCCGAGGGTATAGGCGGCAAAGAGCTTACTCAAAGGTTCAAGCAGCAGGCGGAAAGATTTGGACTTCATATAATTAGAAAGGAAGTTTCTAAGATAGAAAAAGAAGGTAAAGAGATCTTCGTACGTTTGAGAACTGGGGAGCTTGTAAGAAGTAAGACGGTTATACTTACCGTTGGCTCTAATCCCAGAAGACTTGGGGTGCCCGGAGAAGAAGAGTTTTTAAACAGAGGGGTCTCTTATTGTGCCACCTGTGACGGTGCCCTTTTTGAGGGTGTGCCCATAGCGGTGGTAGGTGGTGGAGATTCTGCCACTCAGGAGAGCCTCTTTCTTACAAGGTTTGCCAGTAAGGTTTACCTTATCCACAGAAGAGACCAGCTCAGGGCTCAAAAACACCTGCAAGAAAAGGTCTTTTCCAATCCTAAGATAGAGTTTATTCCCAACAAGGTGGTGGAGGAAATAAAGGGGGGCGATTTTGTAGAGAAGTTGATCCTTAGAGATACAAAGGATGGAAGCTTATCGGAATTATTCGTGGAAGGAGTTTTTATATTCATAGGGCTTGAGCCCAACACGGGCTTTCTTAAGGGTAGCATTAATCTTGACGACAAAGGATACATAATTACCGATGAAAAAATGAGGACCTCTATGGAAGGGGTCTTTGCTGCTGGAGATTGTAGGAGTGGCGCCACAGGGCAGGTTGCCGTTGCAGTCGGTGAGGGCTGCATTGCTGCCATTGAAGCAGAAAGATACATAGAGGAAGTGTTTTAATATTAAACTATGAACTATCAGGGAGGGTTTG
>JBKBNZ010000021.1:0-15272 GCA_046294875.1 Aquificaceae bacterium | reverse complement strand
GGTGATAGAAAGCCTAAAGCCCTATCTAAGAGAGGGGGACATGGTCGTGGATGGTGGAAACAGTCCCTACAGAGATTCTCAAAGGAGGGCGGAGCTCTTGAAAACCTTTGGGGTTTATTTTCTGGACGTTGGTGTAAGCGGTGGTGTTTATGGTGAAGAAGGGGGTTATTGCCTTATGGTGGGTGGAGAAAGGCTTGCCTTTGAAAAGATAGAGCCCTTTTTAAAAGATTTATCCTATGAGGGCAAAGGTTATGCATACCTTGGTCCTTCTGGGGCTGGACACTTTGCCAAGATGGTACATAACGGTATAGAGTACGCCTTTATGCAAGCCATAGGAGAGGGCTTTGAACTTTTAAAGGAAAGTGGCTTTAACTACGATTTGAAAGAGGTGGCACGTATATACAACACGGGAAGCGTTATACGTAGTTGGCTTATGGAGCTTACCCAAAAGGTCTTTGAAGACTTTGGCGACCTTGAGGATTTACAAGCCTACGTGGAGGATACGGGAGAGGGAAGGTGGACGGTGGAAGAGGCCATAAAAAGGTCTGTGCCCGTTCCCACTATAGCGGAGGCACTTTTTGCCCGCTTTCGTTCTCGGCAGAAAAACTCCTTTAGAGACAGGCTTTTGGCAGGCCTTAGGTATGAATTTGGAAGACATCAAGTAAAGAAAAAGCATGAGTAAAGACTTTTCCCTTTTCATACTGGGCGGTACGGGAGACCTTGCAAAGAAAAAGCTTTTCCCATCCATATCAAGGCTTTATGCCAAAGGTTATCTAAAGGGCTTAGACAAGGTCTATTCCCTCGCAAGGAGTAAAAAACAAGACTGGGAAAAAATAGTTTGCACCTTAGACAGAGATCTCGGCAAGCTTTGTAATTTTTTGCCCTTTGATGCAAAAGACTGGAACTCTTACCTTGAACTGGGAAAGGTAATAGAAAATCTAAAAGGCCAAGAGCTTATCTTTTTTTTAGCTTTGAGCCCTTATCTCTTTGAGGATGCCATTAGAAACCTTGGAAGGCTTTTGAGAAACTACACAAACCCACGGAAGATAGTTATAGAAAAGCCCTTTGGTTTTGACCTAAACTCTGCCAAAAGATTAAACGACCTACTTTATAGGTACTTTATAGAGGAAGAAATATACAGAATAGACCACTTTTTGGGAAAGGATACCATACAAAACCTTTTTTCTTTGAGGTTTTCCAACACTATCTTTGAAGGCCTATGGAACAGAAACTTTATAGACCATGTGCAGATAGTCGCCCTTGAAGAGGTAGACGTAAAGGGCAGGGGGGATTTCTATAACAAAGTAGGAGCCATAAGAGATATGCTTCAAAACCACATGCTTCAGATGCTTTCCTTTGTAGCCATGGAGCCACCCGCCTATATGTTGGAAAGGTTTATAAGGGATGAAAAGGTGAAGGTTTTAAAAAGCACCAAAATAGAAAGGCTAATAAGGGGGCAGTACGAGGGATATCTGCAAGATGTAGGCTTGGAAAGATCAAAAAAGGAAACCTTTGTATGTGCCAAGCTTTTAGTAGAAAACTTTAGATGGCAGGGCGTGCCCTTTTACCTTATGACAGGCAAAGCTTTAAAAAGAAAACTAACCCAGATAAGTATCCTTTTCAGAGAAATACCTAAAAGCTTTACCAAACTCCTTGATTGTGTGCCAAAGCAGAACAGGATACTCTTTCAAAGCGCTCCCGAAAGCAAGCTATCTATAAGCTTTGAACTAAGGCCGCCCGTTGGCAAGTTTATGGCATGCCCTGTGGAGACCTTTATGGAGTATAAGTTTCCCAAAGAGTTTGAGGATGCCTACGAGGTGCTTCTTTTGGATATCCTTGAAGGGGATCAGTCCCTTTTTATAAGGGGTGACGAGATAGAAACCCTTTGGGAAATAGTTGAGCCTTATCTTGATACAGAAGAAGAGCCCTTTATCTACCAAAAGGGTGTTGAGGTGCCAAGGCAGGCAGTTGAACTGTTAAGAGAGGAAGGAAGAGAGTGGCTTTGGTGAAAGATTAAGCTAAATCATAGCTCTTTTTTCCTTTCACCGGTTATTATTTTAAAGCTATGAGATTTTTTGCCAAGATCTTTGGAAAAAGGGAAGAAGCTCCTCCCACCTTGAGCATAACCACGCCAAAGGGAGAATTAAAGCTCTATTTGGAAGACTTTTTGGAAAAGGATCCAGACGCACGCATAGAGGAATTTTGGGTCGAAGCCTTGGATGTATCCCAAGATGGTTATTGGTTGTTGGTGGGCAGAAGGCATGGACTACTTCAGCTATACGATTGGAAGGGCAACATCCACCGCCTGCCCTCCAGGCCGCCCGCCCAAGTGGTAACAGATATCCTCTTTAAAGACCCCTACTTAGCCCTTATAACCCCGCCTTATTTGGTGGTTTATCTCCTCCAAGACAAAAGGAACACAAAGGAATGGAAGAGCTTTAGAACCACGCAAGAGGGTGTGAGGGCTTCCTCTGGCTTGGATATAAGCAGAAACCTTTTAGCTTACGGCGTCGTTGGAGAAAGGGTTTATATCATAGATATCTCCGGTGGCTTTGGCTCAGAAGGTCTTGAGTTTAAAAAGGTCTTTTCCTACAGCGAAGCGAACATAGGCGAGTTAAAACTTTTAAAATTTGTTGGAAACAGGCTTTTACTTTCTGGCACAAAGGGGGTAGCCCTATACGACCTGGCGGGAGAGCTTATAAAGAGGCTTCCCCATTCTTCTGGAAGGGCTGCTTTGGTGTTGAAAGATAGGATAATACTATCGGAAGAAAACAAAGTATTTATATACGACCACTCTTTGGAATCTGCCCTTGAGGAGGTGTCAACTCCTATAAAAATATCCCACGTAGATCTCTCCCCAGATAGTGATTTTCTTTTCCTTGCAGATGCAGAAAACAACCGCTTGGGACTTATATACCTGCCAAGCCTTGAGCTTATCCATGTTTTTGAGGGCTTTGGCTATTCGGTAGTAAAGGTATCACCCGATGGAACCCTATACACGGGCATCTATAAAAAGGAAGAGGATAGAGCCCTTTATCCCCTAAAGGCTATAAGAACAAACCTTGTGGATTTTATCTATCCTCCAGACCAGCAATCCCGGATAATAAAGAAGGCCGAAGAGGAGTTAAAAAGGCTAAAGGCAAGGTTAAAAACCTTAGACCTCCATTCAGACCCATACCAGCTGGAAGAGTACAAAAGGCTCGCATCTATGGATATGCCCATAGTAGGCCTAAGGGAGAAGATCCTTGAGGGAGATAGGATCATTCAAAGTGCGGAGTTTGAAGCCTTTTTAAAAGGCATAGAGGAAAAACTCCTAAAAGATACTATAACAGGTGAAGACCTAAAAGAGGTGCAAGAGCGTATAAGATTGGAAGAAGAAGGCTGGAAGATAGAAAGGTTAACCCAGCTAAGGGACAGGATAAAGAGCTACTTTCAAAGCAATCTGCAAGAAAAACTCCAAAAGGTAGAAGAAGCCCTACAAAGGACTACCAAAGAAGACCCAAGGGAGTGGGAAACCCTTGGAGAGATAAAAGAAGTTAGAGAGTTTTTTAATAGACTGCCAAGGGAACTAACAGAAGAAGGCCAGAAGGAACTAAGGCGCCTTATCCAAGAGAAACTTTTACAAGATAGACTTAAAAAGTACAGGATAAAAAGGGAAGGTTCAAAAATCTACTTTGGTGTAGAAGACTTTTCCATATTTTCCTCAGATAGAAAAAAGCTAAGGTGGAGATTAAAGGTTGAAGACAGGATGCTTATAGGGGAAAAGATGTATGCAAGGATAGCCTTTGAAAGAGAAGATGGTATCCTTTTGGAGCCAAAGAGATATCCAAACCTTTTACCTCAGGAGGAGTTAAAGGCTTTGCCCCTTTGGGTAAAAAGGTACTTGAGACATCTAAGGAACCTATACGCCTATGAACCTCCAAGGGTGCCCTTGTTCGTTGCTTATGAAGAAACTCCATGGTTTGTAAAGAACCTCCAAAGGTTTGCTTCTCTTGTGAAGGAACAGCTTATGTACTCAGAGGGTATCCTTATCCTTGAAGGGGATGCGGGCGTTGGTAAAAACTTTTTGGTAGAAGTCTTTTCCGCTCTTACAAACAGACCTCTATACATAGTGCCTTGCAACTCTAAAATGGAGAAGGAAGATATAACCTATCTTTATGAGTTTGACCCAAGGAGGGGAACAAGGAGGGTCTATTCAGACCTTGTTAAGGCTTTGCAAACTCCCGGAGCGGTTATATACTTTGACGAGATAAACACCTTACCGGCGGGTATGGTAAAGCTTTTCAATCCCCTTTTTGACTACAGAAGGTATTTGGCATTGCCTAACGGTGAGGTTATCAAGGCACATAGGGATGTTATATTGGTGGGTGGGATGAACCCTCAGAATTACCTTGGAGTGACGGAGCTCCCCCAAGATATAAAATCAAGGGCAGATATCATCTTTATAGACTATCCACCCTTTGAAGAAGAGGGCGTGTACAACGCAGACGAAGCCATCATACTAAAGGACTATGTACCAGAGTTTTCCTCCTTGAGTTCCGAGGACTTTTTCTATGCATGGCATTGGGTTGTAAATGGCCTAAAGGTTAAAGCGGTGGAAGGGATAGAAAGGTTAGAAGAACACCTGTGGAAGCTTTTTGAACTTATAAGGATAGCCAACGAGATAAGGAGAGCTTACAGGGCATACCAAACTCAGCAATCGGAAGAGCCCGTTGATTTTGTCTTTTCCATAAGGGATACCATAAGGTGTGCCAGAAGGCTAAACAAGTACAGCAGGGTAAAAGACCTTGTTTTGGACACCATACTACCAAAGGTCGGATCGCCTTTGGAAAGAGAAATACTAAGGGGCATTGTAGAAAGGTTATAATAAAAGGGATGCCCAAAAGGTTGGCAATACTTTCCAACGATGGTTTGGTTTTGTCCTTTTTGATAAAGGGGGATAGTGTATATAGAATATGTGTAGAGGAAAGGGGTGCCAAAAGGCTTACCGATAGTATTTTTAAAGGAAAGGTTAAAAGGCTGGCTAAGGGGATGGATGGGGTTTTTGTGGATGTGGGCATAGGAAAGGATGCTTTTCTTCCTTTAAAAGGCGAAAATTATAAGGTGGGGGACAGTGTAGTAGTCCAAATGGTAAGAGAGCCAGAGGGTGAAAAGGGAGCTAAACTGACCACTAAGATAAGGCTGGTTGGTAAGTACATGGTCTATTTTCCCAAGGGAAAGGAGCTAAAGTACTCCAGCAAGCTAACTACAGAAGATAAAGAAAAGCTATGTGGTCTATTGGAAGATGAACTTAAAGAAGAAGGCCTTATCCTAAGAAGCTCTGCCGCAAAAGCTAAGCCCGAAGAGTTGAAGGAAGAATTGAAAAAACTAAGAGATCTATGGCAATGGATCCAAAAAAGGGGTAAGGTTTTAAAAAAACCGCAGGTAATATTGGAGGAACCGCCCTCCTACATAAAGCTAATTAGAGACTATTGGCACCATATTGAAGAAATAATATCAGACAATCCTGTAATATGGAATGAAATAACCTCCTTTTTGGAAGATTTTGAGCCCGATTTAATAAAGAGAAATATATATGTGAAGGATTTGAGTCCTTACGTGCAAAAGTACAGGATTTATGATAGTTTAAGGCTTGCTTTAAGCAAGGTGGTTTGGCTAAAAAGTGGTGGCTATATAACCATAGAAGAAACGGAAGCCTTTACCATAATAGATGTTAATAGTGGAGACCCAGCCGGATCATGCCACGAAGAAAACGCCCTAAGGACAAACTTAGAAGCTGTAAGGGAGATAGCAAAACATATAATCCTCAGGGACATAGGTGGTATAATTTTGGTAGATTTTATAGATATGGAGAAGGCAGAAAACAAAGAGCTTATAATTAAAAGCATGAAGGCCGCCTTTGAAGAGGATATATGCAATATAAGCATACATGGCTTTACTAAGCTTGGTATATTGGAAATGTCAAGGAGAAGAACTAGCAGAAGCATAACTAAACTGCTTACAGAGCCTTGTCCTTATTGCTCTGGCAAAGGCTATATAAAATCTTCTTCCCTTTTCATGTTTGAGCTGGAAAGGGAATTAAGAGACCACGCCTATAAGAGCTTTGAGGTTCATGTTAATCCCTTTAGGTATAAAAGGATCAGCGATTTTATACAAAAAAGGGGATTTCCTTTTGTACAAATCAAAGAAAACTACCAAACAGATATAAACAGCTTTGTTATTAGCCATGAATAAACTTTTAGTGTTTATAGCTTTGGTGTTTATAGTTGGTTGTGCCAAGATAACGGAAGAAAAGAGGGAAAAGCTTGCCCTTGAAGCCTACTCTCAAGGAATGGCAGCCTACACAAGAAGGGATTACAAAGAGGCCATATCAAAGCTATCGGAAGCCCTTAAATACCTTGAAAATCTAACGCCCCAAGAGATAAGGTCTGCAAAGTACACCATAGCAGAAAGCTATTATCTCAGAAAGGATTATATCAATGCGATAATTTACTTGGAAGATTATCTTTTTTACTATCCAGAAAGCCCCGAATCGGAAAAGGCTTATTTTATGCTGGTGGATAGCTACATGAAAGTTGCCCCAGACGCATACAGAGACCAAAGCTATACCCTAAAAGCCATAGACAAGGCAAAGGAATTTCTTACAAAATACCCAAACAGCCCCTATGCAGACAAGGTTATGGAGCTAATAGACCAGGCACAGACAAAGCTGGCAAAACATGAATATTTAATAGGAAGATTTTACGAGGACTTTGGATATTACTATTCGGCTTCCCTAAGATACAAAAACCTTTTGATTAATTATCCAGAGCAAATTTCAGAGGCGGAGGTTTTCTACAGGTATATAAAATCTCTTCTTTTGGTGAAAAAGCAAGCTCAAAGACAAGAGGATAAGTATAAAAAGTGGATAGAAGAGGCAGAAAAGGAGAAGAAGTCCGCAAAATCGGAGGAAGATAAAAAAGCAATTCAGAACCGAATAGACTTTTTAAAGGCAGAGATTGAAAGGTGGAAAAAGATGGCAGAGGAGAGCTACCAAGAAGGCCTAAGGCTTATGGATGTTTATAAGGAAACCTACGGCGAGAACAGCTATTACAAACGTTTAAAAGGGTATGCAAGATAGCAGAGAATTATTAAAAACTATAAGGGATATTTTGGAGGATAAAAAGGCAGAAGATATAACCATCTTGGATGTTTCAAGGCACACCAACATAGCCGATTACTTTATAATAGCCACCGCCAATTCCCAAGTTCATGCCAGAGCTTTAGCTAATTACCTTTTAGAAGAGCTTGAGAAGAGAAAGGTAAAACCAGACCATGTGGAGGGACAGGAAGAGGCCAACTGGATACTCCTTGATTTTATTGATATAATAGTACACATATTCCTCAAAGAATGGAGGGAATATTATGACCTTGAGTGGCTATATTCATCGGCAGAGAGGGTTAGCCTATGACCATAGTTAAGCTTCTTGTAGTACTTTTGATCCTAGTTGCCTTTTTCCTTTTCGTAGCTCAAAACTCTGGCTATGTGGAAGTAAGCTTTTTACATCAAACCTATAAGATGCCCCTTTTTGTTCTTTTGCTTATCTCTTTTGCCGTAGGCTTTATTCTTCCCTCCCTTTACTTTGTCTTTAAAGAGACTTTTCTAAAAAGGAAGCTCCACCTTATAGAAAAGGGGCTAAAGGAGTATTCTAGAGGTTATATAAACAAGGCAGAGAGTGTTTTAAAAGGGCTTGTCAGGTCTGTAAGTGGTGTTGAGGTCTTTGTTGTAGAAGCTTTAAAGAAACAAGGAAAATTGGAGGATTTAAAAGCGTACAGTTCAATAAACCCTGCCTTGGTGGGAGAGGCTTTTCTTGAAAGTGGAAAAGAGGAAGCAGAAGAGGAGTTTAAAAAGGCCATATCCCAAGATGGTGAAAATTTAAGAGCTTTGAAGGGCTTGAGAGATTTTTATGCTCTTAAGGAGGATTGGCAAAAGGCTCTTGAATACCAAGAAAGGGTTTTACAAGTGTGTGAAAAATGGGAAAAAGACCATCAAAAGAGAATAAAGGCAGAGATTATGGCAAAGGGTTATTTAACGAATGGTGAAGAAAAGCTTATTGAAAAGGCTATAGACCTATTCCCTACACCCTTTGTTTACGCTATATATATAAAATACCTTCTTTCTCAGGACAAGATTAAAGATGCTGGAAAGTATTGGGAAAAAGCATTCTCATTAAATTATCACGAAGAGGTCATTAGGAATCTTTTGGAAGATGAAGCAACCCTTACTAAACTTCTTGACCTTATCCAAAGCAAGTCAAACCATATATCTCCAGATACCTTAGCCTTGGTTTACATAAGGCTAAATCTTTTTAGTAAAGCAAAAGAGATTGAAGAGAGTTTGTCTGTTCCTATCAAAGCCCTTTTGCACAGTACCCTTTCCCACAGGGAAGAGGACAAATATTGCGTGCAGAGCCTCTGGAGGCTTCTAAAACCTTTTGAGTGTTCCTGTGGTAAGATTTACGATAGGTATGAGCCTTTGTGTTCTGGATGTCTTAGATGGGGAGAGATAAAGCTAAGGAGGGTATAGATGCTAATAGACGTAGAAAACAAGCTCATAAAGCTAAAGGTAGTTTATTATGGGATAGCGCAGTCGGGAAAAACTACAAACCTTGAGCAACTTTCAAAAAAGGAAGGCTTAGACCTTTTGAAGCTTAATACGACAGGAGAAAGTACTTTGGTATTTGACTTTGTCACCAAAAGGATAAAGTTAAACGGTTATATTATTTCCTTTGCCCTGTACACTGTTCCCGGACAAGACATATACAAGGATATAAGGCTTACAGTACTCAGAGGTGTGGATGGGTTAATTTTTGTGGTGGATTCTCAAAAGGAAAAGCTTGCGGAAAATATCAACTTTTACAATTTGCTAAAGACAGACCTTATACGGATTGGAAAAAGGTTAGAGGATATACCTCTGGTTTTTCAGTACAACAAGATGGACCTTCCCAACGTACTTAGCTACCAAGAGCTTGAAAAAAATATAAACTTTGATAAGCACCCTTCTGTATCTGCCATAGCTATAAGGGGAGAAGGAGTTTTAGAGGCTTTTAAAGTGCTTGAAAATATGCTTATATCAAAGATAGAAAGAATCCTGATATGATATCTGGCTATCTTTCTTCAAAGCAGGACTTTGTGGATTTATTAAACGGATGTTTGTTTAACAAAAGGGGTCTTTTGAGCCTTTTTTTGGATACCAATGTGGTGTCCCTTTACGTAGATAAAAGCTTGGTAAAAGGATTTAAAGTCCCTATTGAAGATGATGTTGAAAAGCTCAACAAAAGGTCTTTACTACTTTATCAACTTTCTGAGTTTATGAATAATCCAGAAGCCTTTTTTACCTTCAGAGAAGGTAATGAGAAGGGAATAATAATGCTTGAAGAGCCCATATCTGCAGAAGAATTGGTTTTACAGCTACAGCTCATAAGTCAAGAATTGAATAAACTTATAGATAAGGTTATAACGCCCTATGCGGTTGTAAAGGTGGTAAAGAATTCTCCAGAAGACAGTTTATATAGGGGTAAAAGTATATACAAAATCCTTATATCTTCGGAGAAAAGCTTGCTTGATGAAATAAGACACTTAGATAGTCTTTTTTCTCAGGGTATTTTGGATATAGATAAATTCCAAAGTTTAGAGGTCTATGAAGGAGACGCAGAGATAGATTGCTCCATTAGAAGTGTAGAGGTAGAAAAGGTAAATCTTGGCGCACTTCTCAAAGGTTTAAAACTTAGTAAATTTACAGGTTTGGTGAATATTAAAGGGGAAAGCTTTAATTTTGAAATATATTACAGATCGGGTAAAGTTACTGCCTTATACCCTTACGATATGCACATCTTTGAACTTCTTGTAAGTGCCAAAAGATGCATACTAAACATAATAAAGATACCAGAAAGTCTTCTTGATCTATTAGTGCTTAAACATGCAGAACACAGGGCTATAAACAGCTTGCCCGTTGATTTTTTGGAGGTAGGCAAGCTTCTTATGTCAATGAATATAGAGGGCAAAAGCGGAGCAATAATAGTAAACGCCTTGGACATTAAAGAGTATGTGTTGTATAAAAATGGGAACCTTGTGGGTATACTTCAGGAAAGGGTGGATGATATAAGGGTTGTTAGAAAACTGTCTTTGGATAAGCCTTCATGGATTGACGTAGTTTTTTACCAACCTATGGATAATATAAGGGAATTAGCTCAACTTTTTTTAATTAACATATTGCACGGGTTAATATTAAAGTACGCAGGACATTTAAGTGTAAGAATTCTTTCAAGGATTTCATCTTCTGAAGTCTTTAAACATGAGAATGGAGTTATACTATACAGAAAAATGCCAAAAGAAGAAAAAGAAGTCTCCGACCTACTGAGTTTTCTGTTGGATCTAAGCTACAAGTTGTTGGGTAAAGAAAGGTTTGAAAAGGAATTGGAAACAATTTTGAGTCCCTATAGGGAGGTATTGAAGATTCTACAGATAGAGGATTATATTAAGTACTTGGAAGCATGAAGGTTTTACTCGTAGAGGATGACCTATCCTTAGGGCAGCTTTTGAAGGAGGGTCTTACCCACGAGGGCTTTATCGTAGATTGGGTAAAGGATGGGTTTGCTGCTATAAAAAAGGCTATGGAGGAAGACTACCAGTTGATCCTTTTGGATATTATGCTTCCAAAAATGGACGGTATAAAGGTGTGTAAAAAGTTAAGGGAAGTCAAAGACATTCCCATAGTAATGCTTACCGCCAAATCTCAAGTGGAGGATAAGGTGGAGGGTTTCTCCGCGGGGGCGGACGACTACATAACAAAGCCCTTTTCTTTCAAAGAGCTCGTGGTAAGAATTAGGGCTGTGCTTAGAAGGTACAAAAAGGAAGGTGCAGATGTGCTAAAAGTTGGAGATTTGGAAATTAGGCTCAAATCTCTTGAAGTTTATTACAAAGGAAACAGGATACATACCACCAAAAGGGAGTTTAACCTTTTAAAGCTTTTGGCGGAAAGGGCCAACTCTGCAGTAAGCAGGGAGGAGATATACCTAAAGGTGTGGGGAGGATATTCCAATGAAGGTTCTAACGTGGTGGATGTTTATATAAAGAACCTAAGGTCTAAGCTGGGAGATAAAGACCATAAACTGATAAAAACGGTAAGGGGATATGGTTATATGATATCTTCTGAAGATGTCAATAAGGGTTAAAGTTTTTTTGCTTTTTCTTGGTCTTTACCTTGTTAGTGTATTTCTTATATTCTTCTTTGGCCTATTGATCATCAGAGATGTCCTTTATGAGTATGCCATTGATTACGTAGATTATCAAGTCAACCCTGTAATAGATTTTTACAAAAGCTATTACAAAAACCCCCACCATTATACTAAGCTTCTTTCTGAAGAAGCAGTTTCAAGGGAAATAGCAAACCTTTTACTAAACGAGAAAGGTAAAGTTATAAACAGGGAAAGCTTTTTGGAAGGTGAACTACCAGACATAGAAGAAAAGGATATAAAACATTTGCTTAAATCAAAGAAGGGTATATACAAAAACTATGCCTATGTGGTTAAGGATATTGAAGATTACAAGATTATCTTTTTGGGAAAGTTGGACAAAATAGAGAAGGTAGAAAAGTCTATAGTTGTATTTACCGGTGTTTTGGTGTCTGTTGTTTCTTTTCCTGCCGCTTTTTTAGCGGCTATCCTTTTTGGTAGGCTCTTAAAGCCTTTAGATTATCTAAGAAGGGTCTCAGAATCTCTCTCAAAGGGGAACTTTGAAATAGAGATAAAGCCCAGTGGAAGAAGGGATGAGTTTGGACTTTTGGAGGAAGCCTATGCCAAGATGGTGGAAAGGTTAAGGGGTATTATCCTTTGGCAAAGGGAGTTTATTAGAAATATAACCCATTCTTTGAAAACACCTTTGGCTTATGTAAAGGGACAGGTGGAGCTTTTACAGATGGGAGCTTACAGGGAAGACAGGCTTATGGAAATATATCAAAGACTGTTAACCCAAACGGAGAAGATGGAAAGATTGATAACTCAGCTTGCCACTATAATGAGGCTTGAATCTCAGATGCCCCTTAAAAAGGAAAAGGTAAGTATAAACCAGCTTTTTGCAGAGATGGAAGAAGAGTACGAGTTTATTAGAGAAGATCGGAGGTTTATCGTGGAGTACCTATCGGAGGACGTGGAGATAGAGGTGGATAGGGAGTACTTTAAGTTGGCTTTGAGAAACCTAATAGAGAATGCCTATAAATATACAAACAAAGGGGCACGTATAAGCCTTTATTACAAAGAAGGTTGTATAGTGGTAGAGGATGAGGGTATTGGTATGGAGCATCCGGAAAGGGCTGGAGAGCTCTTTTATAGAGAGGCAAGCGACAGGGAAGGTTCTGGCCTTGGCCTTTATATAGTAAAACTTATAGCTCAAAAGAGTGGTATGTCTATGAGGGTAAAAAGTGAAAAGGGTGCCGGCACGAAGGTAATCCTTTGCTATAATTTTAAATTATGAAGAAATTAGCAATTCTTATACTGTTGTTTTCCTTTCTTTTGGCGTCCTGTAAAAAACAGCACGAGTATTATGGTCATTATTTTGATCAGCCTGCCTACGATTTTGAACTTACAGACCACGACGGGAAAAGGGTAAAGCTTTCAGACTTTACAAAGCAGGGTAAGATCGTCCTTTTGTTCTTTGGTTATACCCACTGTCCTGATGTTTGCCCTATGGCCCTTGAAATTATGGCAAAAACTATGAAATATCTAAAACCAGAAGAAGCCCAAAGGGTGCAGGTCCTTTTTATAAGCGTAGACCCAGAAAGGGATACACCAGAGGTTTTAAAGGGCTACGTGCCTTACTTTAATCCCACCTTTATAGGCTTGAGGGGCTCTGAGGAGGAAATAAAAAAGGTGGCAAAGGAGTACAAAGCTTATTACAGAAAGGTAGAAGGCGAGTCTGCCGGGGGTTACCTTATAGACCATACGGCAACCATATATCTTATAACTCCCGATAACAAGATAAAACTTCTTTTCACTCCCACAAAGCAGGATCCGGAAAAGATGGCGGAGGATATAAGATTTCTGCTGAAAAGCTACTGAGGGATATCTTCCAGAGAAACGGCTTTAAACTTAGCCAAGAGCAGATTGATAAGTTTGTTATATATCTTGAAGAGTTGAAAAGATGGAACAGGGTGCATAACTTGACAAGCCTCGAAGGGGATGAGGAAATAATAAAAAGACATTTTCTTGACTCCTTGACTTTGAGCCTATGCCTTGAGGAAAAGGGTATAAAGGTGGAGGGTCTTTCTGTGTGTGATGTGGGATCTGGTGCTGGCTTTCCGGGTGTGCCTTTGAAGATATACTATGGGGACAAGATAGAGCTTACCTTGGTAGAAGCGGTTGCCAAAAAGTGTGCCTTCCTTGAGTATCTTAAGATGAAGCTAAGTATATCTTACAAGGTCTTTTGTAAAGAGGCTCAAAAATTACAAGAAAGCTTTGACCTTGTGGTGTGTAGAGCCCTTGGCAAGCTGGAAGATATTCTTCCACTTTTGGAAAGGTTGTCAAAGGGCTATATACTTGTAATGAAGGGGGCACATGTCCCAGAGGGATTTCCCTATTGTAAAATAGACCTTCCTGACGTTAAAAGCTATATTCTTTTTCTTCCAAAGATTAAGTAGCCCGTATGGGCTACCATTGTATCCTGAGGTCTTAGTCTGTCTGGGTTTATCTTGTAATACCTATGGGATATTTCCAGGACTTCAACGTGGCAAAAATAGCCTTCTATAGCCTTTAGTAGATTGCTTACCTGGTTGGTGGTGGGTAGAATGCTTGCCATAGGGGCGCCGGGCTTTAAAACCTTCCAAACCTTATCCATATAGGGTACAGGGTCTTTTACATCAACGAAGGCTGCGTCAAAAAAAGCCTCTTCTACTTGAGCTGTTAAAAAGTCCATGTTATGGAGTTTCACATTCTGGCATAGGTTAAACTTTTCCCAGTTGTTTTTTGCCAGTTTATAAAAATCTTCCCTTACTTCGTAAGCCCATACTTCACCAGCCAATTGAGAAAATACCGCCGTAGAGGCGCCACTTCCCACGCCAAACTCAAGAAGTTTTTTCTCCTTTGATAGGTTTAGCTTAAAAGATATATAAAAGCTGTCCTTTGGATAAACTATCTGGGTTTTTCTCTTAAAGCCAAGAAGGATTATATCTTCAAGGGTTGGCGTAAGAAGACAAAAGCCCTTTATCACCTTGCCAACTTCTTGGCCTACTATATCCTGAAATTTAACCTGCTTGCCTTTAACACTAAGGCTAAAATCCCTTGTAAGCCTTTTTAAATACCTTTTCTCTCCATCCACAAGAAGCACAAAATCCCCTTCCTTTAAAATCATCTTAGCTCCAATATAGCCCTTCCAAGGTTGTAAGAAGCCAAAGAATATTTTAGAGCATATTCATAATCTCCTACTCTATAGTTCTCCTGCGCCACTTGATAAAAAAGAAGCTGGTAGAAAAAGATTTGGGGATAATCCTTTGAGTACTTTTTAGTTTCCCCGAGAAGGATAGAGGCTTTTCTTATCCTTCTGTTGGCTATAACTCTATCCTTTCCAAAGGTTTCTGGAGATTTTATTGTTTCCAGAGCTTGGAGAAGTTTATCTGCGGCTTTCATAGTTTTTTGATCTTTGGTTTCGCAGGCCTTTTTGATTAGAGTATCTACTTCCTTCATAAGGTCTTCGTATATGGCTTCTTCCTTTAGGGCTAAGTATCGTACCTGTAACAAAGAACAGTCTAAAGCATAAGCCTTTATGAAAAGCAGGAGTATAGCTATTATCCACACTACCATTTTATTATAGTGGGGCTTTCATAAATATTTTATGAAAAAAGGCGTATGTTTTATATAATAAAGATTCTATACGCTGGGTGAAAAATTAGACATCATCAAACAAACCTCCTGTAAGAGCTGTACCCAATAGCATACGCATATACATACACACCACCACATTCTCACAACCCCTATAACCCCTGTCCACATACACCACACAATTCTCCACAAGCTCCCTAAACCATACGCTCCTCTTTCTGAAGTGATGTAGGGCTAATAATTATAGCCCTACTGCCTTTTTTTATTGATAGGCTTGTGTCTGGGCTTTTTGAATTCCTCACCCGGCGTATAGGAAAGGGTATAATTATCATCTATGAGAGAGATCCTAAAAAAGCTTTCTGAATTTCAGAACCTAACAAAGGAAGAGGTTATAAAGGCTTTGGAAGATATAACGGAGGGAAG
>JBKBNZ010000020.1:0-16188 GCA_046294875.1 Aquificaceae bacterium | reverse complement strand
GGAGATGCTCTTTTCTTGGAAGCGAGGAAGGTTTATATTCTAGAAAAGGAAAAGATGTGTAGGCTGTCAGAAAAATACGGGATAGCCTTATATGGGTTGTAGGTATGTGCCTTGCTATACCCTCAAAGGTGGTAGAGATTAGAAAGGATAACACAGCTCTTGTGGAGACCTTTGGAGCCCGTAGGCTTGTATCTCTTGAGCTTCTTCAAGAGGAGGTACGTGTGGGAGACTATGTATTGGTTCATGTGGGCTTTGCCATACAAAAGCTGGACGAAGATTATGCCCTTGAAAGTTTAAAGCTCTTTGAAGAAATGTTGGAGTTAGAGGATGAAGCTTAGCCTTGCTTACAAAGAAACCGAAAGCATAAAAAAACTCACAAGGGCTATAAAAAACACCATAGATAGCCTTGGAAGGCCTTTGAGAATAATGGAGTTTTGCGGAGGACACACCCACACCATCGTAAAGTACGGCATAGACCAGCTTTTGGAAAGTTATGTAAGCTTTGTTCATGGTCCCGGTTGTCCCGTATGCGTCCTTCCTATGAAAAGGGTTGACCTTGCCCTTGAGTTGGCAAGGAGAAAGGATGTTATCCTATGTACTTATGGAGATGTGTTAAGGGTACCGGGCTCCCAGAGAAAAAGTTTATTGGACATAAGGGCAGAGGGTGGGGATGTAAGGATGGTGTATTCTTGCCTTGATACTTTACAGATAGCTAAGGAAAATCCCAACAAGGAGGTGGTCTTTTTTGCCATAGGTTTTGAAACCACCACGCCTCAAACGGCTTTATTGATAAAGAGGATAAAAGACCTTGGCTTAAAAAACCTTTCTGTGATCTCCAACCATGTTATAACACCCGCAGCGATACAGCATATACTTAACGCTCCAGAACTAAGGGAGTACGGAAAGGTACAAATAGATGCCTTCATAGGGCCGGGGCACGTAAGCGTAATAATAGGAACAAAGCCTTATGAATACTTTTCGGAAGAATTTTTAAAGCCTGTGGTTATATCGGGCTTTGAACCCCTTGATGTACTCCAGTCGGTTTATATGATAGCAAGGCAGATAAAAGAGGGTAAAGCCTTCGTAGAGAATCAATATACAAGGGCTGTGAATAGGGAAGGGAACCTAAAGGCTCAAAGGTTGGTTGCCGAAGTTTTTGAGCTCAGAAAAACTTTTGAATGGAGAGGGTTGGGTATAGTTCCCTACAGTGCCCTAAGGATAAACTCTTCCTACAGAGACTTTGATGGAGAAGAAAGGTTTAAGGTCAACCTTCCCGAGGCAAGGGAGCATCCAGCCTGCATATGCGGGAAGGTGATAAGGGGGATGGCAAAGCCTTTGGACTGTAAGCTTTTTGGAAATGTCTGCAACCCAGCCAATCCTATCGGATCCTGTATGGTATCCTCCGAAGGCGCCTGTAATGCCTACTATAGGTACAGAGGATAAGATGAAAGTTTTACTACTTTGCCATCGCTTTAACTCCTTATCTCAAAGAATATACTGCGAGCTTTCGGAAGCGGGTTATGAAGTATCCGTGGAACTTGACGTACATCCGCATCTTACAATAGAAGCGGCAAAGCTCTATAAGCCTGACCTTATAATAGCGCCCTTTTTGAAAAGGAAAATACCAAGGGAGGTATGGGAAAATTATACAACCCTTGTGGTACATCCCGGCCCACCCGGAGACAGAGGACCCGATGCCATAGACTGGGCTATTCTTAAGGGAGAGAAAAACTGGGGAGTCTGTATTCTTTCTGCGGTGGATGAGTATGATGCTGGCGATATATGGTCGTACAGAATTTTTTCCATGAGGAAGGCAAGAAAATCAAGCCTTTACAGAAGAGAGATCACAGAGGGTATTGTTGAAGCCCTTTGGGAAGCCCTGGAAAAGATAAAGGGAGGAGTAAAAGGTACACCCCAGAAGGAGGGAAGGTTTAACCCAAAGGTTCCCTTAGAGCTGAGAAGAATTGATTGGTTTAGAAATTCTACCGAGGATATTTTGAGAAAGGTATACGCAGGCGATGGACAGCCCGGTGCCATAGCCAGCATAGAAGGACAAGAGTATTACCTGTTTAATGCCTATTCAGAAGCCTATCTTAGGGGCAAACCTGGTGAGTTAATAGCCAGAAGAGACGATGCGGTATGTATAGGAACCTTGGACTCTGCCCTTTGGATAACCCATATGAGAAAAAGGGAAAAGTATTCTATAAAGCTTCCCGCCCTTAAGGTTTTACCCATGGAGGTTGTTGAAAGGCTAAAGGAGGAGGCTATTAAGCCATGGGAATCTATAGACCTTCCTACCTACAGAGAGATAGTCTATAGGGAAGAGAGAGGGATAGCCCTTATAGAGTTTAATTTTTATAACGGTGCCATGTCTACAGAACAGTGTGAGAGGCTTTTGCAGGTAGTAAGATACGCAAAGGAGAGGCCTGTAAAAGCCCTTGTCTTTCTTGGTGGAGAAGATTTCTTTTCTAACGGTATGAACATTAACACCATAGAGGCATCCCATAGTCCAGCAGACGAGTCTTGGAGGAACATAAAGGCTATGGATGAGCTTTGCGAAGAGATACTTACCACCCTTGACAGGCTTACCGTCGCTGGTATAAGGGGTAATGCGGGTGCTGGCGGTGTATTCCTTGCCCTTACATGCGATTTGGTTTTCGCCAGAGAAGGGGTGGTACTAAATCCCCACTACAAGAACATAGGAAACCTTTACGGTTCAGAATTTTGGACCTATACCTTACCCAAAAGGGTAGGTTGGGAAAAGGGAAGGGAAATTATGGAAAACAGGATGCCCATAAGTTCAAAGAAGGCTCTTGAGATGGGGCTCTTGGATGGTGTTTTTTGTAAGGATCCTGAGGAGTTTTTGGAAAAGCTTAAGAGTCTGCTTGTAAGCTTTATTAATTCCAAAGACTTTGAAGATTTTATAGATCAGAAGAGAAAAGAAAGATTAAAGGACTGGTCTATTAAACCTTTGAAGGCATACTTAGAGGAAGAGTTGGAAAGGATAAGGTTGAACTTTTACGGCTTTGATCCCAGCTACCACATAGCACGCTACTACTTTGTACGAAGGTATCCACCCTTTAGAACTCCCCCATACCTTGCCTTGCATAGAAGGTTAGGCTTTCAAAGCCCTCCATAAGTTCTCCGCAACTTCATCCACATAATCCATTAAAGGTTTGTCAAGTAGTCCCTCCTTATGTAAAAAAACCATACCTCCCAAAGGACCCATTATGGTAGTAAAGGCAGGGTAAAAGCTCTGATTTCTAAAGGCCCCCTTTTCTATACCGCTGGTTAAAAAAACCATCACTTCTGTTATAACGCTTGCCACACATACAAAGCCTTCACAGCCATCTTTAAAGATCTCCCTGTTTACTAAAAAAACCTTCAGAAAGTAGTTTATCAGCTCAGGTTCTTCTATAGCTATTTCAAAGAAACTTTTAACAAAAAGCTTAACCTTCTCTTTATAAGAGATATCCAAATCCTCTATCTTTCTTAACCTCTCCCCTACCCAATCGGACACAGTCATCATAATTTCCTTAGCCAGCTCTTCCTTAGATTCAAAGTAGTTATAAATGTTTCCAACGCTCATACCTACCGCTTGGGCTATATCCGGTATAGTCGTATTGTAATAACCCTTTTCTGCAAAGAGCTTACAAGCCATTCTTATAATCTCAAGCCTCTTTTGCTCCTTTAAAGCTTTTTTCCTCACGCTAAGTCTTAACATTTTAAAGGAAAAAGTACCGACTAAGGCCTGTTTTAAAGGAGTAAAGGTCTTTTATTTCTGTGGGGCAGTAAGCCAGCTTTTAGAAGATTATCCTTGTCATCAAAAAATTCTTTTGGATCACCTTCGTATATCAAAGAGTGGTCTTCACCAAGGACTAAAAGCTTATTACCTAATTCGCTAACAAGATTAAGGTTGTTTGTAGCTATAAGGGTTGTGATCTCCATACTCCACAGAAGTTCTATAAGCCAGTGTGTGGTTTTTGAGTCCAAGTTTGCGGTGGGCTCATCAAGAAGTAAAACTTTTGGTTTTAAAACAAGCAAACAGGCAAGGCATAGCTTTTGCTTTTGCCCACTGCTTAGCTCAAAGGGTGAACTTTTAAGGAAGGGTGATAGATTAAACCTTTCTGCCCAATAAAGCACATCCTCCTTTATCCTTTCTTCATCATACTCTTCCAGCTGTCTTAGCCCAAAGGCTATCTCGTCATAAACAGTAGGGTTAAAAAGCATAACGTCGGGGTTTTGGAAAAGCATAACAACCTCTTTTCTAAACCATCTGTTAATAGCCTTATCCTTAAGACTTTTCTTGTTTATCTCTATTCCTTTGTAAAGGTATGTTCCCTTTTGTGGCATCAACAAGGCATTAAGTATCTTCAAAAGGGTTGTTTTACCGGCACCGTTAGGACCAAGTAAGACAACTCTATCGCCCTCCAAAATCCTTAAATTTAAGCCCTTAAACACCTCTTCCCTATCGTAGCTATACCATATTCTTCTTAATTCAATCATCATAGAAACCTCTTGATTTCATAGCTTGATATACTTCCCTTGAAGTATATACAGATTTATCAAAGAAAAAAAGGGAAAGCCTTTTGATAAAGGCAAAAGAAGTTTGCCTTGTAGTTTTTCCTATACTCCTGCTTTTGAGAGCATCCTTAAAATCCTTTAAAAGCCTTTTATACGTTAGAACGTTGCTAACTGCAATAACCAAGAGAAAGGTTAAAGTTTTTGAAAAATCAAGGGCTTTGTAAAGGTTAGCTATCCTAAGAAATAAAAAGGTTAAAAAAGTCATTCCAAAAGACCTTAGATTAATCATTAAAAAATATTCAACCCCCTCTCTATTACCAGAAGACAAATCCAACAGCAAATAGGAAAAGGAAATTACAAAGCTAAAAAGAAAAAAGGAAAATAAAGAATGTTTCAATAGCTTAAGCTTGTTTTTAATAGGAGCAGATACTAGGAACAACAAAAGGAAACAAAGGATTATTAAAAGCTCATATACATTACTAAGATGGGAAAGATATATCAAGGAAAGTATATACACCAATAGTAAAAGTTTGTCCCTCATAGTTTATTCCTCAAGGCTTTTACCACTATAAGCGTAAGCATACCTTCTCCTATACCTACGATGATATGTGGTAGGAGTAAAGCTGGAATAGCAGCGCCAAGAGCAAAGGGAAAATAAAGAGGCTTTCCAGAAGTATCCTTAAATAGGTAGGGATGGATCCCTAAAACAAAGGCAACTATAAGGGCGGCGATCAGGGTTGAGGAAAAACCAGAAAGGAAAAGGGATATTCCATCTCTAAAAAATCTTTTAGTGATTGTATAGGTATAATAAGCGCAGAAGCTACCCACAAAGGCTATGGAAAGGGAGTTTATAGGAAAGCTTGTTATACCACCCTCTCCAAGGATTGTAGCCTGCAAAAAGAGTATCAAGGATATGGAAAGAAAAGCTGTCCATGGGCCAAAGAGTAAAGATATACTTGCAACACCAAGGGCGTGCACAGATGTTCCACCCGGTAAGGGAAAGGTTATAGACATTAGTATAAAGGACAGGGCTGATAGAGAGGCAAGGTATGGAACTGCCCCTTCTACTAAGCTTCTTTTAAACCTATTAAAAGCATAAGACAAAAGGCCAATATCTATTAAATAAGCTGGAATGTATATATGAGGGGCTATGAATCCGTCCGGTATATGCATACTATCCCCCTAAAAAAGGGCAGAAAAGGTAAGTATAAACCTATACCTTTCCTTACCTTCGCCACCTTGCTGATCCTTTTCTTCATTTAGCCTCTTCCAAAGGGGGACCTTTAACCCCATACCTAAGGAAGTGTTTTTGTAGTATAACCTTATTCCACCAGTTCCGTAGAGTATGTTTCCACCGGAGGCGCTTTGTTTAATACCGTCTTCCCTATCCTTCTCGTTATGCTGGAAATTGGCCTCCAAGATAGTATCTATACGCAATCCCCTATCGGCATTTTCATAGGTTCTATAGACTATAGCGCTGTTAAGCCTAAACTCGTCTCCAAACTTATATTTTTTCCTTCTATCCTCTTCTACGTAACTGTACGTATGTTCAAAAAACTTTAAATAACTGGTGTCCAGAACAAAAGTAAGTCTTGGAAAGCTTATGAACTGTTTTGTTGCAGTAAAGCCTATTGTTATAGAGGGCTTACCAAAGCCAACAGACATATCGGGCTCAAAGTCACCTTTTGGATCCCTTACCCTATCGTACTTGTTGGGATCTCCTGTGGGTACGGAAACACCACCGTAAAGGGTAAAGTGCCAGTCCATAAGGTCGTCAAGGCTTTCTTGGCGCGGGACAAGCTTAAGGCCTTTGTCATATTTAAAACCAAGAACTGCCATTAAAGATAGGTCTGAAAAGCCCGAGTTGGTATAGGAATAAGAATGAGAATTTAAGGTTTTTATCTCCTTCTTTACGTAATAAGGCAAGAAAAGATATAGGGAAAGCCAAGGTTTTAAGCCATAGCCTATACCATACATCCAAAAGTAGTACTCATCCTTTTGGTCGGGAAAGTCTGAAAAGCTGTACTTTTTCCACTTTACATGGTCGAGCTTAAGGTAAAGGAGCCATTTGCCTTCCGGAAGCGTTGCGGAGCTTGAGCTTTCAAGGGGGGCTCCAGGTCCTTCCAAGCCTGCGCTTCCTAAGGATGCTACACCATGATGGGCAAAGGAAAGACCTGCTGCAAAAGTTAAAATCGGTATTATCCTTCTCATTTTCTAAACCTCCTAAGATAAATTTCTAAAAGGGCAAATATACCTAAGAGCCATCCCAGTCCTGCAAAAAGCCTTTTATACCTTTCAAAGAAGCCTTCTCTTTTCTCTTCTACTCCCTCCTCCTCAAAATATACCCTAACCTTTGTTCCATGTCCGTCTGCAGAAACGGTTTTAACCCACCATACACCTCTTTCATTGGGGCAAAAGGCAACCCTTCCAAGGGCGTCGGTCCTTCCAACCTGGAAGGGAGTATTACTTCCTTTTTTGTATACCTCATACTCCTCATAAGAAAACCTGTTTCCATCGGGAAAGAAGAAGCTAACAACTATACATCTCCCCTCTTTTTGTATCTCGTGTTGTAGGTCGTGGGCGTATAAAAGACCAAAGGTAATAAGAAATACAACGAGAACCATCACCTAACCTCAAAAATAAGATTTGTACTTATCACCGTATAGTCTGCCTTTAATCCATCGGATTTTTCCTTTATAGAGGCACTTATCCGCTGAAGCCCCTTTTCCTTTATTCTTACATTTATATTACCTTCCTCATCGGTGGAGCCCACCACACGACCCTGGTAGGCAACCACAGCCCCTTTAACAGGTTTCCCCCTGTAATAAACTTTTAAACTAATCTTACTATTAAGGCTGACGCTGAAAGGGTCTTCCAAGGGGACTATTTCAAGGTCTTCTGTTAAAGGTCTTTTAAAAGTTTCCGTCCAACTCTCCAATCTTTTAACACCCTCATAGGAAAGCCAACTCTCCAATGGCCCTTCTGCCTTATCCTTGGGTAGGTTTTTGGTCCCCTTTATAGTCTTTGTCCAATAACCAGTTGAGAAAAGCACATAATAGGCAAAACAGTTTGCGGGAAAGGAAAGAGGATAAACCCTTTCTATTTGAACCTCCACTCTTTTAGCCTCTTTATTAAAGCACATAGCCTTTAAAACATTTTCCGCCTTATAACTTATAAGGCCTTCTTCACCCTCTTTTGGTTTGATATGCCCATAGTAAAGCACTATCCTATCCCCTACCTTTTCCAACCAAAGGTCGTGGGTATAGCCAAAGGTTAGGAAGAGCATAATAAGCAGCGCTATCATAGTGGCCCTCCTCAGAGGTAATATTAAATGAATAAACACTCAGTTGTCAAGTTCTAAAGAAAGGCTTTATAAGAAGTTTTTATAACCCCTATAAGAGATTTTTCATTTACATGAAACCGGGAAAGCGTTAAATTATGAATTAGCGTTCAATCAAGGAGGTGTGACATGGAAACCTTTTGGGAGACCTTTAAAAGGCATGGATTAAGCAGGAGGGATTTCCTGAGGTTTAGCACCACTATAACTGGTATTATGGGACTTTCTCCTTCCATGATACCGGAGGTGGTGCGGGCTTTGGAAACAAAGCCAAGGGTTCCTGTTCTGTGGCTGCACGGCCTTGAGTGTACATGCTGCTCAGAATCCTTTATAAGGTCTGCAACTCCCTTAGCTTCTGATGTGGTACTTACCATGATCTCCCTTGAGTACGATGATACCCTAACTGCTGCGGCGGGAGAAGCCATAGAAAAGCATAGGGAAGAGGTGATGAAGAAGTACTGGGGAAACTATATCCTTGCGGTGGAAGGGAACCCACCCTTGGGCGAGGACGGTATGTACTGTGTAGTGGGTGGTAAGGCCTTTTTGGAAAACCTCAAAGAGACCGCAAAGGGAGCAAAGGCGGTGATAGCTTGGGGTTCGTGCGCCAGTTGGGGGTGTGTCCAAGCTGCAAAGCCTAATCCTACCACGGCAGTCCCAATACATAAGGTTATCACAGATAAGCCCATAGTAAAGGTGCCGGGTTGTCCTCCCATAGCAGAGGTTATGACGGGTGTTATAATGCACCTTGTCCTTTTTGATAGCATACCGCCTTTGGATTCTCAAGGAAGGCCCAAGCAGTTTTACGGAAACAGAATACACGATACCTGCTACAGAAGAGCCTTCTTTAATGCAGGTCAGTTTGTAGAAAGGTTTGACGACGATGGGGCAAAAAAGGGTTGGTGCTTGTATAAGGTAGGATGCAGAGGACCAACAACCTACAACTCTTGCGGTAATATACGCTGGTACAACGGCCTGTCCTACCCAATACAAGCTGGCCACGGTTGTATAGGTTGTGCAGAAGAAGACTTTTGGGATAGAGGGCCCTTCTACGAAAGGCTTACCAATATACCACTTCCCAACGTGGAGGCAAGCCCAGATAAAGTGGGTGCTGCCCTTGCTGCAGCGGCAGCTGCCGGTGCAGTAGTTCATGGTGTTTTATCAAAGATAAGAAACAAATAAAAGGAGGTGATAAACATGGCAAGGATCGTAGTTGACCCGGTAACAAGGATAGAAGGACACTTAAGGATCGAAATCCTTGTGGATGAAAAAACGGGGAAAGTTGTGGATGCCCTATCTTCCGGTACCATGTGGAGGGGTATTGAGCTTATACTCAAAGGTAGAGATCCGAGGGATGCATGGGCATTTGCTCAAAGGATATGCGGTGTTTGTACCTCTATCCACGCTTTGGCTTTTGTAAGGTGTATAGAGGATGCCCTTGAAATCCAAATTCCCAAAAATGCCAACTACATAAGGAACATCATGTACGGATCTCTTCAAGTCCACGACCATTTGGTGCATTTTTACCATCTTCATGCCCTTGACTGGGTATCACCCTTAGAGGCATTAAAAGCTGACCCGGTTCAAACTGCCATCTTACAAAACCAGCTTCTTGAAAAGTACGGTGTAATAGAGGAGCTTATGCCAGACCCCTTAGGCCGCAGGGCGTATCCGAGGAAATTTCCCAAGGCAACCCCGGGCTACTTTAGGGCTTTCCAAGAAAAGATAAAGAAAATTGTGGAAAGCGGACAGCTTGGCATATTTGCAGCCCATTGGTGGGACCACCCCGACTACAAACTACTACCTCCAGAGGTACACCTTATGGCGGTAGCCCATTACCTTAACATGCTGGATGTCCAGAGGGAACTCTTTATTCCCCAGGTAGTCTTTGGTGGCAAAAACCCCCATCCCCATTACTTGGTAGGCGGTATGACATGCTCCATATCCCTTAACGATATGAACGCTCCGGTGAACACAGAAAGGCTTGCTGTAGTAGAAGATTCTATATATACACAAGTGGAGGCTGTTAATCTCTTCTACCTTGTAGACCTTTTGGCTATAGGCCATATATATGTACAGAAGGAACAAGTTTATGGTGGAGGACTTGCCAAAAGAAGAGTAATTGGATATGGCGAGTTTCCCGACGAACCATACAAGGGAATAAAGACGGGAGATTATCACAGCAAGATACTTTACCATTGCAACGGTGTAGTAGAGGACTTTGCAGAAGGTGTGGAAAAGGCCAAGTACTATCCTCTTACCGGCAAAGACTTTGCAGACTCCAACGTGATCCAGGAGTTTGTAGCCCACTCGTGGTATAAGTATCCCGATGAAAGTAAGGGGCTTCATCCATGGGATGGTATAACAGATCCCCATTATACAGGTCCTAAAGAAGGGACAAAGACCAATTGGAAGTATCTTGATGAAAAGGGTAAATATTCTTGGATAAAGGCTCCAAGGTGGAAAGGGAAGCCCTGCGAAGTAGGACCCTTGGCAAGGTACATAATAACCTATACTGCCGTAAAGCAAGGGCATATAAAGCCTTCTTGGATAGATGAGATGGTGGTAAGACAGGTAGACCTTGTATCCAAGGTGCTTGACTTACCCCCACACGTATGGCTTCCCACCACCGTAGGTAGGACGGCTGCAAGGGGGCTTGAGGCTCAAATAGGAGCTGCCGCAGACCTATACTTTTTGAAAAAGCTCTACGATAACATAAAGGCTGGAGATACATCCGTTGCCAACATGGAAAAATGGGATCCTTCCACATGGCCAAAGGAAGCAAAAGGTGTAGGAATTACAGAGGCACCGAGGGGAGCTTTGGGTCATTGGGTCATAATAAAAGATGGTAAGATAGCCAATTATCAATGTGTGGTACCTACCACATGGAACGGTGGAACAAGGGATCCTATGGGTGGTCAAGGTGCCTTTGAGGAATGCATGAAGGATTCCCCCGTTAAAGTCATTGATAAACCCCTTGAGGTCCTTAGAGGTATACATTCTTTTGACCCATGCCTTGCGTGTTCTACCCATGTCTACGATACAAAAGGGAAAGAAGTGGTGGAAGTAAAGGTCCAAGGGGCACAAGCATGCTATTAAGGGAGGTATAAAACATGGAAGCTAAAAAGTTCTATATCTTTAGCCCAGGGCTAAGACTTTGGCATTGGATTAACTTCTTTGCCATCTTAGTCCTTTTTATAACGGGACTTTACATAGGCAACCCCTTCTTTTTAGGCCCTACGGGCTACGAAGCTACCTACGCCTATGACAAAGGTATAACTATGGACTTTATAAGAAAGATACACTTCATAGCGGGCTACGTATTCCTTTCAGGCTTTATCTTCAGGATCATCATAGCTCTCTTTAGCAAAAGGGACAGGATAATCATACCCTCTTTTTGGAGAAGAGATTACTGGGTAGGCCTCAAGGAAATAACTTTAAAGTACGCCCTTATCATGAAGGATAAGGAAGGGAAGGAGTACATAAGGAACGCATGCGCAAGAAGTGTATACCCTATGGTTTACCTGCTCTTCCTTTTCATGATCATTACAGGCTTTGCCATGTATGGTATGTCCAAGCCAGGCGGTTTTTGGGCATCCCTTTTTGGATGGATCATCCCCTTTTTAGGCGGTGAGTTTATGACCCACATGTGGCATCATTGGATAGCTTGGATAATAATAGTATTTGCCATCCTGCACCTTTACCTCGTTGTAAGAGAAGAGCTAATAAAGAAAAATGGAGAGCTTACGTCTATGTTTACCGGCTACAAGGTTTTTGAAAAAGAGCCAGTAGATGTAGAGGATATAAAGGGATGAAGACTCTTGTTTTGGGTATAGGAAATTTGCTCCTTTCCGATGAAGGGCTGGGCGTCAAGGCCGTCGAAGAGTTAAAAAAAAGATACAGATTTCCACAAGGGGTGGAACTCATAGATGGAGGAACTTTGGGTATAGACCTCCTTTACTTTATGGAAAAGGTGGAGAGACTGCTCATAATTGATGCCATCCTTGGAGGCATGCCCCCCGGCTCCCTTTATAAGCTTAAAGGGGATGATGTGTTGACGTACTTTAAAGGTAAAAAGATATCCACCCATGATATAGGTATTCAGGAAGTCCTTGCCTTGGCAGAGCTAACGGGAAAACTTCCCAAGGAAATAGTAGTGCTTGGTATGGAGCCCGAAAGCCTTGAAATATCCTTAGAGCTTTCACCTTCTGTTAGGAAAAATTTCAACAGGCTCCTTGAAGAAGTGATAGAACAGTTAAGAGAATGGGGATTAAAGGTATGCTTATGAACGCTCCAGCCTTACTTAATGAGATATTGCTTGCTTTGAAAGACCTTTATGAAAAAGGCGAGGAACACATAATATATACCAGTAAACTACCCATAACGGAAGAGGACAGGATAGCCATATTGGACACTTTGGGAGAAGGGCAGGTAAAGATAACTTTACAGGCTAAGGGTCAAAGGATAGAATGGAGAGAAACAGGGATATATGGGGTTTGGATAGGGGTTTTCTTTGATAGAAACAACAAGCCCTTTTTGGAAACCATAGAGATAACCTATTTCCCAAAGTTAGCCTCCGCTCAAAAGGAGGATGTAATGGAAACTATCAAAATTTTGGAGGGTAGATTAAGAGACCTTTTTAAATACTTTGAGGCTGATAAAGAGCTTGACCCAAAGAAAGGCCACCGTCGTTAGGTGGTACCCTTTGGTGGGTATAAACCCTAAAGCCTTCTCCTTCCAAAAGCTCCTTTATCTTGCTTACGAGGGGGTCGTTTTGCATAACTCCGCCCGATAGACAAACCCTCTCTATGCCCACTTCCTTTGCCACATCCAAGCATATGTATGCCAGGGTGTTTATAAACCTTGATGGAGTTTTTTCCTTTTCCTTATCCTTTATAAGGTCTTCAAGGATAGGTCCCCATCCTATTAGATTTCCTTTTAGCGTATAGCCGTAATGATCTTTTACCAATGGATCGTACATATCTTCCAACATCATAGCCGCCTGTCCTTCGTAAGAAATTATCTGAGCTATACCTATCAAAGAGGCAACTCCATCGAAAAGCCTACCAACAGAGCTGGAAAAGGGTGAGTTTATACCCTTTAACCAAGCAAGGTATAGATTTTTTAACTCTTTTTCTTCCATAGACCTTACAGGCTCCAAGCCCATTTCAAGAGCTTTTTCTCCATAAAGTTCAAAGAGTAAGGACAGGGCTACTCTTCTTGGCTCTTTTATAGCCTTTTCACCGCCTATTAGCCTAAAAGGTCTAAAGGTAAAAAGCCTTTCGTAGCCTTTGTAATCACATATCAAAAACTCACCGCCCCAAAGGCTTCCATCTTCTCCGTATCCCGTTCCATCCCAAGCTATGCCAAGTACCTTACCCTCTAACTCCCTATCTGCCATGCAAGAGAGTATATGGGCATAGTGATGTTGTACTTGGATAAGGGGAATGCCCTTTTTTTGAGAAAATTCCTTTGCCCACCTTGTAGTTTCGTACCTTGGATGTAGGTCGCATACCACCACCTCTGGTTCAAAGTGGTACAGCTCCATAAGGTCAAAGACCATCTCTTCAAAGTTTTTCAAAGCCTCCAAGTTATCTACATCTCCCACATGCTGGCTAAGGATCACCGTATTTTCAAAGCCAATAGCAAAGGTGTTCTTTAGCATACCGCCCACCGCTAAAACCTTCCTTTCCAAGTTAAAGGGCAACTTTATAGGCATGGGTACATATCCCCTTGACCTTCTTATGGGCGTTGGTATTCCTCCCACCACTTTAACCACAGAATCGTCACATCTCCTTTTTATATCTCTGTTGTGAAGGAGTATAAGGTCTGCCAATGTGTTAAGTTTTTCTATGGCTTCTTGATTGTCCTTTACTATGGGCTCTTCCGATAGATTGGCTGATGTTGCCACCAAGGGGAAATCCAAGGGATCAAGGATAATATGGTGTAGGGGTGAGTAAGGTAGAAAGGCTCCTATCCTTTTCAAGAAGGGAGCCACGGAAGGAGCCAGAAGTCCTTTATCTCTTATCAGCACTATGGGTGCTTCTGGTGATAAAAGAAGAGCTTTTTCAAGCTCTGTGGGTTCTCCATAAAGGCAAACTTGTTCAATACTTTTAAACATCACCGCAAAGGGTTTTTCTCTTCTTCTTTTCCTTTCCCTTAAAGTCTTTACCACCTCTTCCCTTGTGGCATCGCACAGAAGATGAAAGCCCCCTATCCCCTTTGCCGCCACTATTTTCCCATCCTTTAAAGCTTCCAAGACTTTACTTAGGGCTTTTTCGCCTTCGGCAATAACTTCTCCCTCTTTATCCAAAAGGCTAAGCTTTGGACCGCAGCTTGGACAGGCTATAGGCTGTGCGTGAAATCTTCTGTCCCCTGGGTCTTCGTACTCTTTTTTACACTGGGGACACATTTCAAAGACCTTCATGGTGGTGTTTGGCCTGTCGTAGGGAAGTCTTTCTATGATGGTGAAGCGAGGACCACAATGAACGCAGTTTATGAAGGGATACCTATAGCGCCTATCCTTTGGATTGAAAAGTTCTTCCAAGCATAAATTACAGGTTGCTATATCTGGGAGAATTAGGGCTTCCCTTTTGCCCTCCTCTTTGCTTTCCCTTATTTCAAAGTCCCTATAGCACACCTCCTCAAGGTATTCCCTCTCTTGGGAGTATATTTGAGCCAAGGGAGGCTTTTCTTGGTAAAGCCTTATTAAAAACCGCTCCAAAACCTCTTCTTCTCCTTCTACCTCCATCTCAACGCCCGAAGGGCTGTTTATGACCCATCCTTTAAGATTTAGTTCTTTGGCTAATCGGTAAAGGAAAGGTCTAAAGCCCACACCTTGTACCAAACCTCTAAGCTTTATCCTAAGCCTCATCGGGACATTCCAACTCTATACTTTTTAAAAGAAGCTCTTGGCCGCCCCTTATTTGAGTGTTCAAAGATCCGCAGATAGGGCACAGCAGGTTCAACTCCTCCTTTTCATACTCCTTTTCACAGTCTTTGCACCATACCTTTAGCTTTTCTACCTTTACCAAAAACTCGGAATCTTCTGCCACCGTTCCCTCTTTAAAGGTATCAAAGGCAAGCTTCAAAAGATGGGGTTCTACGCCAGAAAGTACTCCCACTATCACCTCTATCCTTGTAATCCTTTTGGCTTTATGTTTTGTTGCCTCTTCTTCCAAAAGTTCCAAAAGACTTTGAACTATTGAAAATTCATGCATCAGCAGATCCTCGGAAGAAGCTCCCCCATGGGAGGCTCAAGAAGCCTCTGTGTCCCGTAAGGAGTTCTTAGAATAACAGAAGGCTTTTCCCTTTTTACAGCATAACCTATTAGGCATGCATCCTTTCCCTTAGGATGTTCCTTTAAAGCCCTAAGGGCTTTTTCTGCATCCTTTTCTTCCACCGCAAGGACTATTCTGCCTTCACAGGCAAGATGGTAAGCCTCAAGGCCGAGAAACTCACATATACCCATGACCTCCGGCCTTATAGGCACCTTTTCCTCCTCTATAATAAAGGAAACTCCAGAAGCCCAAGACCATTCATGAAGTACCGCAGAAAGCCCCCCTCGTGTGGGATCCCTCATAGCATGCACTTCAACATCCTTTTTTAAAAGGTGTTCTACCAAGTCCCACAAAGGCTGGCAATCGCTTTGAAACTCCCCCCCAAAGTCAAAGCCCTCCCTTTGTGCGAGCACGCAAGCACCATGGTCTCCCAAGGGACCGGAAACTATGATGGCATCTCCCTCCTTTATATTTCTTGAGGAAAGATTGGGATAAATCACTTCCCCTATCCCGGAGGCTACAATATATATGTCCCTCCCTTGGTTTGAGGGTATAACCTTTGTATCTCCGGCAACTATAAGGGCTTTGGTTTCTTCTGCAGTTTTTGCCATACTTTGAACTATCCTTTCAAGGTCTTCGTAGGGAAAACCCTCTTCTATGATAAAGGAAACGGAAAGGTATAGAGGCTTTGCACCCATCACTGCAAGGTCGTTTACAACCCCGGCCACTGTCAACTTTCCAATATCCCCACCTCTAAAAAAGATGGGCTGTACCGTAAAGGCGTCTGTGGTAAAGGCCACCTTTGAAGCCACCTCCAACAAGGCTGAGTCCTCAAGGGAAGAAAGTATATGGTTGTTAAAATACCTTAAGAAAAGCTCCCTTATAAGCTTCCAAGTTTCCTCTCCACCACCACCTTCAGAAAGTCTTATCCTTTTCATACAACCTCCTCAATGCGTTGTACATACAGAACAAAGGTCAAAACTTCTAAGTATCATCCGTGCATGAAACTCTTTTCTAAGCCCAAGGAGAGCCTTCTCTGCCACCCCGTTA
>JBKBNZ010000019.1:8478-16293 GCA_046294875.1 Aquificaceae bacterium | reverse complement strand
TTCCTTGTAAAAAAATACTAAAATATGGTATCGCAAGCATCCATGTCTTTGGCTAAACAAGGCTTACGAATAACTTCTTGCTCCACGTATCAAAAGCATTTATAATTGAATATAAAAGTAGGAGGGCAAAAATGAATAAAGAAAACGTATCCGAAGCCTTTAAATTGTTGCTTGAAGAAATCCAAGAAGTTATACAGGCACTAAGACAAAAAGCCGAATCAGCCCTTGGAGTTCCAGATTACCCTCAAGCAAGAGTATACATAGGAAAAGCAGAAGGCGTGGAAAAATTCAAAGAAAAAGTTATAGCATTGCAAAGAGAATGGGAAAACTCCTATGCTCCAAGGCTTTCAGAGGAAGAAAACACAGAGATCAGAATGGAAGAAACGCAACAAACAAGGCGCAGGGTAGGATATACTCGGGAAAAGGAATATATCATACCAATACTTGAATCTTTGGTAGAAATGGGTGGCCGTGGACGCGCAGAAGAGGTATTAAGAAGAGTGGAGGAAAAAATGAAGGGGAGGCTTACAGAGGCAGACTATGAAACGCTTCCAATATCAGGAATAATAAGGTGGGTAAAGTTCGCCAACTGGTGCAGATATAGGCTCGTACGTAGGGGATTACTCTCCGACAGCTCTCCCAGAGGCGTTTGGGAAATAACAGAAATGGGAAGAAAGTATTTAGAAACATATAAAAATAGGAGATGAAAGCCATGAAAAAGTTTATCCTTTGCCTTTTGTGTGTTTCATACCTTGGTTTTTCTCAAGATAAGGAAGCAGTCAGTATATCCTTGATGCTACAAGAGGAAGAGGCTATAGCTCCAGACCTTTTAAAAATGGATATTTACATAAGTGCCCGTGGCAACAAGGAAATAGAAGTGATTAATAGGCTGGGAGAGATAGACAAGGATATAAAAAAGCTTGGCTTTGACTATTCTGGTGGAAGTTATTCGGTGGAAAAAAATTGTTGGTGGGAATGGGCTAAAAGAAAATGTAAGGGATATTTGGGAGAGTTAAGTTATTCCTTTAGACTTCAAAAGGCTTCCGACCAAAACAGAATTTTGGATGTTTTGGATACTTTTAAAGAAAAGTTCGGAGAGGGGATAGACTATAAGGTTTATGAACCTCATTGGGTAGTTTCCGAGAAAAAAACAAAGGGATTGGAAGAAGAGTTAAGGCTTAGGCTTTTGGATAGGGCAAAGGAGTTTGCCAAAAAGGCGGGGCAAAGGCTTGGAATGGAATGCCGTATTCAAAGCGTAAACTACGAACGTCATGATATCCCTATAAGGGGTCTTATGTTAAAAAGTTCCTCTGAGGCACCAGAGCCAAAGGCAGAGGAGAAAACTTTATCTGTTAGAGCTTTGGTTGGGTTTGTATGTAGATAAGTCAATTGCGGGGGCGGGATTTGAACCCGCGACCTTCGGGTTATGAGCCCGACGAGCTACCAAGCTGCTCCACCCCGCGTAGCAGGTAAAATATTATAATCTCAAAGTTCCACCAAGTCAAGAGGAATCTCCGATAAGGGCTTGCCAATGCCATCTTCTACGACCACAATGTTTTCAAGCCTTACTCCAAATTTACCCCCTATGTATATACCGGGCTCTATGGTAAAGACCATTCCTTCTTCTATTTTAACTTCCTTATCCACACCCTTGTAATAGACCCTTGGAAATTCATGGATCTCTATGCCCACACCATGACCTGTGGAATGCACGAAGAACTTGCCAAAGCCCTTCTTCTTTATGTACTCCCTTGCTATTCTGTCTATTTCTCCTATACTTTTGCCAACCTTTACACTTTCAAGGGCATAAAGGTGGGCATCCCTTACCACCTGATAAACCCTTTTGAACTCTTCCTTTGCCCTTCCCATGTGTAAGGTGCGAGTAAAATCTGTACAATAGCCCTTCCACAGCAAGCCCATATCTATCAAAAGAGTTTCTCCCTGCCTTATAGGGCGGTTGGAAGTTTCCCAGTGAGGTATGGCAGAAGCCCTACCGCTTGCCACTATGGTGGGAAAACTCTCCCCAAGCGCCCCCGCCTTGAAAAACTCCTCCACTATCATAGACCTAACTTCCAACTCGGTAAGCCCCTCTTTTAACCTTGAAAGCAGCTTTTTATAAACTTTATCGCTTTGCCTTACTCCCTCTTTGATTATCCTTATCTCCTCTGGATCCTTTACTGCCCTCATGTCCTTCAAAAAGCCGGCTTTTCCTACCCACCTAAAGCTCCCCTTTAGCCTTTTCCTAAACTCACAGCTTACTCTATCCTCCTCAAAGCCTACCGTCTTTGCCTTTACATCCCTTAGCACCTCATAAACCCTTTTTAAGCCACCATCTAACAAAGCCACCTTCCAACCCTTTAACTGCTCCTTCGCCTTTTCAAAGTATCTCCCGTCGGTTAAAAGGAGATAAGAATCTTTGCTTACCACCACGTAGGCATTGCTTGACCTAAAGCCCGAAAGATAAAAGACGTTGGCTTGGGATGTGAAAAGAAAGGCGTCTAAGTGATGCTTTTCTAATAGGTTTTGAACCTTTTCTATTCTCTTTTTCATATTTAGCCCTCAAGCATGTTTCTGTACTTATTTACCGTCCTTCTTGCTATTTTAATGCCCCTTCTTTGCAACATTTTGGAAAGCTCCCTATCGGACTTGCCTTTACCTTCTCCTTCCAACAAGTCTTTTAAAGCCCTTAATATCTCTTCTTTGCTGTAGCCTTCTTTTGTATTCCTTTGAAAGAAAAGCCTAAGGGGGTATATGCCCGTGGGGGTTTTTGCATATTTCCTGCTTACAACTCTGCTAACGGTGGATACGTTAACGTCCGCTTTTTGTGCCACATAGCTTAAGGTCAAGGTCTTTAAAGGCCCCCTTCCAAGCAGAAAATCCTCCTGCCTTTCCACCACCATATCTCCGACGATCCTAAGCACCCTCCTTCTTAACTCAAGGACAAAGGCAAGGGCTTTATCCTCCACATCCCAAAAATCATCCATAACAAAAACATACCACTGGTGGTTATCGTACTCAAAAACTATATCCACACTTCCACCCTTGTAAAAGGTGGTTTCTCCCTCAAAGGGACTAAGTTTTAGGTGGGAAAGCACTTCCTTTGCCCTTTGACTCTTTCCTTGTCCCTTTAACAAGCCTTTGATTTCCTCAAAAAGCTCCTCATCCATGCCATAAAGCTCTTCTACCTGTAAAAGGAAAAACTCCTCAAGGTTCTTGCAAGCAACCCCCAAGGGCTCTATCTCTCTTTTTATAAAGTCCCTTATATCCTCCACGTAGTCCTGGCTAACTCCGTAGGCTTGTGCGATAGCCTTTATATCCCCCACAAAAAAGCCTCTGTGGTCAAGGTTGTCTACTATCTCATAGGCTATATCCAAGTCCAAGCCGTCAAACTCGTACCTTACCTGCTCTCTTACCTTGTTAAGCTCGCTTTGGATATACACCAATTGGGGCTCTTTGTAATCCACTTGAAACCATTTAGGCTTTGCCCTAAAGGTGATCTTTACC
Source organism: Aquificaceae bacterium (assembly GCA_046294875.1). GTDB lineage: Bacteria > Aquificota > Aquificia > Aquificales > Aquificaceae > Pampinifervens. The sequence goes on along the minus strand of JBKBNZ010000019.1, from coordinate 12,789 downwards.
TCGTGCTTTGTTTCTATCTCCTGCAAAAGCTCCTCCGTGGTCTTTGTCAGAAGCTCTAAAGCGCCTTCTATCTTTAACAAAAGGCTTGGCTTTAACTTCAAGCTTGTTTGAACCTTTACCTTCTTCAAAGCCTTTCCTCCTCTGTGGAAGTTATAAAAAGATTTACTATTCTATTCCCTTCCATCTTATCCACCACAAACTTAAAACCGTCATAAACAAACTGGTCTCCCTCCTCGGGCACCTTGGAAAGCATAGCCATTACAAAGCCCCCTATGGTGTCGTACTCGTAGTCTTCGGGCAGGCTAAAGCCCACTTCCTTTGCCACCCTTTCCACGTCAGTCCAGCCGTTTACCAAGTAAGCCTTCTTTGAAACCTTCAATATGTCCTCTTCCCAGCTTTCTTTGAACTCGCCAAAGAGATACTTCATTATGTCATAAAGGCTTACAAGGCCTGCAAGCTCTCCATGTTCGCCCACTACCAAGGCTACTTGAGTTCCCTTCTCTTTCATCTCCCTTATAAGAGCCTTCAAATTTAATATCTCTGGCACGAATAGGGCAGGCTTTTTGAAATCTCCCAGCTTTTTCCTTAGGTTCTCCTTTGTGGGTACCGCCTCCTTTACGTGCAAAATTCCTACAATGTGGTCTGGACTTTGGGAATACAAGGGCACTTTGCCGTGTTTGTTTTCTATTATCTTTTCAAGGGCTTCTTCCAAGGTAATATCCTCTGGCAAAAGGAACATATCGGGCTTTGGGGTCATTATCTCCTTTACACTTATCTCCTCCAAAACAGCAGCCTTTTCTACGACTTCTGCGTCTTTCCTGTCAAAGTAATCCATGGCTATGCCCAACTCTAAAAGTTCCATAAAGCTTTCCCTCGTAGGTTTTTCCTTCTCTTCAATCTTTATCATATCCACAAGCCTATCCACGGGTAAGGTTAGCAGACTTCTTATGGGATGCATAAGCTTGTAGACCAGAATAAAGGGTACGTAATAGATGGGGGCAAGCCTTGTGGTAAAGGGTAAAACCAAGTTTTTGGGTAAAACTTCACCAAAGAGAAAAATTAGGGTGCTGGAAAAGAGCACCGCTATGGTGGCTCCCTTTGGACCAAGGCCTTCCACAAAGAGCTTTGTACCATAAGAAGATATAAGAATATTTACAAGCTCGTTTCCCAATAGAATTGTAAGTAGGACCTCTCTGGGCTTTGAAAGAAGTTTCAGCAACGCAGAATAGACCCTTTTATACTGCCTTAGCTTTAGTATATAGCGGTTTGCGCCAAAAAATACCACCTCCGAGGAGCTAAAGAATCCCGAAAGAAAAAGGAGAAAGATAAAGATCAGGATCTCAGTATAGATTGCAGGAGACGAACCTTCCATCCACCGTTACCTCCTTTACCTCCTTTTCACACTCCTTTAGCCGTTGGGCGCACATGGGGAAAAAGGGACAAGGGCTTTCTTCCTCGCTTTGAGAGTACTCTTTATAATCCCTTCTTCTTTGGGATGGGTGTTTTACGGGGATGGTTTCCATAAGATATTGGGTGTAAGGATGAAGAGGTTTTTTTAGAACCTCTTGAACTATCCCCATCTCCACCAGCTTGCCCTTGTATAGAACTCCCATTCTATCCGCCACCCTTTCCACAGCCCTAAGATCATGGGTTATAAGCAAAGTACTTATCCCCTCTTGTTTTAGTTTAAGGAAAAGGTCTAATATGCCCGCCCTGTGGCTCATATCCAAGGAAGAAGTGGGCTCATCCGCCACTATTAACTTGGGCTTTAGCACTATAGCCCTTGCTATGGCGACCCTTTGCCTTTGACCGCCCGAAAGGTCTTCTGGCCTTCTCTTTAAAAACTCCTCTCCAAGTCCAGCCTTTTTTAAAGCCCTTATAACCTCTTCCTCTCTCTTTTCTACACCATGCACCAGTAGGGGCTCTTCCACTATTTGCCTCACCTTCATACGTGGGTTTAAGGAGTTCCTTGGATCTTGGAAGATGGCGGATACTTCCTTGGTGTATTCTTTTCCCAAAAGGTATGGATTTTTACCTTCAAAGAAAACATCTCCCTTGTCGGGCTTTTCCAACCTTAGTATAAGCTTTCCTATAGTACTTTTACCAGAACCCGATTCACCCACCAAGGAGAAGATCTCCCCATAACCTATGGAAAAGCTAACTTCCTTTACCGCCCTTATAGTCCTTTTTTTGAATAAACCAAAGGTAAAGGATTTGGAAACCTTTTCCAACCTAAGGAGCCTTTCCTTCATATGGTTCTGGAAAACCTTTTCTCTTTTGCAGTTTTTATGTACTGATCAAAGACCATGGCTATGTTCCTTATAAGAAGCCTGCCCTCTGGCAAAACCCTTATAGCCCTGTCTTCTATCTTCAAAAGCCCATCCCTTTCCATATTCTTTAGTTCTTCAAGCTCCCAAGAAAAGTGCTCTTCAAAGTCTATACCAAACATCCCCTCTATTTTCTCAAAAGAACACTGGAAATTACACATAAGGTCCATTATAACCTCACGCCTTATTATATCCTCTTGGTTAAGGACATAACCCCTCATGATGGGGAGCCTTCTTTCATCCAAGGCAAGGTAATACTCCCTTATGGTCTTGTAGTTTTGGAAATAGCCATCGTACAACATTCCAATAGAGGTTGCCCCTATGCCTATCAGGTCTACTCCCTTTTTTGTGGTATAGCCTTGAAAGTTTCTCCAAAGGGTGCCTTCCCTTTGAGCCTGCGCCAATTCATCCTCGGGCTTGGCAAAATGGTCCATACCGATAAAAACATAACCTCTCCTTTGAAAGATATCTATGGTCATCTCCAAAATGGTTAGCTTATCTTCGGGCGGTGGCAGAGTAGAAGAGTCTATTTTCCTCTGCAAGGGTTTTAACCATGGCACGTAGGCAAAGTTAAACACGGCAACCCTGTCTGGGTCTAAATCAATGGTTTTCTCTATGGTTTTTCTAAACTTCTCTGGATTTTGGTAGGGCAAGCCATAGATCAGGTCTATGTTTATACTTTTAAAGCCCAACCTCCTTAGGTCTTCCATAACCCTTTGCATAAGCTCGTAGCTTTGCACTCGGTTTATAGCCCTCTGCACTTCAGGGTCAAGGTCTTGTAATCCCATGCTTACACGGTTAAATCCCACCTCTTTCAAAGTTTCCAACTGCCCCTCCGACAAATACCTTGGGTCTATCTCAACGCTTATCTCCGCATCCTCTTGTATGCTAAAAACCTCCCTTATCCTTGCAAAAAACTCCCTTATTTCTTCGTTGGTAAGAAAGTTGGGAGTGCCACCTCCCCAATGAAGCTGCACCACAGGCCTGGAAGTATCCAAGTATTCCTTTAAAAGCTCCATCTCCTTATAGACATAGTCCAAGTATCTTCTTGTCACATCCTTCCTGTGGGATATGATCACATTACATCCACAAAACCAGCAGGCGCTTTCACAAAAGGGTATGTGAAAGTACAAGGAAAGGGGATTGCCCCTAAGGTTGCTCTCTATGAGTTTTTCTTTGTATTCCTTTTCTCCCACGCCCTGATGGAATTCCGTCGCCGGCGGATAGCTTGTATACCTTGGACCGGGCTTGTCGTACTTTCTTACAAGTTCTTCCTTAAAGATGGTTTTCATAAGGATAAATATAATACCTTTTTGGGGCGGGGGCGTAGCCCCCAACAGGGTGGTTTTATTTTACATAGTCGGATGCAGTCCTTCCAACTTCCTTAGCCAGCTCCGAATTTCCTCCTTTTAGTTGGTACGCATTATGAAATCCAAGAGCCCTTAGGGCGGTGGTTACCGCTGCAGCCCTGTCTCCCGAATGGCAAACCACTATTATCTTTTTATCCTTTGGTAACCTGTTTAGGTTCTCTTCTTTAAAAAGTTCATGCATGGGGATGTAAAGGGTGTTTTTCCATGTGGGAGCCACTATAGCTTGCTCTGCGGGAGTCCTTACGTCAAGGATCACAAAATCCTCTCCCTTTTTGATCATCTCAAGCAGGTCTTTGACCGTTACCTGGCAGGGTCTTTGCTTTAGAACTTCCGGGGTCATCTGGGAAAACATGCCGTCAAACCTTTTGGCAAGCTCCTTGTCATAAGAAAAAGCACTACCGGATACTAATAGGCCACCTGCTAAAAGGGTAAGCAATACCTTTTTCATAGCTTTACCTCCTTTATGATTTATATCATTTATAAAAGTATAAGCATATGGTTATATAATGTCAAGCCTATTTTTCTGGGAAAAACCAACGTGGTACTATGTGTATAAAAAGCAGCATCCCAAGGAGTTCCACAAGGCTTTGATAGACAATCACAAAAAGGGCTCC
>JBKBNZ010000019.1:0-8378 GCA_046294875.1 Aquificaceae bacterium | reverse complement strand
ATATGGTTATATAATGTCAAGCCTATTTTTCTGGGAAAAACCAACGTGGTACTATGTGTATAAAAAGCAGCATCCCAAGGAGTTCCACAAGGCTTTGATAGACAATCACAAAAAGGGCTCCTTGAAAGCCTTCTGGCAAGGCAAGGGCTATGGGCAATACTAAAAAGGAGTTCCTCGTTCCAAGGTTAAAGGCCAAGACTCTTCCGTCCTTGCTGGGAAGCTTGGCAACCTTGGCGATGAACCTGCTTAGAAAAAGGGCAAATATCAAGTACAAGGAAAATATAAGGGTCAAAAGGGACAAAAGTTTTTCAATGTGAAAAAAGGTTTCCACCTGAGAGCCAAAGATTATGAAAACTATAAGGCTTATAAGGGGGATGGGAAGCCAGCCTATAAAGTTTAAAAATTTAACACCCATAGGGCTAAAGTCTGCAAACCTTTGGGTTATATAGGCAAAAAAAAGAGGGACGATTATCAACTCAAAAAAGACCTTTATAAACCTTAGCCAATCCAACTCTATTGCCACCAGTTGGGGAAAAAGGATGACCATATAAAAGGGCAAAAGGATAAGCTGTAAAAATAAAAGGATTGGCAAAAGGGCTATGGCATGCTTTGTGTCTGCTTTTCCAAGATAGCTAAAGGTGATAAACCAATCGGTACAAGGCACCAACAAAACCAAAGCTATACCAACCTTTACCGCCATAGAATCTATAGGCAACAGAATAAGAGCGACAAACAAGGGTACAAAAACAAAGTTTCCCACCAAAGAGCCAAGCAAAAGCCTGTAGTTCAAAAAAGACCTTGGCAAATGGGCTAAGGGGACTTGACAAAAGGTACTATACAAAAGGATGGCAATTACAAATAACAGCACGCCCTCCAAGGGTTTTATATAAGTGGGATGCGTACTTCCCAGGACCACACCAAGGATTATGAAAACCATATATATGATGGCTTGGTATTTTTCAAGGACTAATCTAAGCCAAGACATAGCATTGATTATAAAGCTTAACACGCCGAGCGAGAAACTCAAAAAAGTCCATTAATAAAAAAAGGCAGTAGGGTTATAATTAAAAGAAGTACTCCAAGACCCTGAAAATTTCCTATCTTTAAAAGTATTGAGATTAGCTCAGTCGTTGATAGACCCATGCATACAATCATCATACCACAAGAACCTGTGATAGATGGTACTATAGTGGGTATAGCCACGGGCAGGTGGTGGAGTTTAAAAAGGTCAGGCATGGGATGTTGATGATGGTGTTGTGCAGTTTGATTTGTACGTATGCTATCGGATGCAGCTATAGGAGGTTTGTTTGATGGTGTCTAATTTCTCATCCGGCGTAAAGATGCTATAATTTTATACCTTTAAAGGAGGTTTTAATATGGCAAGATGTTATGTTTGCGGAAAAACTACCAAGTTTGGGAAAAGTGTAACCTTTTCTGCAGAACAGAACCCAAGAACCTTTAAGCCAAACCTTCAAAGGGTAAAGATAGTCCTTGAGGACGGAAGGGTAAAAAGGGTATATGTATGTACCAAATGCTTAAAGGCGGGTAAGGTGGTAAAAGCTGTAAGCATAAGGGAAGAATGATAAGGTTTTTTACCGCAGGAGAGTCTCACGGGAAGGCTCTCCTTTGTTTTCTTGAAGGAATACCTGCCAATTTAGAGCTATCCGCAGAGTATATAAACAAGGAATTAAGCAGGAGGCAAAGGGGCTATGGGAGGGGTGGCAGGATGAAGATAGAGGAAGATAGGGTTGAATTCCTATCGGGTTTGCGCTTTGGGAAAACCATAGGAAGCCCCATATCAATGGTCGTATGGAACAAGGATTGGGAAAATTGGAAGGAAAAGATGGCTTATGAGGGTGAAGTTCCCGATAGCGTGGTGCCCTTTACAAAACCAAGGCCTGGCCATGCAGACCTTGCAGGCGGTATAAAGTACAATCAAAAGGATCTAAGAAACATCCTTGAAAGGGCTTCTGCAAGAGAAACGGCGGCAAGAGTAGCAGTAGGTGCCGTTTGCAAAAGATTTTTGGAAGAATTTGGCATAAAGATAGGCAGCTATGTGGTAAGCATAGGACCCTTGCAGCCCAAGATAGAAGAAGAAGACCTTATAAAAAGGCACGAGTTGGCAGAGCTTTCCCAAGTTAGGTTTCCGGATAGTTCAAAGGATGAAGAATTCAAAAAGCTTATAGACGAGGCAAAAGAAAAGGGAGAAAGCTTGGGAGGTATCTTTGAAGTCTTTGCGGTGGGTGTGCCACCGGGACTTGGAAGCCATATACAATGGGACAAAAGGTTGGACGGAAGAATAGCCCAAGCTATGATGAGCATACAGGCTATAAAAGGAGTGGAGATAGGCTTGGGATTTGAAAGCGCAAGAAGGTTTGGCTCCCAAGTTCATGACGAAATAGGATACTCGGAAGAGAAGGGATACTTTAGATATAGCAATAACCTTGGTGGTATAGAGGGGGGAATAAGCAACGGCATGCCTATCCTTGTAAGGTGTGCCATGAAGCCCATACCTACTTTGACAAAGCCTTTAAGAAGTGTGGATATACAAACAAAGCAGGAAGTAAGGGCAGGTAAAGAAAGGAGTGACGTGGTAGCAGTTGCCGCAGCTTCTGTGGTTGCTGAAGCCATGCTGGCTATAATAATCGCAGACGTCCTTTTGGAAAAGCTTGGCGGAGACTTTATGGAAGAGGTAAAGGAAAGGTTTAAAAGGTATATGGAGTATGTTAAAACTTTTTGAAGAAATAGGCAAAGCTGCCCTTTTAACCCTATGGGGGCTTTTTTACATCTTTAGAGCACCTCCGAAGGCAAAACACTTTATAAAACAGCTTGCCTATTTAGCCTCGGAAACTATACCCGTCGTGGTTATAACCTCTATCTTTTCCGGTGGCGTTATCGCTTTGCAAACTTATAGCACCTTTCATAGGTTCAACGCGGAGTTTTTGATAGGGGCGGTTGTAGCCCTCTCTATGGGAAGGGAGTTGGGTCCTGTTTTGGCATCCCTTATGGTGGTGGCAAGGGTGGGCTCTGCCATGACAGCACAGATAGGTACCATGAGAATAACGGAACAGATAGATGCTCTTGAGGTGATGGGCATAAACCCAAAGAGTTATTTGGTATCTCCAAGGCTTTTTGCGGGGATCGTGGGGGTTCCCATGCTGGTTCTTATAGCGGACATCTCGGGTATCTTTGGTGGCTGGTTTGTAGCGGTTAAACTTTTTGGGGTTAATGAATATCTCTTTTGGGAGAAAATGAAAGACCTTGTAGAGCTTTACGACTTTATAGGGGGTCTTTACAAGGCAGTCTTCTTTGGCTTTATCATATCTGCGGTAAGCTGTTATTTTGGCTACTATACAAAAGGTGGAACGGAGGGCGTGGGAAGGGCTACCACAAACAGCGTGGTAACATCCTCTATGCTCATACTTATCTCCGATTATTTCCTAACTGCTATAATCTTTTGATAAAATTTTAAGTATTATGAGAAAATCGGGATTTTTGATAAGCATCCTCTTGGCCTTTGTCTTTTTACAAAGCTGTCAAAGTAACCCTTGTGCCTCAGAGCCTGCTGTAGAAAAGGTAAAAGAAAACCTTGCATTGAGAATACTGGCAGAGAAAAATCCTCAGAAATTTTTAGGGGCTTTGTTCTCCTCTGCCATATCCTTTTTAACCAGTGAAGGAAAGCTGGATGAAGCCTTAAAGAAGGAAATAGAGCCCATAGTTCGGGAAATAAAGCTAAAGGATGTAAGCAAGCCTACGAAAAAATCTGATAAGGAATATACTTGCAACGCCCTTTTTGAGTATCAGGATAGCAAAAGACTTGTGGAATATACGGTGAAGGAAATTGATGTGGGTAAAGAAAAGGTCTATGAGGTGGATGTCTTGGACATAAACAAAGTGGACTAATGAATAAGATACAAGCTTGGAAAGAGGCTATAGAAGAAGAGATCAGAAACTCCATAAAACCCTTTGAGCCAAAAATACTCTATGAGTCTATGACCTATTACCTTTTTCAAGAGGGTAAAAGGATAAGACCCCTTTTTCTATGTGCGGTCGTGGATGCCCTTGGGGGAAGCGTAAAGGATGCCATAAGAGTGGGCTGTGCTGTAGAGATGGTGCATAATTATTCTTTAATTCATGATGACCTACCAGCCTTGGACAACGACAGCTACAGAAGAGGCAAACCTTCTTGCCATGTGGTCTTTGGCGAGGCAATCGCCCTTTTGGCGGGCGATGCTCTTCTAACTTACGCCTTTGAATTTTTATCAAAGGAGGAGGCCTTTGAATCCTTAGAAAGCTCGCGACTTTTGAGATTGGTAAGGGAGTTGGCAAAGAGTGCGGGCTTTGGTGGTATGGTAGGCGGTCAGGTTTTGGATATAAAGGGTGACGAAAATCTTGAGGAAGTTAGCCTTAAAAAGACCGCAGAACTCTTTTCCTTTTGCTTCTTGGCCGGCGGAATAATAGCAAAAGCTTATGAACTCTTAGAGGAGTTAAGAGATTTAGGTTTGAAAATAGGCCTGCTTTTTCAAATGGTGGATGATTACAAAGACAAGGATGGATTTTACCGATTTTTGGGTGAAGGTCTTTTAGAAAGACTAAAGCCTTTAAAGGTGGTGTGTGAGGATAAGGCAAGGGCTTTGGGGATTTATACAAAGGAGTTTAGAAAGCTTTTAGATTTGGTGCTTGGCGGAGGGGGAGGGATTCGAACCCCCGGTGGGCTGTAAACCCACTGGTGATTTCAAATCACCCGCCTTCGTCCACTCGGCCACCCCTCCTACAAAACTAAATATTATAACTTTATCTTGCCTTCCTTCAACTCCCTTTTAAGCTGCCTTTCCAAATCTCTCTTACGTAGCTCCTCCCTCCTGTCATGGGCTCTTTTACCTCTTGCCAAAGCTATTTCCACTTTAACCTTGCCCCTTTTGAAATATACCCTTAAGGGTATGATGGTGTAACCCTTTTCTTTTACCTTTCCCATAAGCCTTAGTATCTCCCTCTTATGGAGGAGGAGCTTTCTGGTTCTTAAAGGATCTGGTGGTTTTATGGTAGCGTATCTATAAGGGGCTATATAAAGGTTATAAAGCCATGCCTCTCCTTTGTCTACCCTTACAAAGCTGTCTTTAAAGGATACAGTCTGTTTATTCCTAAGGGCTTTTACCTCGGGTCCTTCCAAAACTATGCCTGCCTCGTAAGTCTCAAGTATATCATACTCCGCCTTTGCCTCTTTGTTATAAGCCACAGTCCATTCACCTTCTGTCTTTGGCATGCTATTAGTTTAACATAGCCAAGATCTGATGCTTTATTATATGGGCTGGTTTATAGTCGGGGGCTATCTTTAGAGCATTTTCTATTTCTAAAAGGGCATCTTTTATTTGTCCTTTCATCAAGTAAACCCTTGCAAGATTTATATGGGGATAATGCCTTGGTTCGTACCTTTTGGCTGATATAGCCCTCTTTAACCATGGTATAGCCTCATCAAGCCTACCTAAGGCTATAAGGTAAGAACCTATGTCGTTATAAGGGTTTCCAAAGTCGGGATCTATTTCTATAGCCTTTAAACATAGTTCTATTGCCTTTTCAAAGTTTCCAAGCATGCTGTATGCCCAGCCCATGTAAGTATAAGCTTCCGCCGTGGGCTGTATATCTATGGATTGTTTATAAAGCTCTATAGCTTCTTTGAAGTTTCCCGCCATATGCTCCTTTAAGGCCTTCTCCAAAAGCTCTCTTGCGTCCCTGTCCGTGTTCCTCATAGGGTTAAATATAATCCTGTAAATAAATTTAACAATACATTGCTAAAACATATGCCCATTGAGAAACCTCGTTTAGGAATATTATGGCAAAAGGATCAAAGACATGATGGTGAGTTTCCTGTCAGGCCTTTTATTCCCACTCCTTTTCCTTTAAAGACCTTTCCAAACTTTGGGGTATTTCTGCCCTTATTCCAAAGAGAAGTTTAAACTGTAAGGCGTTTAGGACTGCTTTTGCCCTGACGGTGTTGTTGAAGAAAATATAGGTATCTTTATTACCAAGCTTTTTGATTTTGTCTTTTAGCTTTTTCAGTTCTTCTAAGGAATATAGATAGTCGTACAAGGAATTGGGGTCTCTTCCGTGAAGCCTTATGTAGTTGATAGCTCCAATGCCGACCCAAGGGCCTATAAGGAATTTACCGTCCTTTGGTGCGTCCGTATTTACCAAAGAAAAGCCCTTTTCCTCCAAAAAGCTATAAAAGTCGGCTTTTCTAAAACTTTTATTTCTAACCTCTATAACCTTTGTAATACCCTTAAAATCTGTAGAAAGCTTTGAAATATATTCAAGGCTCTCTTCTTTATATCCAAAACTCTCTGGGAATTGAAAGAGCAAGGCTATAAATCTATCCTCTTCAAAGACAGGCTCCAAAGAAAAAAGAAATTTTTTTACCTCTTCTTTATTGTAATTTCTCCCATGGGTGAAGATTCTGTTTGCTTTGAAAGAAAACTTTAGAGTGGCAGTTCTATAAAGCATACTTTTTACACTTCCCCTGTTTGGCATACGATAGAAGGAAGAGTTTATCTCCACTACTTCAAAGTATTGGGAATAAAACCTTATGTAATCTTCCCTTTTTAAAAGGGGTGGGTAGAAACCACCCACCCAATCTTTGTAGAAAAAGCCGCTACAGCCTACATAAACCTTCAAGGAATAAACTTAGACTTAAAGTCCTTTAAAGCGCTGTCTATCTTTGCCTTTAGCTGATCGTCAAGGGCCTTCTTCTCTCTTATTTCTTGGAGTAGATCTGGTCTTTCTTTATCTAAGTACACATACAGTTCTTTTTCAAACTTTCTAACAGAGCCTATGGGAAGGTCGTCAAGGTAGCCGTTTGTTCCTGCATAGATGGCTACTATTTGCTTTTCTACGGGTATTGGGCTGTAAGGCTCTTGCTTTAAAAGTTCTGTAAGCCTAATACCTCTGTTTATGGTTTGTTGGGTTGCTTTGTCAAGCTCTGATGCAAACTGTACGAAGGCTTCAAGCTCTCTAAACTGAGCAAGGTCTAACCTGAGGGTTCCTGCCACTTGCTTCATAGCTTTTATCTGGGCGGCTCCTCCAACCCTTGAAACAGACAATCCCACGTTTATAGCAGGCCTTATGCCTTTGTTGAAAAGGTCTGGCTCAAGGTATATCTGGCCGTCGGTTATGGATATTACGTTGGTAGGTATGTAGGCAGCCACGTCTCCAGCCTTTGTCTCTATTATGGGAAGGGCGGTAAGAGAACCTGCACCAAGATCATCGTTTAGCTTTGCAGCACGCTCTAAAAGCCTTGAATGAAGATAGAAAACGTCACCGGGGTAAGCTTCTCTTCCCGGTGGTCTTCTCATAAGGAGGGATAGCTGTCTGTAGGCTTCTGCATGCTTGGAAAGGTCGTCGTAGATTATAAGGGCGTGCTTTCCATTATCTCTAAAGTATTCTCCTATGGTACATCCCACAAAGGGTGCAAGGTATTGAAGAGATGCGGGATCTGTGGCAGAAGCAACCACCACACACGTGTACTCCATAGCACCGCTTCTTTCAAGAAGCTCTATTATCCTTGCGGTGGTAGACCTTTTTTGGCCTATGGCTACGTATATGCAATAAACGTCCGTATCCTTTTGGTTTAGTATGGTGTCTATACATATGGTAGTTCTTCCCGTTGACCTATCACCTATTATGAGCTCACGCTGTCCCCTACCTATGGGGATCATAGCGTCTATCGCCTTTATACCTGTTTGAAGAGGTTCATGTACCGACTTTCTTTTTACAACTCCCGGGGCTATCTTTTCTACTGGAGATCTATATTCGTACTTTATGGGGCCTTTTCCGTCAAGGGGATTTCCCAGGGGGTCTATGACCCTACCTATAAGGCCTTCACCCACGGGAGCGTCCAAGATCCTTCCTGTCCTTCTAACTATGGAGCCTTCCTTTATTCCGCTTTCACTACCAAGAACTATAATACCCACGTTGTCCTCTTCAAGATTAAAGGCAAGCCCCATGGTGCCGCCTTCAAACTCCACAAGCTCGTTTGCCATAACATTGTCAAGACCATAAGCCCTTGCAACACCATCACCTACATAATAAACAACGCCCACCTCTTCCATCTTGGCGGAAGCTTCAAAATCCTTTATCTGTTCCTTTAGTAGCTGAAGAGCCTCTTCATAGGTTATGGTTGCCATAATAAACCTCCTTAGGATTTTGATAATATTTTATTACATTTTTCACAGAAAAACCTACTCTTGGCATCCACCTCCGAAAGGCTGTTGGAAAAATTCATAACGCAGCCCGGTGTTTTACAATGCAAAAGTCCAAAGGTGTGCCCAAGTTCATGATTTACTTCCTTATAGACCCTTTCAAAAAACACCTTTTCCCTTCTATCA
>JBKBNZ010000018.1:0-16325 GCA_046294875.1 Aquificaceae bacterium | reverse complement strand
TAACTCCACCCCAAAATTATCCAAAGGCTAACCTCCCAAAAGCTCCCTAACATAAAAGTTTCCTCTTCTCTCTTCCCCTATGGTAGTTTCATCGTAGTGTCCGCAGATGACGAGCACATCATCTTCAAGCTCTTCAAAGACCCTTTTCAAAGACCTTTTTAAAGCCTCTAAGTCTCCACCCGGTAGATCCCATCTTCCCACTCCCCTTTTAAAAAGTAGGTCTCCCGCTATAAGCACCTTGTCCTTTTCTCCATAAAGACAGCACAGGCCGGGAGTGTGTCCGGGAGTGTGAAGAACCTTAAGAGTCTCCTTTCCCACTTTTATCTCCAGACCCTCCTTTAGCTCTATATCGGGCTTTGGACAGGGGATGTTCGCTCCTATCTGTCTTTCAAAACCAGGCCAAAGGGTGTGGTTTAAAAGGAAGGTATCCGATGGATGCATGTAAAAGGGTATGTCAAAGGCTTCCTTTAGGGGCTTTACCTGTCCTACGTGGTCTATGTGTCCATGGGTGGCTACTATGCCTACAGGCTTCAAACCTTGTAATTCCTTTACTATTCTCTCATAGTCTGCCCCGGGGTCTATTATCAGGGCTTGTCCGCTTTCTTCTTCCACCACCAAAGAACAATTTACCGAAAGCAATCCTACAGATAAAACCTTAAAAAGCATCAGATTTTAATTAGGTCATAAAAGAGATGGGGGAATATGCCAAGGAGTAGCATAAATATAGAGCACAGGAACAAGGTTAGGGCTTCGCCGCCAGAAACCTTTGTGTGTGGGTATTTCCTCTCGCCCTCTTCAAGGAACATGGAGACTACCACCCTAAGATAATAGCCTGCGGAGATTATACTGGCTATCACAAAAGCCAAGGCAAGGAATAAGAGCTGGGAATTTACAAGCCCCATAAACAGGGTAAGCTTACCTACGAAAAGTGCCATGGGTGGTATGCCTATAAAGGCGAAAAGGAAAAAAGCTAAAAGGGAAGCTAATATAGGGTGTTCCTTGTATATGCCTCTATAGTCAAGGATATGGTGGCTAAAGCCCTCTTTCTTTTCAAAGACAGACATCAAGGTGAAGGCGCCTAAGCTTGCAAAGGCATACAGGGATACATAAAAGAGAAGTGCCCTTTGAAGTTGAGGGTCTGCGATGGATAGTCCGAGGAAGAAATAGCCTGCATGGGCTATAGTGGAGTAGGCAAGAAGCCTTTTTACAGACCTTTGGACATAGGCCACAAAGTTGGCGTAGAACATAGAAAGAAGGGAAAGGATGGAAACAAGTATAAGCCACTGTTTAAGATGGTAAAAGTGGCTAAGGATCTGTACCAGTAAGAAGTAAAGGGCTACCTTTGGCACGGAAGAGAGATAGCCTGTTATAGGTGTGGGTGCACCCTCGTAGGCGTCGGGTGTCCAAAAATGGTAGGGCACCGCAGAGGCCTTTAAAGCAAGGGCAGAAAGTATAAGAAACATAGCCAACAGGAAAAGGCTATTTTCGTCCCTGTATTCCTTGAAGAAAAGGCTTCCAGTGCTGGCGTAATAAAAGGTGGAGCCCAAGGCAAGCGTGGAGGTGCCCATGGCACCCATTATCAGATATTTAAATCCTGCCTCCTTTGAAAGGTAATCATCCCTACGAATAGAAACCATAACATACATGCTTATACTGGCGAGCTCCAAGGATAGGAATAAAAGAACAAGGTTTGAGGAAGACATGAGAAGGGAAAAGCCCAAGGTAGCCAAAAGGGGTATGTAAGATAGCTCCGTGTATACGGTGTTTTTCCTCTCGTAATAGTCCATCATGGAAAAGATAGCCAAGCTTGTAAGGATATAGACAACTGCCTTGCCAAGAAGGTTTAAGGAATTTACCTCAAAAAGGTCAAAGAAGCTTTTGGCGGGATAAGAAACAAAGAAAAGGCTAAGGAGGGAAGCTATAGGTACAAGGGCAGACAGAAGGGAAAGAAACCTGTAGTGTTTTTTTGTAAGAAAAAGGTCGAGAATAAAAACAAGGAGTATTCCAAGGGAAAGGATTATTTCCGGTATAAGGGCGTTCCAATTCACCTTTTAGCCTCCAAGCACGTATTTTGTGGTCTGTTCTATGATCTTAACAAAAGGATAAGGATAAAGCCCCATTAAAAGGGCAAGGGCTACTATAAGGATGAAGGACAAGGTGTGGTGTGTTTCAAGGTCCTTTAAGCTCCTCCACTTTTCAAGCCTATACTCGGATAGGGTTTCCTCTTCAAACATGACCCTTTTATACATATATAGGAAGTAAGCGGCGGAAAGTACCACGCCAACACCCGCTATAAAAGCCCATACGGGGAAGTTCTTATAGGTACCAAGAAAAACAAGGAATTCGGCCACAAAGCCCGCAAGCCCCGGAAAGCCAATGCCCGCAAGCCCAGATATCATAAAGAAGACGGCAAGCTTTGGTATGTACCTTGCCAAGCCACCCAAATCATCCATATGATAGGAGTGAATGCGGTCGTATATAAAGCCTGCAGACATAAAGAGGGCGGCTGAAGAAAGCCCGTGGGCTATCATCATATATATGGCGCCGTTTAAAGCGTTGGGGTCTATGGCAAAGGTACCAAGGGTTACCACACCCATGTGGCTTATGGAGGAGTAAGCTATAAGCCTTTTTATATGAGTTTGGGCTATGGCCATCATAGCGGTGTAGATTATGGCCACAAGGCTGAGGAAGAAAATTAAAGGTATAAACTGCTTGCTTGCCTCGGGGAAAAGGGGCAGGGAATACCTTACAAAGCCAAAGGTACCCATCTTTAAAAGCACCGCAGCAAGTATTACAGAACCGGCGGTGGGCGCTTCCACGTGGGCGTCGGGAAGCCAAGTATGAACAGGCCACATGGGTATCTTTACCGCAAAGCCCAGACCAAAGAGCAAGAAAGCTGCCGTTTGAAGCCACAAGGGATAGGAAAGGTTGTAGTGGAAAAGGTAGTCAAAGGATAAGGTGTCTGCCGCTATGTATCCATAGACCACTATGCTGGCAAGTCCCAAAAGTAAAAAGACACTGCCAAAGAAGGTGTATACAAAGAATTTGTTCGCCGCGTAAACTTTTCTATCGTGCCCCCAAAGGCCTATGATAAAGTACATGGGGATTAGCATGCCCTCCCAGAAGAGGTAGAAGAGGAAAAGGTCAAGGGCAGAAAAAACTCCTAAGCACGCCGTTTCCAAAGCAAGGAAAAGAGCAAAGTAGAGGTTAGGCCTGTCCTCTATCTTCCAAGACCACAAAAAGGCCACCACAAAGACCAAAGAGGTCATAAGAAGCAAAGAAATAGCCATACCATCCACACCCACGTGGTAGGAAATGCCAAGGGAAGGTATCCAGTTTAGCTTTGTGGTGTACTGAAAGCCCTTGGCAGACCAGTCAAAGTTCAAGAAAAGATAAAGGACTATAAGGAAAACCACAGAAGATATACCAAGGGAAAGGAGCTTGGAAAACTTCTCTCTTCTTACCAGAGCAACCAGTAAAGAGCCCACCAAGGGAAGGAATATGGCCACACTTAAAAGCATCTCCATCTTCTACCTCCATAGTATTGTTAAAGCCAAAAGCACCAAAAGACCTATAGAAAGGAATAGTATATAAAGGTTTATTTTACCTGTTTGCAAAAGCTTTAAAAGCCCACCCATACCTCTGGCAAGGGAGTAGGTGGAATTTACAGCGCCGTCTATAAGCTGTCTTTCTGCGGTTGCGTATAGTATCCTTGAGTAGAAAAGGTAGCCGGCTGCAAACACCTTATGGTAAAGCCTTTCAGTGAAGAACTGCTCTTTAAAGGTAGTATGCAAAGGCTTTAAGCTTTGGTACGCCCTTTCAGGATCTATAACACCCTTTACATACACCAAATAGGCCACAAGTATCCCAGCCAACCCCACCACAACCGATAAAACCGCTATATCTATGTGTAATTCCTTATGTACCCCAAGCACACCCCCATACCAACCTTCAAAAAATCCCGCCACCACAGCCATCACCCCAAGCACCACCATGGGCACTACCATAACAGAGGGACTCTCATGTGGCTCCTCACCATGGTGCCTCTCTTTCCCATGAAACATCACAAAACCCTCACGAAATATGTAGTAAGCCGTCAAAAAGCTAACCAAAGATACAAGTACCCCCCAACCAAAGCTAACTTCATAAGCCGTGGCCACTATTAAGTCTTTGCTCCAAAATCCAGACAGAGGAAATATCCCCGCAAGGGCTAAAGCCCCCACTAAAAAGCTCGCATAGGTTATGGGCATGTACTTTTTGAGGTTTCCTACTTCATAAATGTCATGCACATGGTGGTGAAAGGCGTGTATTATAGAACCTGCAGATAAAAAGAGTAGTGCTTTGAAAAAGGCATGAGTGGTAAGGTGAAACATGGCAGACATCTTGTCTCCAAGTCCCAAAGCCAAAAACATCAGCCCAAGCTGGCTCATGGTGGAAAAGGCTATTATCTTCTTTATGTCTGTATGGGATGTGGCTGCCAAAGCGGCAAACAAGGCTGTAAGCCCACCTATCAAAGCCACAACCTTTAAACTCTGTGGTGCACTTTCAAACATGGGATAAAGCCTTGCCACCATATAAACACCGGCAGCTACCATGGTGGCTGCGTGCAAAAGGGCAGAAACAGGAGTAGGACCGGCCATAGCATTGGGAAGCCATGTATGTAAGGGAAGTTGACCCGATTTACCCACAGCACCACCAAAAAGCAAAAGACAAGCAAGACCAAGCAAAGCCTTATCCACTTCTGAAACCTTACCAAAGATGTCAAGCAAGGACAAGGAACCAAAGAGATAAAAGCTTGCTATGATGCCAAAGAGAAAGAACCAATCACCGATACGGTTTAAGGTAAAAGCCTCTAAAGAAGCGTTGGCAGCCTTTTTCTGAGTGTGAAAGTAGCCAATGAGAAGATAGGAAGCCAGACCAACGCCTTCCCAACCAAAGAAGATACCAAGAAGATTGTCGGACAGAACAATAAGGAGCATAGCAAAGAGGAAGAGAGAGAGGTAGGCATAGAATTTAAAAGTCCATTGGCCGAATAGGTTAGACATATAGCCTATGGAGTAGATAAAGATAAGGGTAGCCACAAAGGTTACCACGGAGGAAGTTATAGAGGACAGTGGGTCAAAGTAAAGGCCGAGGGAAAGGGTGTAATCACCGAGGGGCAAAAAGTCGTAGAGTTTAACAGAAAAGGGGCTACTGAGGGCTTTTGTGGTAGCCCACAGGGAGAAGAGGAAAGAAAAGGCACCACCGAGCACGCAAAGGATGGCAGAAGCCATGTCCCCTATTCTTGAACCAAACAAGCCTATGATAATAAAGGCTATTAAAGGTGACAAAAGTATTAACACTTCCATCTTTTCAACCTCTCATATCTACTATCTCGTCGGTGGAATCTACCCTTCTTAGCCTAAATATTGCTATTATTATACCCAGGCCTACTGCGGCTTCTGCCGCCGCAAGGGCTATTACAAAAAGGGCAAAAACCTGCCCGTCCACCAAACCAAGATGGGCGTCTGCCCCCACGAAAAGCACGTTGACCGCATTCAGAGCAAGCTCCATACTCATAAGCACCGTCACCATATTTCTCCGCGCTATCATACCAAAAACACCAAGCCCAAAAAGCAACATACTTACCACCAAATAGGCTTCAAGGGGTATCATCTTCATAAACCTGTCCCTCCTTCCTTCCTATCAAAACAGCACCTATCATACCGATCAGCAAAACAAGGGAAACAAGCTCAAAGGCCAAAAAGTACTTGCTAAAAAGTATGCTGCCCACCACTTCCGCATTCCCAAGCTCTTTTATAAACTTTCTAAATTCCCCCTTTGGAGACACGCTTATACCTATGAGAAAAACCAGAAGCATCTCCACGTATAAGATCAAAACCAAAGGAAAGGAGAAAAAACCGGATACTCTATAGTGGCTGTCCTTTTTAAAGGCCTTTTCCCAAGGGACTGCTGTAAGGACAAAGACGTAAAAGACAGCCACCGCAACCGCATATATAAGCAGCTGTATGGCTCCAACGAGCTCTGCCCCCGCCACGAAGAAAATGCCCGCTATAGAAACCAAAACAGAAAGGAGAGAAAGGATCACGTATATGGGATTGGAAAGGAAAACCACTCCAAGGGCAGAAAGGATGGCCAAAAGGGAGAAAAAAATAAAAACTATCCACTGTATCACCCTTTTACCTCCGGTAGTTTTACATCGTTCTCATACCAAAGTCTTTGCCTTTGTTGGTCGTCTATCCATATTCTATCAGGTTCTTCCTCTCTCCTTCTTTGCCAATCTCTTCCTATCCTTTCCAAGGTTTCAAGGTTTAAAAGAGCATCTTTTCTTGTGTAGCTTGCCGTCTCGTGGATATCACTTTGGAAAAGGCAATCTACAGGACAGGCGTCCACACAAAAGCCGCAGAAGGTGCATAGCATCATGTTCATGTTAAAAAGGGAAACCCTTCTTCTTCCGTCGGGAAGTTTCTCTCCCTCTATCTCAAATAGCTGTGGTACAGGGCACGCCCTTTTACAAAGCATGCATACCACACACCTACTCTTTCCGGGCTCTACCTTTATCTTGAACCTTTCTACCCATTCATTGAAGACAGGTTGGGGCTCTTTACCGTCGACCACCTTGTGGCCAAAGAACCCCCTAAAGCGCTTGGGAGGTGTTAGCTTCTCATAAGGATAATGGGTTGTTATAGTTTTTCTAAAAGCGTGCCTTATGGTTATAGAAAGGCCCCTTATAAAGTCCAAAAAGAAGACCCTTTCAATGAAGCTCAAAGGCCTTTCAAAAACCTTTTTAATCATGCTTTACCTCCATATTAATGGCGCAAAAACTGCCGTAAGTACGAGGTTTACAAAGGTCAAAGGCAGCATAACCTTCCATGCCGTTTCCGTTATCTGGTCTATCCTATACCTCGGCAAAGTCCAGTGCAGCCATATGACAAAAAGGAAAAGAAGAGACACTTTTAGAACAAACCAGACAAAGGGCGAAAGAGGTCCAAGGAAAAAGAGAGGGTCTACAAAGCCAAGGAAGGGAACGTTTATAGGAGACCAGCCACCAAGGAAAAGCACCACTGCAATGGCAGACAAAGACAGGACTTCAATGTACCATTCCACCAAAGGGAAAAGGCCAAACTTCATACCACCGTACTCTACTGTAAAACCCGTGACCAGCTCCGCCTCTGCTTCCTGTACGTCAAAGGGAACTCTACCCGTTTCTGCAAGCATGGCAAACATATATACCACAAAGGCAAGGGGCTGTAGCCACAGATACCAAAGCTTTTGGTCTATCTGCCTTTGAACAATATCATAGGTGGAAAGGGTGCCCGCAAGGATTATGGGACCCATCACCGCAAAGGTTATAACCACCTCGTAGGAAACTATTATGCCCGCCTTTCTCATAGAGCCTATTAGGGCGTACTTGGAATTGGAAGCCCATCCTGCCAAGGCTATGGAGAATACAGCCATAGAACCAAGGGCAAAAACCAAAAGAAGCCCTATATTCACGTCGGTTAGTATGGGTTTTATCTTTATTCCAAAGGCTTCAAACTCGGGACCAAAGGGCACAACCGCAAAGACCAAGGTGGCAGGTACCAAAGCCATAACAAGGGCAAGGTTGTACAAAAACCTGTTGCCATACCTTGGAAACATATCTTCTTTGGTGAGAAGCTTTAATCCATCCGCTAAAGGTTGTAAAAGACCGTGCCATCCCACCACCATAGGGCCAGGCCTTCTTTGAATGTGTGCCGCCACCTTTCTTTCCACGAGGGTAAGATAGGCACCTACGCCGAGAACTATGGCTAATATAACCACTATCTTTATAAGGGTTATAACAAGCCAAGCTAAAAGCCCTTCCATCTTTACCTCCTAACGGTCTATTTCTCCAACCACGGGATCAAGGCTTGCCAAAATGGTCACCGCGTCCGCTATAACTCTGTCCTTCATAAGCTTTGGATATACGCATAGGTTGTACATGGAGCCGGGTCTTATCTTTACCCTGTAGGGCTTTACGCCGCCTGTGGAATATATATAAAAACCGAGCTCACCCCTGGGATTCTCACCAGAAGAGTATATCTCTCCTTCTGGTACCTTTAGGCCTATACCGTCCATAGGTAGCTTTAGCTTTTTGGGGTCTGGAGATTCCGCAAAGAAGGGGGCAGATTTGGGCATACCTTCAAGGGCTTTCACGCACTGATCTATTATCCTAAGGCTTTGCCTCATCTCTTCAAGCCTTACAAGGTATCTGTCATAAACGTCTCCATTTTCTCCCACTGGAATGTCAAACTCTACCCATCCATAGGCATCGTAGGGCTCAAACTTCCTAATATCGTAGGGCACTCCAGACCCTCTTGCCACAGGTCCCGTAAGGCCGTAGAAATAAACATCCTCTTTGCTTATAACACCCACCCCTATGTTTCTCCTTAGCCATATCCTGTTTCTGCTTAGTATGGTTTCCCACTCTTTTAGTTCTTTTGGAAATCTCTTTACAAAGGCCTTTATAACCTCAAGGGCACCTTCGGGAAGGTCCATACGAACCCCACCAACCCTTGGATAAGATATGGTAAGCCTTGCGCCCGTTATACCTTCTATTATGTCCATCAACTTTTCCCTTTCTTTGAAGGCATAAAGGAATATGGTAAGAGCTCCCAAGTCAAGAGCATAGGTACCAAGCCAAAGAAGGTGGGAGTTTATCCTCTGTAGCTCTGACATCATAGTCCTTATGTACTTTGCCTTCTCGGGTACAAGGTCTTCTATGCCAAGCAATCTTTCTACTGCCACAACCCAGGCCTGATTAGAACAGAGGGCAGAAAGATAGTCCATACGGTCTGTATAGACCAAGAACTGGTTGTACATTTCGTTCTCCGCCAGCTTTTCCACGCCCCTGTGAAGCTGACCAAGGATAACGTCGCATTGATAAACCCTTTCCCCCTCCAAGTCAAACAAAAACCACATGGTACCGTGAGTACCCGGATGCAAGGGTCCCCAGTTTAGAACTATCTGAGCCTTTTTTTGTAATCTTCTCTTTTCGGTTATTTCAAGGTCTTCCAAGGTGGGCACCGGTGTATGCATCTTGTCGTAGTTCATAAGGCCTTGAAGGTTCTCACCCCAAAGGACCTCGTTAAGGGAAGGAAGGTATTCGGTGGCAAAACCTTCAAGGGGAAAGTCCTTTCTAAGAGGGAAGTGTTGGTAGGTTTCCCACATAAAGGCCCTTACAAGGTTCTCGTGCCCTTCGTACTTTATACCAAACATATCGTAGGCTTCCCTTTCCGCCCATTTGCCTGCAAACCAAAGCTTTTCTATGGAGGGCAAAGTTCCATCAGTCCAAGTTTTCACTACAACCCTTTTCCTTTCATCCACGTTGTAAAGGATATAAAAGGCTTGAAACCTTGGACTTTTATCGGGAAAATCCACCACCGAATGGTCTAAAAAGAGCTTAAAGCCCTTTTCCTTTAAAGCCTTAAGAAGGTCTATAAGCCTTTCCTTTTCTATATGCAGGGCGGTTATGGTGGGCTTTTCCTCTATATTTAGCCCTTCAAACCCTTCCTTTAAGTCGATAAACTCTTCACCCTTTGCCCAAGGCATCCTTTAACTCCTTTATAAACTTTCTTCTTCAAACTGCCAATTTAAGGCACCCTTTCTCCAAGCGTACAAAAGGCCATAGGTGAGAATAAGAATGAAAAGGAACATCTCAACAAAGCCAAAGATACCCAAATACCTATAAACTACTGTCCAAGGGAAAAGAAAGGCGGCCTCTATATCAAAGAGAAGTAACAAAAGGCCCAGAAGGTAATAGCCTTGGTGGAAGGTAGATTGGGCGGATTTATCGTATAAAGGAACACCACATTCATAGGGATAATCTTGCAAAGCTTCCGAAGACTTGGGACCAAGAAGGTAGTTTATAAAGACAAAAACAAGGGCAAGTCCCAGCAGGATAAAGAAAAATATAAGCAAAGCTATGTATCCCATGTCTTCACCTCACGAAAAGATTTTCCGCAGAAGGACTTACAAAGTTCCATAATATTATAGGCAAAGCACCCAATAAAACAACCGCTATAGCAATAGACAGGATAGTAAAGATCTCTACCTTGGAGAGGTTTAAGCTTAGCCTCTCCTTAGGATCCCTCATAAACATCAAGGCAGTTATCCTTAAATAATAACCTGTGGATATACCTGTGGCCGCTATCATCACAAAGGCCAACCACCAAAGCTTTCCAAAGGAGAGGGCCATGAAGACAAGGGCTTTTCCTACGAAGCCCACCGTTGGAGGCACGCCTAAAAGGGCCAAAAGCATAAGCATGAAGGAAACAGCCAAAAAAGGAGAAGAAAACCTTAACCCAGAGAACTGTTCCAACTTATTTTCCCAGTTGGGAGACCTTTCCAAAAGAGCAAGCACCATAAAGCTGCCAAAACCCATAAGGGCATAAACAAGCAAGAAGTATATTACCGCCTTTAGGCCTATAAGGTTTGCAGCGGCAATACCCGCCATAATATAACCCGAATGGGCTATGGAAGAGTAGGCTAAAAGCCTTTTCACATCCTTTTGAACCAAGGCTACCAAGTTTCCGTACAACATAGTAAAGGCGGATATAAGGCTAACCGTTATCACCCAAGCGTAGGCAAAATGCTCTTGAATGTATGGCATAAGCCTGATAAGGGGGGCAAAGAAGGCAAGCTTTCCAACGGAGGCCATATAGGCGGTTATGGGCGTGGGAGCACCCTGATAGGCATCGGGAAGCCAAAAATGGAAGGGGACAGCGCCTATCTTTATGGCAAAGCCTATCAAAAAGAATACAAGCCCCAAAACCAAGAGATATTCCTTTTCACCTATATGAGTTAGTATATATCTGAGGTCCAAAGAGCCAGAATAAAGGTACATAAAGCCTGCACCATAGGAAGCCAAGGCTATGGATAGACCGCCTAACATAAGGTATTTGAAAGCACCCTCCTTTGAGTTAAAATCTGACCTTAAAAGGGCGGTGAGTATATAAAAGGATATGGAAACTGCCTCAAGGGCTACGTACAACGCTATGAGATTGTAAGAAGAGACCAAAAACATGCCACCCACCAAGGCAAAGTTAAGAATGTAGTAGAACTCGCCATACAGGGATTTCTTGTGTCTATAGTACTTATAGTTAAAGGCGAGGAGAACCATAGTGAGAAGTATCATAAAAGCCTGTAAAAGCGTAGAAAAGCCATCCCTCACATAAAGGCCGTAGAAGGTTTCACCTTTTAGGTTAGCATTTAGAAGAAGTAAAAGAAGAGCTATTAAGTAGCCCACAAGGCTAAGGCTTATGGCAAGGGAATGGTTAAGCCTTTTGTAAAAAAGGTCAAGGCTAAAAAGAATAAAGCCAGTTAAAAGTACTGTTATCTCGGGAAGTACCAAGAAAATATTGGGAAACTCTATGCTTACCAGCTGCTCCATCTTAGCCCCCCATAAGCCTTGTAAATAGATAGGTCAAAAGACTTTTTATATAGCCCTCGTAGAAGGCAAAGAAAAGGAAGGGCAAAAAGCCCACCATAAGCATGGGAATAACCATTAAAATAAAGGCAACCAATTTAAAGCCCCTTATGTCTGTGAAGTGTATTAGCCTGCTCTCCTCCTTCGTATCCAGGTAGAGAGTCTTTAGAAGGTAAAGCACATAGACAGCGCTAAAGAAGGCGCCCACTATAACAAGGAAGGCAAGGGCAAGGCTGCGCTCTCTAGATCCTACGATGGTTAAAAACTTACCCCAGAAGGAGGAACCACCGGGCAAGCCCATAGAGGAAAAGCCCGTTATAGCCACCAATACGGCAAAAAGGGGCATAAACTTTATACTTCCCCTAAGGGCTTGCATATTAAAGCTGTGGAGTCGGTTGTATATAAAGCCTGCCATCATAAAGAGGGCGGCAGAGGTAAGCCCATGGGCGAACATCTCTGTAATACTTGCTATTAAGCCCTCTTTGTTTAAAAGGAACATACCCGCAACCACAAAGCCCATATGGCTAACGGAAGAGTAAGCCACAAACCTCTTTACGTTGCTTTGGCTTATGGTAAACCAAGCAGCAAAAACAATGCTAAGGATCCCCCAAAGTACCATGATGGGCATAAGGAAAAGAGATGCCTCTGGAAACAACCCTATGTTAAACCTAAGAAGGGCATAGGTGCCCATCTTGAGAAGTATGGCGGCAAGGACTACAGAGCCGGCGGTGGGGGCCTCACCATGAGCGTCGGGAAGCCAGGTATGAAAAGGCACGATGGGAGTTTTAACGGCAAAGGCTATAAGGAAGAGCAAGAAGAGAAAGACCTCAAACTCAAGGCTGTATCGGTTGTTTATAAGGTCTAAGTAGTTAAAGGAGAACTTACCAAACTGTCTGTAATGTTGCACCGCAAGGCTAACTATACCAAGAAGGAGAAATAGGGAAGAGACGAATATGTATATGAAAAACTTGTAAGCAGAGTACATCCTTAGCTTGTAGCCCCATATGCCTATTACAAAGAACATGGGCACCAAGGTAAGCTCATAAAAAACGTAAAAAACCATGAGGTCAAGACTTCCAAAAACACCCACAAGGAAGGTTTCTGTAAGCAAGAACCATATATAGTACTCCTTTAACCTGTGGCTTATTTGGTGGTCCCTCGTAGACCAGAGGATGGCAGAAAGAGACACAAGGGTTGTTAGGATATACATAAGATAAGAAAGGCCATCAAAACCAAGATGTAGGCTCAATCCAAGCTCTGGTATTAGAGGATAACTTTCCTCAAATTGTATTCTTTCAGAATTTGAAAAATCAAAGAAGAAAAGGGAGACTATGGAAAGCGCAAATACCAGGCCACTAAAGACAGATGCAATCCATTTGGATAGCTCCTCCCTTAGAAAAGTTATAAGGAGACTACCCACAAGGGGCAGTATCATACTAACTGAGATAAAAGGAAAGCCTTCCATGCCTCACCTCATGCTATAGAGTATTACACCTAAAATCAAAACCACACCGAGCAATAAAAAGCTAACATAGTTGTTCAACAGCCCAGTCTGTATATTTCTAAGCCTTTTGCCACCCCAATAGGAAAGCTTGGCAACGCCATTTATGAAAAGGTCTACAAGCATTATATCAAGCTTCATCCATAGGAACTTAACCACCTTAAAATAGAGCCAGTTAAGAAGATTTATAAAGCCATCTATAAGAAAGCGGTCTCCTACCGCAAAAAGAGCCTTTGATAGGGACATATAACCCCTTGCTATGCCTTTATGGTAAAGCCTTTCAGTGAAGAACTGCTCTTTAAAGGTAGTATGCAAAGGCTTTAAGCTTTGGTACGCCCTTTCAGGATCTATAACACCCTTTACATACACCAAATAGGCCACAAGTATCCCAGCCAACCCCACCACAACCGATAAAACCGCTATATCTATGTGTAATTCCTTATGTACCCCAAGCACACCCCCATACCAACCTTCAAAAAATCCCGCCACCACAGCCATCACCCCAAGCACCACCATGGGCACTACCATAACAGAGGGACTCTCATGTGGCTCCTCACCATGGTGCCTCTCTTTCCCATGAAACATCACAAAACCCTCACGAAATATGTAGTAAGCCGTCAAAAAGCTAACCAAAGATACAAGTACCCCCCAACCAAAGCTAACTTCATAAGCCGTGGCCACTATTAAGTCTTTGCTCCAAAATCCAGACAGAGGAAATATCCCCGCAAGGGCTAAAGCCCCCACTAAAAAGCTCGCATAGGTTATGGGCATGTACTTTTTGAGGTTTCCTACTTCATAAATGTCATGCACATGGTGGTGAAAGGCGTGTATTATAGAACCTGCAGATAAAAAGAGTAGTGCTTTGAAAAAGGCATGAGTGGTAAGGTGAAACATGGCAGACATCTTGTCTCCAAGTCCCAAAGCCAAAAACATCAGCCCAAGCTGGCTCATGGTGGAAAAGGCTATTATCTTCTTTATGTCTGTATGGGATGTGGCTGCCAAAGCGGCAAACAAGGCTGTAAGCCCACCTATCAAAGCCACAACCTTTAAACTCTGTGGTGCACTTTCAAACATGGGATAAAGCCTTGCCACCATATAAACACCGGCAGCTACCATGGTGGCTGCGTGCAAAAGGGCAGAAACAGGAGTAGGACCGGCCATAGCATTGGGAAGCCATGTATGTAAGGGAAGTTGACCCGATTTACCCACAGCACCACCAAAAAGCAAAAGACAAGCAAGACCAAGCAAAGCCTTATCCACTTCTGAAACCTTACCAAAGATGTCAAGCAAGGACAAGGAACCAAAGAGATAAAAGCTTGCTATGATGCCAAAGAGAAAGAACCAATCACCGATACGGTTTAAGGTAAAAGCCTCTAAAGAAGCGTTGGCAGCCTTTTTCTGAGTGTGAAAGTAGCCAATGAGAAGATAGGAAGCCAGACCAACGCCTTCCCAACCAAAGAAGATACCAAGAAGATTGTCGGACAGAACAATAAGGAGCATAGCAAAGAGGAAGAGAGAGAGGTAGGCATAGAATTTAAAAGTCCATTGGCCGAATAGGTTAGACATATAGCCTATGGAGTAGATAAAGATAAGGGTAGCCACAAAGGTTACCACGGAGGAAGTTATAGAGGACAGTGGGTCAAAGTAAAGGCCGAGGGAAAGGGTGTAATCACCGAGGGGCAAAAAGTCGTAGAGTTTAACAGAAAAGGGGCTACTGAGGGCTTTTGTGGTAGCCCACAGGGAGAAGAGGAAAGAAAAGGCACCACCGAGCACGCAAAGGATGGCAGAAGCCATGTCCCCTATTCTTGAACCAAACAAGCCTATGATAATAAAGGCTATTAAAGGTGACAAAAGTATTAAAAGCCCTTCCATCCTATTCCCTCAGATGCTTTATTTCCGAAGTGCCTTCGTATCCCTTTAGCCTAAATATGGCAACTATCAGCCCCAAACCCACGGCCACCTCGGAAGCAGCAACCGCCAGCACAAAAAGGGCAAAAACCTGTCCCTCTATACCGCCAACCATCCTATCCACACTGGCAAGGGCTAGGTTAACTCCGTTTAGCATAAGCTCGGTGCTAATCAACAAAGTTATAAGGTTCTTCCTTATAATAACACCAAGCATACCAGAAAGGAATAAAAAAATACTTATAAGGATATAAGCTTTTTCTATGCTCACTCTTCTTTCCTCCCAAGAAGCACTGCTCCTATCATAGCGGTCAATAGTATAACAGAAGCCACTTCAAGGGGAAAAAGATAAGTGGTAAAAAGCTCCTTACCTACCTCCTTGACGTTGTCCTTTCCTGCCACGTTAACCTGAGCAAAGTCTCCTATTAGTATGGCGTAGGCAAAGATAGAAAAGACCACGAGCAATACGGGAAAGCCTATGAAAAACTCCCTTTTGTAAAAGCCTTCAAACCTTTTTACCTTTTCCCAAGGCACCGTGGTTATAACAAACACATAAAAGACCACTATGGCCACCGCGTAGATGATAAGCTGCAAGCCCGCAAGAAGCTCCGCACCAAGGTGCAAAAACATACCTGCAACCGCCAGTATAAGGCTTACAAAGGAAAGGAGCGCATGCACTGGACTTTTCAAAAAAAGCACACCCATAACCGACAAGAAAGCCCAAGAAGCCAGAAAACCAAATATCAACCACTCCATTCTATCTTCCCCCAGAGTTTTTCTCTGTGCTTATCATCAGACCATATACGGTCTGGTTCTTGACCTCTCCTTTGCTTCCAATCTATGGCGTTTTCCTCAAGCCTGTTCATATTGAGGACTGCAGACCTTCTGGTATAGCCCGCCAACTCGTAAAGGTCTGTCATGGTAAGACAACCCACCGGACAGGCATCTACACAAAGACCACAGAAAAGGCAGTTAAGTAAGTTCATATCAAACCTAACCACCCTTTTGGTACCATCGGACATTTGCACCGCCTCTATTCTAAAGAGAGTGGGCATAGGACATGCAGTTTGGCACATATAACAGGCAACGCACCTACTTTTCCCCTTTTCATAACTCATAAACTTTTCTATGGCCTTTAAAGAGTTGGGCTCCGTACCGTCCCATACAAAGTGCCCGTGGGCTCCCCTGTACCTTTTTGGTGGTGTAAGCTTTTCAATAGGATAGTTGGTAGTTATAGGCTTGCGGAAAAGGTTTATAAGAGTGACAGAAAGCCCCTTTATAAAGTCTATGAAAAAGACCGTTTCCACAAGGTTTAAAAACGCCTTCCTATTTACCTTTTTGATTCCCATGGTGGGCTATTATTTTAAGCCACATTTAACTTTTATGCAAAAGTTTATGATTTTTACCATGCCCTTATTTCACAAGGCTCAAGCCAGAATAAAACCATTCCACACCCAAAAAGCCCCTCTT
>JBKBNZ010000017.1:0-16355 GCA_046294875.1 Aquificaceae bacterium | reverse complement strand
TAGGGCTAATAATTATAGCCCTACTGCCCTTTTTTATTGATGGGCTTGTGTATAGACTTTTTTGAATTTCTCACCCGACGTGTGTAAGAATCCTATAATTTATACTTATGGAGCTTATAACATCTTATAACCTGCAAGAGCTTAGAGAAAAATTACAAAGTATAGGACTTGAGCCCTATAGAGCCAACCAAATTATGAATTGGATATATCAAAAGTTTGAAACAGACTTTCACAAAATGACAAACCTTTCAAAGGCGCATAGGGATATGCTTTTAAAAAGCTTTAGAGTTCATACCCTTGAACTTGTGGATAAGGTAAAGGCCAACGACTCTGTTAAATATCTATTCCGTACAGAAGACGGGCATTTTATAGAAACAGTTCTTATCTTTGAAAGGGATCATTTAACCTTGTGTCTTTCCTCTCAGATAGGCTGTGCTGTCAATTGTAGGTTTTGCGCCACGGCAAGGGATGGACTTGTAAGGAATTTAAGCACCCCCGAGATAATAGACCAATACCTTTTGGTACAAAGAGATGTTAGTCAAAGGATAAGGAATGTGGTCTTTATGGGTATGGGAGAGCCTCTTGCCAACTACGAAGCGGTCAGAAAGGCTATAGAAATAATGATAAGTCCTTGGGGAATAAACCTGTCAAAAAGGAGAGTTAGTATATCCACGAGTGGCCTAATAGCCCAGATAAAGCGTATGGCACAAGATCCCCTCATGAGAGAATTAAACTTGGCAGTTTCTATAAACGCTTCAAGCCAGTACCTAAGGGAATATCTTATGCCCATAAGTAAAACCAACTCCCTTGAGGAACTCATCTGTACACTGGGAGAATTCCCCTATCCTCCCGATAGAAGGATCATGTTAGAATACGTACTTATAAAGGATGTTAACGACCATGAAAAGGACGCCCATAGCCTTGCCAAATTGGTAAAGCCCTACAGGAAAAAATTCAAGATAAACCTCATACCTTACAATCCAGACCCTTCTTTGCCCTTTGAAAGGCCAGACCTACAAAGAGTTTACGCCTTTCAAGATATACTAAGAAATTATAACCTTTCCGTTTTCGTAAGACTTAGCAAAGGGGCAGAAGTCTTTGGAGCCTGCGGACAGCTCAGAAGCAAAAGAATATCCCTTATGGTAAAATAGTTTAGGTGGTAGGTATCCCCAAGTGGTTAAAAGAGTTTGTGCTGGTTATAATCATAGTTCTTTTTGTAAGGGCCTTTTTAGTTCAAGCCTACAACATACCCTCTGGTTCTATGAAGCCAACCCTTTTGGTGGGCGATTTTATACTGGTGAACAAGCTGGTTTATAAAATCTCCGAGCCCCAAAGGGGGGATATTGTAGTTTTTAAATGGCCTGTGAACCCTCAAATTGACTTTATAAAAAGGATAATAGGCATGCCCGGAGATACCATTGAGATAAGAGGAGAAAGGGTCTTTATAAACGGCCAAGAGCTTCCCCTTAGGTTTATCGGCAGGGTTGAAGAAGATGGCACCACAAAGCTAATATACGAGGAAACTCTACCCAACGGTGTAAAGCATAAAATAGTCCTTTACGAAAATCCTCTTTTTAGGAAAGACGTAGGGCCTATAAGGATACCAGAGGAACATTATTTTGTGATGGGGGATAACAGAGACAACAGCGAAGATAGCAGATACTGGGGCCTTTTGCCAAGGGAAAACATCGTAGGAAAGGCCTTTGTAATATACTTTTCAGGAGACATCCCCCCTCTTGAAAGCACCGACGTAAACATCTTTACAGGCTTTAGGCAACTCTTTTTAGCTTTGATAAACCCAAGGTTTGAAAGAATTGGTAAAAGTCTCATATGGTAAATAGAACTCCTGCTTTATAAAACCTCTTTATAACTTCCTTTGCAAGCTTTGGGTTTAAGTTTTTTGATAGCATAAGGTGTACTATCAATTTTGGTATATCTTCAATATCCACAAAACTTTGCATTATTTTTCCGTCTTCTACATATATAAATTGATTAAGCTCTTGTAAAAAGACTTCAAACTCTGCATTTTCTAAGTTTTCCTTTAACAGTCCCAATACCTCTTCACAGCTTTTCATTGGATCGTCCTTTTTAGATGCGTGAATATTAAGAAATATGCTTTTTAGCTCTCTAAAAATCTCCCTTAAGGAGTCTATGGAAAGTATGGGGTTACCAAACATAGGATAAAGGGAAGAGACCTTTTCAGACTCTATCCTTTTAATAAGGTTAAAAAGGGGATCCTTATATGGTATGTTTAAATGCGTGTAAAAGATCACATCCTCTTTATTAGCCTCTCTATAGGGATTAAACTCTTCTATGGAACATAGGGAACTAAGAAACCTTCCGGTAAACAGATATCCACTATCCTCTTCTAACACCACGAAGCCTCCTACTCCCGATAGGAAAGGGGCAGGAATAAACTTAAGAACATCCCCCGTAGCGATTTTTAATTTTCTTTTGGGTAAGGCTTCTACTATTTTTATCCTGCTTTGCGGTATACCCGAGTTCCTAAGTCTGTTGGCTATATTCATAGAGGTTATTACGAAAGCTGTATAATTTGACTGCAAAAAGCTAAAGATCCCAGAAGCTTCATCTATTTCCGAACCCAATAGAATAACTCCTTTAACCGCATCTATAGAACCGACGACCTGCTCCAACTTTAGCTTTACGATGGGATAGTCTTTAGCGGTTCCTATGTTTATAAGAATGGGTACCTTTATATTGTTACTTCCGTATATTCTCAAATAAACATTCTTCTGGAATAGACCGTTTTTATTCTCAACGCCTATCCAATAAAAACCTTCCTTCAGTTCAATAGGCTGGTTTAAATCTATAGTAAGTGAGACCTCTTCTAAAGGTGCCTTAACAGAAGATGATTCTTCCATATAATCGAGGGAAAAGATTGATAGCAAGTCCCAATTGTTTTTAAAAAGGTAAGCCCTTTCTTCTTCCTTGTAGTGGTTTAGCTTTATACTTACCTCATCCTTCAAAAGCTCTAAAATTCCTTTTTTATCACAGTTACTGCCCTTTATAGAACCTTCCCAAATATGCAAGTCGCAAACACCACCCTTACCTTCAAGAGATAAAGTCAAGGATTTTTTCATCTTTAAGAGCTTGAGTAAAACATTGGCAAAGCCTAACTGGTTTAGCTCTACAATTTGGGATGGATCTTTACTTAAATAAACGATTTTTGAGAGTAGTTCCATGGGATTAAAGGGTAAAAGTATGTAATTTATGTCGGTAAAACCACGTTTTTTAAGCTCATCAATGCTTTCAGCAGCCTCTATAAAAAATATAGGCAGAATGTAATTTCCCTCTTCTACAAGTTTAAACCAAAAGGTTATATCTTCTAAGGGCATTAGAATGATATCTGGAGAAGATACTTTTAAAAACTCGAGAGCTTTATCCTCATCCAAAGCTACTAAAAGTTTATGTCCAGTTATGTTAAAAATATCCGATAGCAACTGAAAGTATTCTCTTTTTTTGTCCAACAATAAACACAACACGCCCATCAATAAACCTCCCCTTTTTGACTTGCAGTTTTTAGCAGAGTTAGTTGTTCCCTCAGTATATTTATAGACTGCACTACCATAAAAAAGGCATGTTCCACGTTAATTAAGGCAGATTGAAAGGAAAGGTTGTCTTCTAAAAGTCTAAGCTCTCTGAATCTCCTGTAGTATTCATCTATTTCTGTACCAAACTCAAGCAATTCTTTTATAATCTCTTGGGAGAGCTCTAAGGCCTTTTCTTTTGTATCCATATTCTACCTATCTTCTCTCCTTCTGCCCTTGGCATATTATACCTGCTAAAAAGTATGGATTCAACCATTTTTAGTTCATAGTCTTCTAAACCTTCTATATTAACTTTTATCTTGTCTTCTTCCAGCCTTAGCCTTATGTTTATATTCGCATCAAGCTCTTCCCCATTATATACATCTCCACCACCTGCCATAAAACCAACGCTTAGGGATAGAGTGATAAAATCAAGCTCCTCTATACGCATGGTAGGTTTTGGTATCTCCCTATGTAATCTTAAATAGGTGCATAGGGCAAGCCCAACCCTAATCAGATTTTCTGAGGTAAAGGGATATATACCAGCCTTACCTATTAAACTTTTTTCTTCAAACAACCTCTCTAAGGGCATCTTCCACCGCCTTATCTATGTTTTTTACCTCCTGAATACCTTTACCCGCCAGTAAGAAGAACTCCTCATTGCCCCTTGTTCCCTTAGGCTTTGCTTTCATAATACCACCTATCTTTAATCCAACAGACCTTAAAAATTCCACAACTTTAATTATAGCTTCCCTTTTGTGAATTTCTTCCCTTACTATTCCCTTCCTTACCTTTTTAGGCTCCAATTCAAACTGAGGTTTTACAAGCACTAACAAAATACCCTCCTCTTTTAGAAATTTTAATACATTTGGAAGCACCTTTAACACCGATATAAAGGATACATCTACTGTTACTATATCCACCTTTTCTGGTATATGTTTTTCACTTAACTCTCTTGCGTCGGTCTCTTCATACAATACAACCCTTGGATCCTCCCTTAGCTTTGGGTCCATCTGTCCCTTTCCTACGTCCACCGCATAAACCCTTTGGGCACCGTGCATAAGAAGACATTGAGTAAAACCACCGGTAGAAGAGCCTACATCAAGAGCTACCATATCCTCTACCTTTATATCAAACCTTTCCAAAGCCCCCTCCAGTTTATACCCAGCCCTTGATACGTACTTAGGAAGCTCTTTTACCTCTACCCTTTGCCCTTCTTTAATTCTAGTTCCCGGCTTGCTAACTACCTTTCCCTCCACCAAAACAAGACCAGCCATTATAAGGGCTTGAGCCTTCTCCCTCGTGGGTGCATAGCCCTTTTCTACAAGGTAAAGGTCAAGCCTCAAAGCCTTAGGAGGTTTTTTATCAAATATAGGATAAAAAGAAGCAAAAGAGGAGAAAGGTCTAAACCACCTACTGCTGGAATTATTCTTCTAAAGGGTTCAAGCAATGGGGAAACCAGCCTATCAAGATGGTAATAAAACCTACTTTCCCTTACTTGGGGTATCCAAGAGCCTATGGCATGCACAAACACAAGAAGTATCAAAAGGTTTATGAGTAAAGAAAGAATACCCTTGATCATTCTACAAACTCAAGGATAGCCAACTCACATCCATCGCCTATCCTTCTGTTGGGAAGCTTTATGATCCTTGTATATCCACCTTTTCTACCTTCAAACCTTGGAGCTATCTCTTCAAAAAGTCTTTTTACAGCCTTTTTATCGGGTAATAGGATAAGAGCTCTTCTACGGGATGCCAAATTACCCTTTTTACCAAGTTCTACAAGCCTTTCTATAAAAGACCTTGCAGCCTTTGCCCTTTGCAGAGAGGTTTCTATCCTTTCTTCCATTATAAGTGCCCTTGCCAAAGACCTATAAAGGGCAAGCCTTTGCTCCTTTGTCCTGTCAAAGTGCTTTTTCTTTACCCTGTGTCTCATAACCTACCTCCTACTTTCTATATCCATTCCCAAGTAAAGTCCCATCTGTTTCAGGGCTTCCTTTATTTCATTTATAGCCTTCCTACCTATATTCTTTGTGCTTTTTAGGTCTTCTTCACTTAGCCTTACTAAATCTCCTATGGTGGTTATACCCATCCTTTTTATAGAGTTAAGCGCCCTTTGGGACACATCCAACTCCTCTATGGGAAGGCTCAACTTCTCTACAAACTCATCAACAACTCCTACCACTTCTTCTATTATTGGTGCTTCAAAGGAGATATTTTCAAGGGCTCCAAAGTTTTTAATTATTAACTGAACCGCTTCTTTTACAACTTCATCGGGGGTTTTTGTACCATCCGTATGTATTTCCATTATAAGCCTGTCGTAGTCGCTTCTTTTACCTACCCTTGTCTTTTCGACCCTGAAGGCAACTTGACGCACGGGAGAAAAGTCTGCATCAACCAATATCCAACCGATTTCTCCAATAACCTCCATCTCCTCGGTGGGTACATATCCAAACCCTCGTTCAATTCTAATTTCCATGTTTATCTCTTTGTTAGGGTCTGTTATGGTTAATATCTTCTGCTCTGGATTTACAATTTCCACGTTTGGTGGAAGGCTTATGTCTTTGGCATATACCACTCCTTCTCCTTTTTTCTTAAGGTAGAGTATTTCCACATCGGAGTTGTGAAGCTTAAACCTTACCCTCTTTAAATTGGCTATCATCTCAAGGGCATCCTCTTGGATACCCTCAACGGAGGAAAACTCGTGGTACACTCCGTATATCTTTACTGCGGTTATAGCAGTACCCTCTATGGAAGACAGAAGAGTCCTTCTTAGTGAATTACCTATGGTTATACCAAAGCCCCTCTCAAGGGGTTCTATTACAAGCTTGCCATAATTTTTGTTTCTTTCTTCCCAATATACCTTTGAAGGAAAAACATACTCTCTTAACATAAAACACCTCCTTAAACTCTGGAGTAGAACTCAATTATGTACTGGAGGTTTACAGGCACCTCAAGTTGGATATCTCTGGGGAGGTCTATAACTTTACCCCTGAAGTTTTCCTTGTCAAGCTCAAGCCATGAGGGTATACTTCTGGGATCTATATTTTCAAGGTTTTCCAATAGCTGAGGAATATCCCTTGAAGTTGGCCTTACTTCTATTATATCTCCAGACTGGACCCTATAAGAGGGTATGTCCACCTTTTTACCATTCACTAAAAAGTGGCCATGGGCCACCCACTGCCTTGCCTGTCTTCTTGTGGAGGCAAACCCTAATCTATATACTACATTATCAAGCCTTCTTTCAAGAAGTTGGAGAAGAACCTGACCTGTATTACCCTTTGAACGGGATGCTTCATCAAAGTATCTCTTAAACTGCTTTTCTCTTATACCACCATACAGGAGTTTGAGCTTTTGCTTTTCTAAAAGGCGCAGGCCATACTCGGTGAGCTTTCTTCTTCTTCCCTTTACTCTTCCATGCTGGCCAGGTGGGAAGTTTCTTCTGGAGAGAATTTTTGGAGCATTCTTTTTGCCAGAAACTACTACGCCAAGCCTTCTATCATGCCTTACCCAAGGTCCTATGAACCTACCCATTCTTCAAACCCTCCTTTTGGCAGGTGGTCTGCATCCATTGTGGGGTATTGGGGTTACATCCCTTATGACCTTTATCTTTATACCAGCTGCATGTATTGCCCTAAGAGCTGATTCTCTTCCCGCTCCCGCTCCTTTTATTCTTACTTCTGCCTCTTGAAGTCCGTATTCTTGTATCGCTCTCTTTGCTGCCTTTTGAGCTGCCAACTGGGCTGCATATGGTGTGCTTTTCCTTGTTCCCTTAAAGCCCACAGTACCACCGCTTTCCCACACAAGAGTATTGCCTTGTTTGTCGGTTATAGTTATCACCGTATTGTTAAAGGTGCTAAGTATATGTACTATACCTTCGGTAACGGTCCTTTTTTGTTTTTTAGGTTGTTGTTTCCTTCTTGCCATATACTACCTCCTTACTTGACTATCTTTTTCTTCGTGCCGCCAACGGTTTTTCTTTTGCCCTTTCTGGTTCTTGAATTAGTCCTTGTCTGCTGCCCTCTTACAGGGAGACCCCTCACGTGTCTAATACCTCTGTAGCATCCCATGTCTATAAGCCTTTTTACGTTCATCTGGACCTCTCTTTTGAGGTCTCCTTCCACCGTGTAGTTTTGCTCTATAAACTTACGAATGGTGTTTAGCTCCTCTGGCGTTAGCTCTCCAAGCCTTTTGGTACAGGGAATGCCCGTTTTTTCACATATTTCCTTTGCCCTTGCCCAACCGATGCCATAAAGGTAAGTAAGGGCAACCTCCAACTTTTTACCATCGGGAAGGTCTACACCTGCTATCCTTGCCATTTCTTTCCTCCTTAACCCTGTCTTTGCTTATGCTTTGGGTTTTCACAAATCACCATAACTCTACCCTTTCTTCTTATAATCTTACATTTGGCACACATGGGTTTTACTGAGGGCTTTACCTTCATATCAACCTCCTTGTAAGCTAAACATTATACCACAAACTACCCCCTATATACAATTCTTCCTCTTGTAAGGTCATAGGGTGAAAGCTCCACCTTTACCTTGTCCCCCGGCAATATCCTTATAAAATGAATCCTCATCTTGCCAGATACATGGGCAAGAACCTCATGCCCCGTTTCTAACCTCACCCTAAACATGGCGTTGGGCAAAGCTTCTACAACTTCACCCTCAAGCACTATTCCTTTCTCCTTGGGCTGTTCTTCTCCCTTTTTCTTACCCATCTTTAAACTCCGTTAAAACAATAGGTCCTTGTTTGGTAACTGCAACCACATACTCATAATGTGCCGCAGGGCTTCTGTCCGCGGTGATAACCGTCCATCTATCGCCGTTATGGCTTATCTCGTCCGTACCAAGGGACAGCATGGGCTCAACGGCCAACACCATACCTTGCCTTAGTTTGTAATCTTTATTTTCTTGGATTAAATTGGCGGGGTGGTTTGGGATAAATGGGTCTTCGTGCACCTTCCTACCTATGCCGTGGCCTCCAAGATTTTTTAGAGGATATACCCCATACTTTTTTGCAACTTTGTATATGGCATCCACTATATCGGAAACCCAATTGCCCGGCATACAAACCTTTACCGCCTCTTCAAGGGCTTCCTTTGTAGCTTTCATAAGCATCTCTTTTTCTTTGCTTATTTGACCAACGGCCACCGTTATGGCAGAGTCTCCCGCATAACCATCCACATAAGCCCCAAAGTCAAGGCTTACTATATCACCCTCTTTTATTATCTGTTCCTTCTTAGGAAGCCCATGCACCACTGCCTCGTTAACGGACACGCAAAGACTTGCAGGAAAGCTTTCATTGCTAAAGGGAGGTTTGTAGTTTAGAAAGGCGGGCTTTGCCCCCCTTCTTTTTGTGGCCTGTCTGGCTATCATGTCAAGCTCGTAGGTAGAGATCCCAGGCTTTACCGCCTGCGCCACCTCTTCCAACACCTCCACCACTACCTGACAAGCCTTTTTTATCTTTTCAATCTCTTTGAAAGAATACAACTCAATTGCCATCTTTTATAGCCTCTAAAAGCCTTTCTTTTACCTCTTCCACGTCTAAGGTGGCATCCAAGCTAATTAAGTTATCCCTTTCCCTGTAAAAGTCAATAAGGGGTTTTGTTTGCTCTTGGTAAACTCTGAACCTTTTCCTTATTACTTCTTCCCTATCATCCTCCCTTTGAATTAACTTACTACCACACACATCACATATGCCTTCCCGCTTTGGTGGGTTATACTTTACGTGATAGACTGCACCACATTGGGGGCATGTAAGCCTTCCCGATATTCTGTCCACTACCACATCCTCTGGCACATCAAAAAGGATAACCTTATCCACCTTCTTACCATGTTTTTTTAGCATCTCTTCAAGGGCCAAAGCCTGAGTTATGGTTCTCGGAAAACCATCCAATATAAAGCCACCTTGGGAGGGCATAACCTCTTCAATAAGACTAATTATTAAACTATCGGGTACGAGCTCTCCTCTTTCCATATACTCCTTTGCCTTTAAGCCTAAGGGAGTAGCCTTCTTTACTGCATCTCTGAGCAGATCGCCCGTGGATAGGTGCAAAAGGCCGAGCTCCTTTGATAGGTTTTTTGCCTGAGTACCTTTGCCAGACCCCGGTGGTCCCAAAAAGACCAGTATCATTTTACCCTCCGTGTATATTTGGTATATTTTTGCTGCAGCATCTGGGCCTCCAGCTTGTTAATGGTATCAAGGGCTACGCCCACCACTATAAGGGCTGTGGTACCTCCAAAGTAGAAGGGTACCTTTAGCCACAGGCTTATAAATATGGGAATGGTAGCAACCACGCTTAGGAAAAGAGCTCCCACAAAGGCCAAACGGTTTATTATATATTCCAAATATTTCTGTGTATCTTGTCCCGGCCTTACTCCAGGGATAAAGGCTCCTGCCTTTCGTAGGTTATCTGCCACATCCACGGGGTTTATCAAAACTGCGGTATAAAAGTAAGTGAAGAAAACTATAAAGGCTACGTAAAGTATGTTATAGGGTATAGTGGTTGGGTTAAAGGCATCGTGAAGAGCCCTTGCTATGGGATTTTGCATAAAGCCAAGAACTGTAGAAGGTATTATAAGCAAAGATTGGGCGAAGATGATGGGTATAACGCCAGCCGGGTTTAGCTTTAAAGGTAAATAGCTGGAAGATCCCACCACCTCCTGCCTGCCCATCTGTCTTCTTGGGTATTGAATGGGTATTCTCCTTTCTGCCTCTTGCATAAAAACTATACCTACAACTACTACTATCACAAGTAGGATAATCCCCACCAGCGCAAAGGGTGATATATCACCGTTTTGTAGCATGCTCCATATCCTTATCGCTGCACTGGGAAAGCCCGCCACAATACCGGCAAAGATAAGTAAAGACATACCGTTGCCTATACCCTTCTGAGTTATTCTGTCCCCTACCCATACCAAAAACATGGTAGAAGAGACAAGGGCTATCACGGTGGTTAAAGTAAAGAGAATGCCTGGGCTATCCACTATGGGGGTTCCCTTTGGAGAAACTTGATTTTGGAGCCATATGGCTATACCTATGGACTGTACAAAGGCTACAAAGATGGTAAGGTAGCGTGTGTATTGGTTTATCTTGTACCTTCCGTAATCGCCCTCTTCTTTGGCAAGCCTTTGAAGCTCCGGTATCGCCACCGTTAGAAGCTGCATCATTATGGAAGCAGATATATAGGGCATAACGCCAAGGGCGAAAAGGGTCATACGGGCAAGGTTTCCACCGGAGAAGATATCGTAAAGGTAGAATATGGTACCCTCAAAGCTTTTAAAGAAATCTTGGAGCGCGGTAGTATCTATACCGGGCAGAGGTATATGGCTACCAAGCCTGTATATGGCGAGCATAAAAAGGGTGTATAAAAACCTTTTCTTAAAGTCCTCAAGGGTAAAGAGCTGTTTTATATACTCAATCACTTTATCTCCTCGCAGGTACCGCCCACAGCCTCTATCTTTTCTTTAGCAGAATTAGAAAAGGCGTGAGCTTTTACCTTTAGAGGCTTTGTAAGCTCACCATCTCCCAGTATTTTCACGGGCATACCCTTTTTAACAAGTCCCTTCTGGAGAAGCGCCTCTGGAGTGATCTCCTCACCCGCTTGGAAGTACCTTTCAAGGGTCTTTAGGTTTACCACCGAATACTCTATCCTTTCCAAAGGTCTAAAACCCCTCTTGGGAATTCTCTTATGGAGGGGTGTTTGACCTCCTTCAAACCATGAAGGCATATTTCTATCCCCGGAGCGTGTCTTTTGGCCCTTATGTCCTTTTCCACAGGTCTTACCAAGTCCAGAACCAATTCCTCTTCCTACTCTTTTTCTTTCTTTCGTTGCTCCCTCGTTGGGTGCCAACTCATGTAGCTTCATCCTTTACCTCCTCTACTTGAAGAAGATAGATGGCCTTACGTATGTTACCTCTTACCATAGGATTATCTTCAAGGATAACTTCTTGGCCTGTTTTTCTTAGTCCGAGGCTTTTTACAGCCTTTATTTGCGCTTCGGGCTTTCCTGCCAAACCTCTTACCAGCTTTACCCTTAACTTAGCCATTCTTTACCTCCCTTAGGGGATACGCAGATCTCTTGCATACAGATTATACCTTTTTCTTAAAACCTCTACGTCTATACCCCTTTCCTTTGCCACCTCTTCCAAGGATTTTAGCTTTAAAAGGGCGTCAAAGGCAGCCCTTACAACGTTGTTTGGGTTTGTACTGCCTTGAAGCTTTGTAAGGACGTCCGTATAGCCGGCCAATTCAAAAATGGGCTTTGCAGCACCACCGGCAACTATACCTGTTCCACGCCTTGCGGGCATCACCTTTATCATGGTGGGTCCATAATGACCTATAACATCATGAGGAACAGTACCGTTCTCTATGGGGACTCTTATCATATGCTTTTTACCATCTTCTATGGCTTTGGCTATGGCTATGGGTACTTCCCTTGCCTTACCAAGCCCAAAACCTACGAATCCTCTTTTGTCTCCTACTATAACAAGGGCGCTAAAGGAAAACCTTTTTCCACCCTTTGTGACCCTTGTAGTCCTTTTTGCGTAAATTAGCCTTTCTTCTATCTGTAGCTGGTCTTCTAACTCTGCTATAGCTTGCTCTTTTCTCTTTTTGTCAATTAGCCTTTCAATAGATATGCCACCCATCTTTGCCTCCTTTAGAATTCAAGGCCTAATTCTCTACACTTGTCGGCAAAGGCCTTTATCTTTCCATGGTACAGAAAACCGCCCCTGTCAAAGACCACCTTTTTTATACCCTTTTCAAGGGCTTTTTTTACCAAAAGCTCTGCCACCTTTTCCACATCCTTTATAGACTTTCCGCCCCTTTTACCTGTTAGTTCCACAAAATCCTTGTCTATGGAGGATGCAGATACCAGGGTGTGAGCCTTTGTATCATCTATTATCTGAGCATAGAAAGCATTCAAGCTTCTGTATACGCACAACCTTGGCCTTTCAAGAGTTCCAAAGATCTTTTTTCTTATCCTTTTGTGTCTTCTTTCTCTCTTTTCATGCCTGTTTAACTTTGCCATCCTTTACCTCCCTACTTCTTACCACCTTTACCTTTGCCGGCAGCTTTACCAGCTTTTAGCTTGAGCACTTCGCCCTCGTAACGTATACCTTTACCCTTGTAGGCATCAGGCTTCTTGAAAGCCCTTATTTGGGCACAAACTTGTCCAACTCTATGCTTGTCTATTCCGCTTACGTATATCTTATTTTCCTTAACCTCAATCTTTACGTCAGAAGGAATAGGATATACCACAGGGTGGGAATAGCCAAGGCTTAGTTCTAAGTTGTTTCCCTTTACGGCAGCTTTGTATCCAAGCCCTACCACTTCAAGCACCTGCGTAAAACCATCTGTTACACCTTTTATCATGTTCCTTATCAAGGCCGCGGTGGTTCCGTGCATAGCTCTATGGAAAGGATCGTCGCTTGGTCTTTCTACTTTTATGGTGTTGTTTTCCACGTAAACCTTCATGTCGGGATGTATCTTCATAGAAAGCTTGCCCTTTGGACCCTCTACGAGAATCTCTTCGCCCTGTAGGCTTACTTTAACCTTTTCTGGTATCTCTATGGGCTTTTTCCCTATCCTTGACATGTTAGCACCTCACCAAACATAAGCTATTAATTCTCCACCCTTTCCAAGACTGCGGGCTTCGTGGTCTGTTATAAGACCTGCGTCCGTGGAAAGGATGGCTATGCCAAAACCTTTTTTAACATAAGGGATCCTGTGCTTGGGCACGTATATTCTCCTTCCGGGCTTGGAGACCTTTTTGATCTCCGATATGACGTTCTCTTCCTTTTTGGGGTCTAAATACTTAAGGTGTATTCTTAGCTTATACTGGGTACCTTTCTTTTGGTCTTCTATCCTTTCCCAATTTTTTATGTAGCCCTCCCTTTTTAGAAGCTCCAAAATGGCTTCCTTCAGCTTGGAAGAGGGTACCTCCACATAATCCATACGCCTCTGTATGGCGTTCTTAATGGCAGAGAACATATCCGCTATTGGGTCCATCTTTTACCTCCTTACCAACTTGCCTTCCTAACGCCGGGGATCTCTCCCCTAAGGGCAAGTTCCCTAAAACATAATCTACACATACCAAACTGCCTTATGAAACCTCTGGGCCTTCCACAAATAGGACACCTATTTTTGTGCCTAACTACGTACTTAGGAAAATGCATAACATCCTTTGCAACCTTAGCCTTTCTGGGCATTTTATCCTCCTGGGTTTCTTATTGGGAGTCCAAGAAGAGAAAGAAGCCAAAGGGCTTCCTCATCCTTCTTGGCTGTGGTATGGATTATTATATCCATACCCCTTATCGCATCCACCTTTTCATAGTCTATTTCTGGAAAAACTATCTGCTCCGATATTCCAAAGGCATAGTTGCCCCTTCCGTCAAAGGACCTTGGGTTCAAGCCCTTGAAGTCTTTAACCCTTGGAAGAGCCACAGATATTAGCTTGTCAAGAAAGTCCCACATCCTTTCCTTTCTAAGGGTCACTTTTAGACCCACGGGCATACCCTTTCTTAGTTTAAAACCTGCTTCCGATTTCTTTGCCCTTCTCACTGCAGGATGTTGGCCGGTTATAGCCTTTAGGTCCTCCATGGCGCGTTCAAGCTGTTTTATGTCGGAAACCGCCTCACCAACGCCCATATTTACTACCACCTTGACTATCCTTGGCACTTCCATAGGATTTTTGTAGCCAAAGCGGTTTATAAGCTGAGGCACTACCTCTTGATGGTACTTGGTGTAAAGTCTTGGTACATATTTAGTTTCCACGCTCATCTTTTAACCCTCACCTTTTCTCTCACAAGGTCTATGTTTTCATTACATTTCTTACAATAACGGTACTTCCTTATGGTATCGCCTTCCATTACCACCCTTATTCCCGCCCTTGTGGGCTTTTGACACTTTGGGCAAAGAAGCATCACATTGCTTATATGGATAGGAGCCTCTATTTCGTATATACCACCTTCTCTAACGTTAGGAATCTCCTTCACATGCTTCTTGACTAAGTTGACATTCTTTATAATAACCCTATTCTCGTCGGTAAGGACTTTGATTACCTCACCCGTTTTACCCCTTTCTTTACCTCTCATAACAACAACCGTGTCTCCCTTTTTTATCCTCTGAGCCATTAGACTACCTCCGGAGCTAAGGATGCAAGCTTGGTAAAGCCTCTGTTTCTAACTTCTCTTGCTATAGGACCCAGTATGCGCGTGCCAAGGGGCTCTCCGTACTGATTTAATAGCACCACCGCATTATCATCAAACTTTATATAGCTACCGTCTGGCCTTCTAACTTCCTTCTTGGTCCTTACTACCACAGCCCTGTAAACTTTCCCTTTTTTTGCAGGGCTGTTTGGGGCAGCGCTTTTAACGGTGACGGTGACCACATCACCTACGGTGGCATATCCCCTTGGGGCATAGGGTATGCCTATTATCTGCACCCTTTTGGCGCCCGAATTGTCCGCTACGTTAGCATATCCTTGCCTTGGTATCATGGCTACACACCTCTAAATACAAGCTAATAATTATACCACAAATTTTTGGATAAATACCCAAATCCTTCGCAGTTAAACCCTGCGGATAGGAAAGCTAATTATAATCCAGTTTACAAGGTCTTGTCAAGTGGTATAAATATCCCATTAAAGAGAGTTCTTTATGAGTTCCTTT
The DNA here is from genome assembly GCA_046294875.1 of Aquificaceae bacterium. Classification (GTDB taxonomy): domain Bacteria; phylum Aquificota; class Aquificia; order Aquificales; family Aquificaceae; genus Pampinifervens. The sequence goes on along the minus strand of JBKBNZ010000017.1, from coordinate 1,133 downwards.
ATGAAATTGGGTGTTAGGTCTTCAGAAAAGCTTCTTCTCTTGAGGCAATCTATGGCTGCATTTGAACCTATTGAATATAAAGCCTTTGCTATAGCCATAAGCTCATAAATGTCTCTTTTTTCAAAAAGCATGCTACATAGTTTATCGGCAGCTTTACTTACCCTTTTTCTTCCTAAGAGTTCAATTATAAACATTCTGGTCTGAGTTACTGGATTATCAAGACCAAGTAAGAGTTTGTCTTCAAAACTCAAACTATGAAAGGCCCTTAGGTCTCTCCCACAATGGGGACAGATCTCGTCCCCTTCCGAAACTTCTTTCCAGCAAAAAGGGCAAAACCATCGAACCACGTAGTACAATTTAAACCTTACATTACGTTGAGGGGAAAATTATCCGCAAAACTCATTAATACATGCTCGGTAGTTCAGGCTTCCAACCTTTTTTCTCGCAGGCGAGGATACCTGCACTACTAAGCGGTATCATGAGGAAGCTTTAAAAGCATGCTCATTTTTGACCAAAAGCACCCCCTCTTTAACCCTTTTAGCAGTATTCACGAGGATATAAGCTTTTATGGTATAAGGATAGTAGACAAATATAAGTGAAACTGATGGCTGGGGCTATTTTGCCTATGATGGAAAAGGAAACAATCTGGTTAAAGATATGGTAAAAGATTGTCATGCCTGCCACTCTCAGGTAAAGAACAAAGATTTTGTCTTTTCCGTATGGACTAAGTGAACTATGGGCGGGGTGTTCACTTTTAGAATAGACAGTAAGCATTGCAAGGAGACACATCCCTTAGGGGTACTGCGGAACACAAACCACCTTCCGAGGAGATAAGAGAGCCCTTTCCCATACTTTGTGGTGAATAGCCTTTTTTATCCAGCAAAGCTACTAAACGCATGGTTTAGGGTATAATTTAGACAGGAACTAAAAATGGAGGTGCTACCATGGGTAGGATGGTTAGCTTTTCGAAGAACGGCGTGGAAGTTTCTGGATATTTGGCAGAACCAGAGTTTGGCAAAGGACCTATGGTTTTTGTTTTCCACGAGTGGTGGGGGCTTGTAGACCATATAAAGGATGTGTGCGACAGGTATGCAAAGGAAGGTTTTTATGCCTTTGGCATTGACCTGTACAAG
>JBKBNZ010000016.1:0-16556 GCA_046294875.1 Aquificaceae bacterium | reverse complement strand
GATTGTACCTTTCATCCCAATAGTTATGTATGGGACAAGAGGCGGTGCAATAGGAACATTGATAGCATTGGTTTATGGTCTTGCCCTCGGGAGTGTTTAAAACCTCCTTGCCAAAATCAAGATCATAGTCGTTTATAACTCTGGGGAGGATCAAAAGGTTCCAGTCCCCAGAAACGTCCACACCGTCAATCACAAGCCTTTCTTTTCTAACGATTCTTTCCGGCTCTACAAGGCTTCTTTCATGTATAGCCATGGTTTACACCTCCAAAAGGTCTTCGTTCCTTAAAACACCAAGCAATCTTCTGGCCATAGACCCTGCGGGCGGGAAAAAGCCCTTGGCGCTATGCATAGTTGAAAGGGTCATGTAATCTACATAGGTGGCGTATATCATTGCAAGGAATATATCCACGAAGAGATATCCCTTCACCTTTATCCCAAAGTCCAAAAGTTTTTCTTGTATTTGTTTGTATATCTGTTCAAACTCTTCGTAGGTCTCGCCGTACATACTTCTTTTTGGAGGCTCCTCTTTTAGGAAAACCACCGCACCGCTTTCACTTTCTGGATCCCATATCCAGCTCACCCATAACACATAATCTTCTGGGAAGGTAAAGTGAAGGATCTCGCTGGCTATATCCCTTGCCATCTTTTTATCTACGCCCCTTATCTCCTTTGCAAACCTTTCAACCCTTTCTTCCCAGCTTTTTGCCTTTCCATACAAAAGGTCGCTTATAGCCCTTTTTAACCTTTCTACTCCTGTCTCTTGAATTATCCTCTCTCTTCTTCTCCTTGCTGGGAAGATCTTTTCAAGGACAAGGTTAAGGTCTTCTTCTGTTAAAGAAGGAAGCCTTTCCTTGCTAAAGGCCTTTTGGAAAAGGAGGGACTTGGCGAGGAGATCCTTATAAAATTCCTGCACGAACTCCTCGCCTTCTCCAAGGATCTTTATCAAGTAGTCCCTAACTAAAAAGTCGTCAAGTATTACGGGTTTTTTCATACCGTCACCTTTGCACCAAGGAAGGCTGCAGCTTCTGCCGCTGCTGCTTCTCCCTCCGAGAAGGAGGACTCTATATCTATGGGTCCCTTACAAGCTCCAGCTATAAATATGCCGGGCTTGTTGGATACTATGTTTGAGCCAGATTCTTCAGAAGGTATCAAGAATTGGCTGTCTGGATCTTGGGCAAGTCCAAGGATCTTTGCCACCTTCTTGGTTCCCGGTGAGGGCTCCATTCCAAGCACCAAAACTACCAAATCCATGGGAATTTCAGAAGGCCTTCGCACTATGGTATCCTCGTGCTTTATCCTTAGTCTGCCATCCGCGGGGCTGTAAGTTATCTCTGCTATCCTACCCCTTACATACCTAACACCGTACTTCTCTTGTGGTGCCCAGTAGAAGGGGTATTCCCAAGTGCCATAGGTTCTTACATCCATGTAGTAGCAAAAGACGTCTACGTCGGGGTAGTGTTCCTTTATCTCGGAGCCTTGAAGACCCGACAAAGCACATCCATACCTGCAGCAATGTACGTTGGTAACGCCAAGCTGTCTATCCCTTGAACCTACGCAGAAGACAAAGGCTACCCTTTTGGGTAGTTGTCCATTAGAAGGTCTGTAAAGCCTTCCATCTTGAGAGAACATCTTTTCAAGCTCAAGGTTGGTTATCACATCGGGATAAAGGCCATAGCCAAGCTCTCCCTTCCTTCTTGGATCAAAGTGTTCAAAACCCGTTGCCACCACTATTGCACCCACTTCGTGTTTTTCTCCATTAGATAGGGTCACCTTGTAGGATCCGGGCTCTCCTTCACAGGCTGTAAGCTCTGTGTTTAACAGCACTTTAACGTTGGGGTTGCTTTCCACATCCTTTATGTAAGGACCTATCACCTGGGAGGGTTTTAACTTTCTTGGGATAAGGGTGTGATAGTGGTTTTTGATGGGGTTCCCACCCAGCTGACCGTCCTTTTCCACCAGTACGGTGGAGATGCCAAGCCTTCCCAAAGTTCTTGCCGCTGCAAGTCCTGCTGGACCGCCACCTATAACCAGTACGCTCTTTGACATGTTATACCTCCTTAATTAGTTCTTAAGGGGGCAAAGCCCCCATAAAAGCTTAGGATTTGAACAAGGGCATGTTGGCGGTAGCGGAAGCCCTTGGCTTACCGGTGGAAGTTCTGCTATAGGGTTCATAAAGGTCGTATTCTTTGAAGAACTCCATAAGCTCGTCGTACTTGCCAGCCTTTTCAAGCTCCGCTATGTATTTAACCGTATCTTCCCATTCCTTTCTTAACTCTCTCCAGTTGGTTATACCCATCTTTTCCAAGAGGGGCTCGTAGTTGGAACAATTCCAATAGAGCTGTACCACCTTGAAGGGATGGGCTCCGCAAGCCAAGGCCGCAAACATCACATCCGACATAACGGCAACGGGGTGATACATGCCGTGTGCCTTTCCTATCCACTGGTTCTTTTCAAAGGTGGTGGTGCAACCCGTATCATGGGTTACTATAAGGTCTGCCTTTACTTGCTCTGCTATAACCTTTAGCTTCCTTTGTAGGGCAAAAGACCTCGTAAATTCCCTCTCTGTTAGTATGTGCCTAAAGCCAAAGCCACAGCAATCGTACCATGTGGAATAGTCCACTATTTGGGCTCCAAGGGCCTTTACTACAGCGGTAGAGGCAGCAGGCCTTTGACCGTTATAAACCTCTGGGTCATAAGGATAATCGTCTGCTATCATCTTGTAAACGTGGCAGGCGCTGTGGATAGCCACCCTTACGTTGGAAACATCTATACCCTTTGCCTTGCCTTCCTTTTGGTAAAGCTCGGCAATTTTATACCTCATAGCATGGACCCACTCGGAGTAATGAACAATTTCTTGGGGTATTACTATCCTTCCGTCCTCTGTAAGCCTTCCAAGTTTTTTAAGGATGGGCTTTACCGCATCCCTTAGTTCCTTGTTCATTATAAGCTGCTCTCTGGTTTCCTTGTAAGACCCGAAGGAAGTTCCACAGTGTATGAGTGGGTAATAGCCCGTCTTCCATGCTTGGTGCATGTTTCTAAGCCAGACAGCTGCAAGAGCTACTGGGTTGGAGGTGCCAGAGCCGTGATAGTTCCATGCAGTACAAGAGGTTTGATGAGGCTCGTTTAAATAGTCAAGGCCAAATTTATTCATAAACCAGAAAACAGAGGCAGGATATCCGGGGATGTTTCCACACTGTCCGCAGGATTTGTGGTGCCATAGCTTGTTGGTGGGTATGGTTTTTATCCTACCGGTCCTGGTAAAAACCTCCACGGGCTGATTTTCTTCGGTGATCCTGTATATGAGGATCTCTCCCTTCGCCTCAAGCTCTTCCATCATTTCAAAGATGTGGTCGTAGTGGGCGCTGTACTCTTTTAGGGGGAAGGGTGGCTCCTTGGGATATCTTAAAAGGCCTCCGGGGCTGTTATGTCCAAAGCCATGTCCATGTGCCATGGTTATACCTCCTTAAAGTTTTTTGGGCTTCAAACCCTTTTGTTAGCTTATTCCTCTTCCTCATAAAGCTCTTCGTACCTCTCTTCGTTCTCTTCTACTATGTCCATTATGACGTTATAAAGGTTGGGGTCAAGTTTTTCAAGCATTTCAAAGATGCCCGTCTCTCTCCATATGGTGTACATTTCTATGGCTGTTTCCAAGGAAACTTCCCAAGCGGTCTTTACAGACTTTCCTACGTCAAAGGGAATGGCAAGCCTTTTCGCTCTTAGGTTTTCCATGTTGTCTGCCATCTTGGGACCCCAGTCTGGGAAGAAGTCGGGCTGTAGCATATCTGCAGAAAGCTGGTTCCCTGTGGTCATAACCTTTAGAAGAACCCTACCGTAGGGCTTGAGCAGATCCTTCGTGGCCTCAAAGGCGTTGCGCACTGCCACCTCTCTCATTATGGCCACAAGACCGCCGGGATTGTTTACAAAGGGACACCTTATCCAACAGGTAAAACACTGAGAACATGCCCATATGTATTCATGCATCATGTCGTAGAGAACTTCTACGTCTTCTTCCAAGAACCTTTGAACTATTTCCCTTGGAGAGTAATCAAAGAACCTGTTAGAGGGACAGGAAGCGGTACATACGCCGCAGTTAAGACAGCCAAATATATATTCTTTAAAACGAAAGTCCGACTTTACCTCCTCTACTACACGGACCTTTTCTTCCCAAGGCACAGCCTTGGTTTTCTCCGATATGGGCAAATTGTATCCATAAGGGTGTCCTTCCATGGTTAAACCTCCTTTGGCTTTCTTCTTATAAAGTTATCACGAAGATGATTATAGTCAAATAAGTTTTGCTTATATGAATTTAAGCATATGCTTATAATCCTACAGACAAAAAAAGGTCTACAGGGTAAGTACCGCATACTCGCCGCTCATAAGCTTGTCAAGGAAAGCGGCACCACCTATAATACCATCGCAAAGCTCGGGGTTCACATCTTCCTTCTTGTATATCTCCGTTAGGTCAAGAGAGGGTACGCAAAGGTAGATCTTAACTCCCGCATCCTTTGCCATCTTTATAAAGTCGTATACTGTCTGCTCTACTCCCGGCCTTACTTTTACCTTTTTTGCGTTGTCCCTCATAAGGAGAAAACCTGCTTCTGAGGTTATAACCATCTCCACTTCGTAATCCATTGTAGTGGCTGCGGTAGCTAAGAAGAAAGGAGCACCTGCCTGTGGGTTTATAAGCTCTCCGGTGGTTGGCTCTGCCCTTTCAAAAAAGGGCACCGTTAGAATGTAGAAGAGCACCTTTTCATAAGCCATATCTATCCTCCTTAAACAAAGATTATCATAGGTTTGTCTGCCTCTATCACGTAGTTTATAAAGGTTGCAGCTCCCGCAGGTGGTTCAAGGCCGTCTATTAGGTCTTCATATTTATAACCGAAGAGTTCCATGGTCATCTGACAAGGTATGAGTTTAACATCCGCTTCTTTACATGCTTCTATAAGCTCTGGTATGCTTGCAACGCCGTGCTCCTTTATGGTCTTTTTCATCATAAAGCTCATAAGGTCTGTCATGCCGGGAATAATACCCATTATCTGGGGAGGTCCGGGGAATATGGAGGATATGGTGTTGGTTATAGTGTTCTGCATAGAGGGTGGGAAAGCCATGGGCATGGCGGGGTTTCCTATGGGTGCTATTTTTAGCTCGTGCATCTTATTTTTATGGATTATGTTAAGGCCATAAAAGGTAAAGAAGATGGCAGATTCTATGCCAAGGGATGCAGCTGTGGAGGCCAATATAAGAGGTGGATAGGCCATATCAAGGGTGCCCTTTGTGGCTATTATGGCAAGTCTTTCGGTAGCCATGTTAAAACCCCCCTATTTCTTCTTTATGTAGAAGATTATCTTTCCTCCCTCTTCTACCACTTCCAGAAGTTGATGTCCTGTTCTGTTGCAGAAGGCAGGTATGTCTGCCTTTGCTCCGGGGTCTGTGGTTATAAGCTCTAAAATTTGGCCAGATTGGAGCTCTTCCATAGCCTTCTTTGTTTTTAAAACGGGAAGAGGACAGTTAAGACCGGATGCATCAAGGGTCTTATCTGGTGTAATCGTTGCCATTTTAATCACCTCCTAAATGGAATTATCCTTTTATTATAATTCTTAGGCTCTGCGTTGCTATTAAAAATATGTGATAAGGTTATAAGTTTTTCTTATAGTTTTTTACACAATCCTTAGCACGTAAAAGGTAAGCACCAAACAGGTAAGGAAGATGATAAGGCCATAAAGCTTGTAATACCAAAGGCTTGTCCTATAAAAGCCTCTATCCACCTGTTTTATGGTTCTGAAAAAGTTTATGGCACCTAGTATAAGCGTTGTTATCCCTATGGCTATAATAAAAAGTCCTATCTTTGCCAAATTATGGTGTTCGGCGCTAAGGTGCATGTTAAAGACCCTTTCCAGCTGTACTATAAAGAACTCAAACCTCTCAATCACAAAGCCAAAAACGATTAAAGCTATGGCAGTCCTAACCCATGCAAGGAAAGTCCTTTCGGCAGCCATGTAGATCCTTGGGTCTATTACTTCTTTTGGCTCCACCATTATACCTCCTTCTATATACAGTATATCCCTGTGAAAGATCATAGAACCTACCAAAATAAGAAAAACACCGATCAGTGCAGTGGCTATTGCAGTAATCTGTAAAAGTAAAGATACGTGCATCTTTTGGGTAATTTGAGCTATGAGCTCAAGCTTTTCTAAAAAGATGGAAAAAGATAAAGCATAAAGAGAAAGCCTAATATACCCTAAATAATTTCTTTCAACGGACATGTATATGCGGGCATCCCTTGCAGAGGGTAGCTTTTTTGCCAGTAGCATGTCAATGGGTCAACCAAAGAACATCGGATACGATGCAGACACCGCCTACCTTTTTCAAAAGGGGTCTCAGGTCTTGTACTATGTTGTTAACCACCTCTTCCGTACAAACGGTAAATATATAGCTGTTTTTAAACACGTCTGTAAGCTCATCTCCAGCCATCATACCCCTTTCTCCCTTACCCAAAGCGTCCTTTATTACCGTGTAGCCCGATACCCCTGCCCTTTCAAGGATCTCAAGGACTCTGTTTAAAAACACGCTATCCACCACTATCTCCACCTTCTTCATCGATTCCATCTTATCACCCCCATAGAGAATTTACTATAAAGTAGTATAGAGGTATGCCAACCGCTATGTTAAAGGGAAAGGTTATTGCCAAAGACATGGTTACATAAAGGCTTGGGTTTGCCTCTGGAACGGAAAGCCTCATAGCGGCAGGCACGGCTATGTAGGAGGCGCTGGCGCATAGTATAGAAAACATAAAGGCATCCCCTTTTTGCAAGCCAAAGAACTTTGCAAGAGCGATACCTATTATTGCGTTAAAAATGGGGATTAGTACGCCAAAGGCTACAAGGGATAAACCTACCTTTTTTATCTCCCCTAATCTTCGCCCAGCCACAAGCCCCATATCCAAAAGGAAAAAGGCAAGCATACCTTTAAACAAGCTTCCAAAGAGAGGTTCCATAGCCTTCCATCCCTTTTCTCCTGTCAAAAAGCCTATGATGAGAGTACCCATAAGTATATACACAGAGGGGTTTAGGAAGGCTTCTCTAAATACTTCTTTCCATTCAATCTGGGAATTATTTCCCCTTTTGGCAAAGAGGGTCAAAAGTATAAGTCCTATAACTATGGCGGGCGATTCCATAAGGGTCATGGCGGCCACCATGTATCCGCCGTAGCTTTCTCTAAGGGTGTTTAAAAAAGACCCTGCGGTTATGAAGGTAACCGCGCTGATAGACCCATAGGTGGCTGCTATGGCTACCGCATTATAAACATCAAGCTTTAGTCTAAGTATAAAAAAGGTGTATATGGGCACGGCCACCGCCATAAGTATTGCCAAAAGAAGCACCTTGACAACCTCAAAGTTTATACCACTTTTTGAAAGCTCATAGCCTCCATGGAAGCCTATGGCTATAAGAAGGTATAGAGAAAAAAGTTTTGGCAAAGGTTGTGGTACTTCAAGCTCTGTTTTAAGAAGCACGGCACCGAGCCCAAGCAGGAACATAAGCACCGGTGGATTAAGTATGTTTTGTAAAAGTAGGTCTAAGCCCATTTAATCCTCTTCAATAAGCACCAAAAATGAGGGGCCTTTATAATGGGGCACATCTATTGGACTGTCTACATACCCAAAAGAGTAGTTAATGGCCACTGGTAAAGGGTAGTTTTTCAGCCTTACTATTCCCTTGGCTCTTATTACCTTTTCTGGCAGTTTTTTTAGCTTTTCTTCAAGCTCCGTGTAATCCACGGGCTCTATGAGGTTTATTAGTCTTTGTCTATGAGAATGTTCATGGGTGTGGGGAAGGTCTTTAAGTTGGGGAAGGGGGTATATACCCTCAAAGACTTCCTTTGGTAGTTTTCCGTAAGAGGTTTCATAAAGCTTTACTTTGGTGTAGTATGGCTCGTTGGTAAAGTAATTAACCGGTCTATGTAAATGCCATATTTCCATAACTTCCCTTTTTATTTCTTCCAGCTTGTTGCCATCCACAAGGTCTATTTTGTTAAGCACCAGTATGTTAGAACCACCTATTTGGTACTTTGCGGTGCTGTCTTCCTTGTACCTTTCAAAGTTAGCACAGTCTATAAGGCATATAATACCCTCCACAGTGCATTCCAAAGCTTGTAGGCTTATAACAATTGGAAAAGGCACTGCAGAGCCGGAGGCTTCCACAAGAATTAGCTCTGGGTTGTATTTCTCTTTTATCTCCTCCAAAGCCCTTTCAAACTCCGAATGCAAAGAACAACATATACAACCCTCTGGAAGCTCCAAAACCTCCGAGTAAGCATTCTTTAGAATTTTACCATCCACCCCTACCTCCCCCATTTCGTTAACTATAACTGCCACCTTCCTATCTTTGAAGTACTCCCTTGCAGAGTTTATCAAAAGGGTAGTCTTACCGCTTCCCAGAAAGCCTGTTATAACCAAAGCGGGGAGCATCACTCTCCACCGTACTCTACCGAGTCAATCTCCTCCATAAACTGTTGTATTTGGAAGGATACAAAGTTGGCAAGGTCTTTTATATCCTTTTCCCAATATTCTGGGTCTATGTCTATCTCCTTTTCATACACGTCATGTCCTTCTACTATGTACTTTACCTTTATGTAGGGGAAGTTCTTTATCTGGCAACCTTCTTCCATCTCTTTTGGAAAACAAAACTCCAGGTCCACGTCGGGGTTTACCATGTTTTTTAAAACCTCTTCCGCTAAAGCTTCAAACTTCTTCTCTATATCCATGTCTGCCTCCTTAATCCCCGGTGGTTACCATAACCATCTCTATACAGTTTCTCTTCAAAAGGTCGGAGCAAACATAGACGCATATGGCACAGCCCTTGCATCTGCTGTAATTGACCCATGCCACGTGTTTAGAATCATGATACATTAAAGTGTTTGGTTCTGGACAAAAGAGGACACACTGCTTACAGTTATACTTGGCACAATCCCTTTCCTTTACATCCGCCACATAGTACATACCTGCCTTGCCTCCTTATATGGTATTTTAGCCTGTTAAAGCCTCTTCTTCAACCCATCCCTTTTCTTCCGCTATTTTAAAAGCTTCTCTGATAACCTGCATGTTCTTCTCAAGAAGCTCCATCTTTTTCTTAAACTTCTTTTCTATGGCACTGTCAAGGGATGCAGTACCACCGGAGGCCACAAAGGTGTTTCCTAAAAACCTTTCCCTAACTGCCTGTTCTATATGTTCAAAACCTACAAGCCTGGTTATACCAAAGAAAAGACCTATCATAGCCATGTTGGTGGCAAGCTCTGTCCCCGCTATTTCAAGGGCTATCTTTGTGGCTGGGAACATATAAACTCTGGTATCAAGCTCCTTCAATATAGCCCAATCTTCTGGAGGTATTATATCTACGTCCGTATTGATGATAACAAGCCCCTTTTCCTTTAGCCCAGAGTAAAAGGGCATAGTGTAGGATTTTCCGTGGGTTATAACCTGAGGGTGGTATATCATTATCACATTGGGATAAACCACCTCTCCCACTTCGTATATGGGCTGGTCTGATACTCTAACATAGGCCTCAACGGGGGCCATTCTCTTTTCCGAACCAAAGAAGGGTACCAAGGTGGCATATTTGCCTGCTGCAGACATGGCGTTACCAAGGATGTGGGCGGAGGTGACCACTCCTTGCCCACCAACACCCGCTATTCTTATGTTGTACCTTTTCATGTTTTTACCTCCTGCCTTTCCATTTCTTCAAAGAACTCCTTCACCTCGTCCGTCATCCATTCATAAAAGCCAAAATCTTGCTTTTCCCTCCTTCTTGCATCCTCAAGCACCTTTTCCGTGGGTATGGAGTATTCTATGTTGCAAGAAGTGTAGGCGTGTATAAAAGTAGGACCAAAATGCCTTGCGGCAAGGATAGCCCTTCTTACGGTCTTTGCTATCCTCTTGGGATTGGTAGGGGCAAGCTTTGCCACATAAACACAACCAGCTGTTTGTGCAAGCTCCACCGCGTTTATCTTATCAAACTGTTTGCCCTTTGGAGCCATCTTAAGCTGCACACCCCTTGGAGACATGCCGCTTTCCTGACCGCCTGTGTTTCCATAAACTTCGTTATCCACCATTATGGTGGTGAACTTCTCCCTTCTAAACCAAGAGTGCATAGTCATACCAAAGCCTATGTCTATTAATCCACCATCACCCGCTATAACAACCACATCCTTGTTCTTATCGGGGAACCTAATATTGAGGGCTCTCTTTAAACCTGAGGCCACTGCGTTGGTGTCTCCGTAGTTTCCGTATATAAAGGGCACTGCAGCCTGAGAAAGGGCAAGCCTTGCACATCCTGCTGTACCGATCACTATAGTATCCTCGGGGCTGGGAAGGGAAGCGTAGAATATTCTAACAAAGTACGCCATGAAACAGCCGGCGCACATAGGATGTTCTTCCACAAGCTCTTTGAACTGTCCAAGTTGTTGAATGTCTATTTGCTTACCAAAGGGACCAAACTTGATAAGGTCTATATAGTCCTTTGGCATATATTTTTCAAAGCCCGGTGATATTCTAACGTATTCCAAGCCCATTTTTATACCTCCTTAAAGTTTTTTATACAACAACCTTCCTTTCCTTCTTTATACCAAGAGATTGGTATATCTTTTCCATGATAAGCTCCACGGGCAGTGTCATACCACCGTAGACCCTTGGACCACCTATAACTTTGTCACTGTCGGGTATAGCTGCTTTTACTTCTTTTGCAAGCCAACCTATTATATTGTGTTCTGGTATTATTACCGCCTTTGCCTTTGAAAGAACTTGCCTTATTTCCTTCTCTGGGAAGGGCCTTATGGATTTTACCTTTACAAGCCCTACGTTTAAACCTTCAAGCTGGGCGTACCTGACCGCTTCTCTTCCTTGGGCTGCAGCACATCCAGAAGCCACTACGAAAACCTCTGCATCGGGGTTTACCACCTCTATGGGACCACCAAGATACTTGTATATGTACTTCATAGACCTTATGTTGGAAGCCCATACTTCTTGTTGCCATACGGCGTGTATTAGATAGCTCATAAAGTTAGACTTTTGAACAGGGGCATCCCTTTGGATCCTTGCAGGTGGGCACTCACAGTCGGTGGGTGGAACGGGTGCCTTGTAGGGATCCCTTGGAGGAAGCTTCATGTCTTCTGGGGTCATGTTTACATAGCCTTTGGCGTGGGTGACAAAGAATCCTTCGGTGCAAACGGCTATTGGTATATAAACATCCACCATCTCCGATATAACAAAGCTTGCAAGGGTAAAGTCAAAAACATCCTGCTGGTTTTCTGCATGTAAAACTACCATTCCCGAGTGTAAAAGGTATGCTATTTCTACGTTGTCGGGCTGTATGGAAAGAGGAGCGTTTACAACCCTTGTGAGAACTCCAAGAACGGCCGGTATCCTGTGCCCAGGCCAAGAGACTATAGCCTCAAGACCTCTCAAAAGTCCAGGACCAGAGGTGGCAGAAAAGGCCCTGGCACCGCCCCTTACCGCTCCTGCTATGGCCGACATAGCGCCGTACTCTTCCTCTGCTCTATAGTAATCTTTTAGATAACCCTGAGCCCAGATATCTCCCACAAGGTGCATAACTTCCGATTGAGGGGTGATGGGATAAGCTATGGCTATATCTACGTTGGCACGCTTTACTGCCTCCGCCATCGCTTGGGCACCTGTTATAAACTTTCTTTCTCTGGGCGCTTCCAAGAGAAGGTAATCGGCATCTACAACCCTTTGTTCTGGCATGGTACTACCTCCATTTTTATTCTGTTTCCGTCACTTGCTCTCCCCTTCTGGGGACCAAAAGGTAAGAGTACTCACCATAGTCAAGGACTGATAGAGTTTGATATTCCTCTTTGGGAAGGGATGGGTTTTCTGGTGGAAGCTTGGGCTCCCACTTTATTCCCAGCTCCTCTCTTACTTGAACAAGGACATCTCTAAATTTCCTTATCTCATCTGCGTGCACATCCCTCAAAGAAACCATGGCATCTTCGTGCCCCATTTCTGCACACAAGGCTATGGTAAAGCAATTGGTACCCGCCCTTATCATTCTTAGAGAAAGGTTTGCATAGTGGCAATGGACTCCTACGAATATGCAAGCTTCTATTTTATTATGAAGTATGGTTAAGTTGGGATGGTTTGGGTTTATCTCCGCCTCGGGGTCTATCTTTGGATACTTGGGTCTGTAGTCGGGCATGGGTATTATTCTGCAGTTGGGGATTTCCATGGCAAGCTCAAGAACAGCCTTTGCCTTTTCCATGGCGCTTGCGTTCCAACCCCATAAGACTAAGGGACCTGGGAATATGGTGGGATTCCTTCTTGTAAGCAAAGCCTTTGCAGCTTCTCTCATTGCGGTCTCTTCGTCTACTATCTTGCCATAAAGTAGAGCTTTTCCGGGTGGTGGCAGTTCAACGCCTTCAAAAGCGGCTGGCGTTGGTATATATCCCGCGGGGCCTGGTAAAACTTCCATTGGCATGCCTTACCTCCTTTAAGTAGGTTATCAAAAAATTAGCATGAGCTTATTATATGTCAAGAGTAAATTATATGACAACTATCATCCTTTTTTCTTTTTTTCCTCTTTTGCTCCTTCTTCCAACTCTCTTATCCTTTTCTCTCTCATCTCCTCGTACTTGGGACCTACCTTCTTATAAACCTTGTCCGCTATAAAGGCGATAATGATAAACAAGGGCGCACCTATGATTACCATAACTAACAAAAGCTTGCCAAAAAAGACCAGCAAGTTGATTAAGTTCTCCATGCTACACCACCAAGTTTAATAGTTTATTCTTTATGTATATTACCTTCCTTATCTCCTTGTCCTTTAGCCATTGGCTTATCCTTTGGTCTTTTAGGGCTGTTTGTATTGCTGTATCTTCTTGGGCATCTACAGGTACCTTTATAACACCTCTAAGCTTTCCGTTTATCTGTACAGGAAGCTCTATCTCCTCAAGTGTTAGAGCTTCTTCATCGGGCTCTGGAAAAGAATAAAAGGACATTGGCTTTTCATTGCCGAGCCTTTGCCAAAGTTCTTCACATATATGGGGCGTTATAGGATATAGCATAAAGAGAAGGATCTCAAGGGATTCTTTTAGTACCTTGTAGTCTTTTTCTTCCTTTGGCTGGAGGTCCTGCAAGGTATTTAAAAGTTCCATTATGCCGGCTATCGCCGTGTTTAGAGAAAGGTCTTCCATGCTTGCCAGGTATCTTTTTAGAGTTTGATGGGTCTTATGTCTTATATTTTTCGCCTCTTGGGAAAGGTTTGAAAAGTCTTCCTTTGAGTAGGATAGCCCTTTTATCCTTTCAAGGTTTTGATGGAAATAGTTCCAAAGTCTTCTTAAAAACCTGTAAGCCCCTTGGACTCCTTCCTCTGTCCATTCAAAATCCTTTTCTACAGGCCCAGCAAAGAGTATGTAAAGTCTTATTGTGTCTGCACCGTATTTATTTATAGCCTCTTCCGGGTCTACAGTGTTCCCTTTGGATTTGGACATTTTAGCAGATTCGCCGATCTTTGACTCCAAAGGTCTCACATAATCTTCTTCAAAAAGCCCAAGACGGTCTAACAAAAGACGGAAATTGTCCCCTATGCTTAGATTTTCCCTTTTCAGGAATTCTATAACCTTCATAAAGATAATATTAAAGCACAAAGCATTAAAATTCTTGACGTTTAGGCTCTGTAGGGATAATTCAGGAGCTGCCCTCATTAATCGGTGTACTTAAGCTATAATACTAAAAAATGGAGAAGGCAAAAATAGGAGTTCTTACCATATCTGACAGGGCAAGCAGGGGTGAATACGAGGACATAAGCGGCAAATACATCATAGAATACCTCAATGAGGTTATAACCTCTCCCTTTGAAATAATTTATAGAATAGTGCCCGACGAAAGGGACATTATAGAAGGAGCCCTTATTCATATGGCGGATGTGGATGGCTGTTGTCTTATTCTTACCACCGGTGGAACAGGACCAGCTCCAAGGGATGTGACTCCAGAGGCCACAGAGTCTGTTTGTCAAAAGATTCTGCCGGGCTTTGGAGAGCTTATGAGGGCTGTATCTTTAAAACAGGTGCCTACAGCCATACTTTCCCGTCAAACTGCAGGCATAAGGAACAGCACCCTTATAATAAACCTACCGGGCAAGCCTCAGTCTATAAAGGTGTGCTTAGATGCCGTCTTCCCAGCAGTGCCCTATTGCATAGACCTAATAGGGGGACCTTATATAACCACCGACGAAGGCAAGGTAAAAGCCTTTAGGCCATCAAAATAAACTACCTTTTCCTGTAAAACCTCAAAAGCTTGCCATCCTTTGCATCTATCATGGCTGTGCCCTCCGTACCCCTTACCCTATAATAGCATTCTCCCGTTTTCTTGTTTTGGGAAAGCTGGGCAGATTGAACAGTTCCCACATACTGCTTGGCGCTATTTACCGCTTGCTCAAGGCTTATAACGTTACCACATTCAAGAGCAAAGGTTGTAGAGAGGATCAAAAACAAAGGAAAGAGTAGCCTCATGCTACCCTCCTTTTTTAATATTATCCATTGCCTCCTTTAGAGCGGACAAAAAGTCCTCCATTCTTTCCTCAAAGACCATAAGGCGGTTGCGCTTGTCTTCGGTTTGTTCTGTTATTACCAAATAGGCAGAGCCGTCCCTTCCCCTTTTCACGTCAAAAAAGTAAGTTCTTTTTCCAGCAACCAACTTTTTGGAGTACAACTTATCCCTTTGCACGACAAACCTCCTCAAACTCCAATTATAAAACAAAAGGGAGCTCCCGCTCCCCAAAAAATCTTATAGAAGTTCTTTTACCTTTGCAACCACTTCTTCGTAGTTGGGCTCTTGGGTTATTTCGGGCACCAGCTGTATATAGGCTATCTTACCTTGTTTATCCACTATAAAAATAGCCCTTGCCAGTATACCTTTTAAGGCTCCTTCCGATATTAGCACTCCATACTTTTCCATATCCCTGTAGCGGAAATCGGAAGCCACCACCACGTTGCCTATGTTAAAGCTCTCACAGAACCTCTTTTGGGCAAAGGGCAAGTCCATGGATATAACGCACACTGCCACACCCTCCATGCCAGCCACGATTTCGTTAAACTTCTTGGTTTCCGTCTCGCACACAGGAGTGTCCAAAGAGGGCACGGTAACTATCACCTGCACCTTATCACCAGCGCCGCCTATGGCTATCTCTTGCAGGTCTTTGGTGACCACGTAGGCAACGGGGGCTGGGTCTCCCACCTTTAGGGCAGGACCGCATAGGGCAACGGGGTTGCCTTTTAGATTAACCGTCTGAGCCATGTTGATACCTCCTTTTTGGTTTTGCTTTTATTTTAAGGGTCCTTTTGCTGTGGCAGGAATGATTTATATCAAAGTGAGAACTTTTGCCAAAATTTCACAAAAACATCACGCAAAAGGGGATAAAGGCAAAGATAATATAACTATGGAGGTAGGAAAATGAAAAGGCTGTTGGTATTATTCCTTTCCCTTGGCTTGGCCTTTGGTGTAGAGTTAAATCAGGTTAATGTAAGGGTGGAGGGTAATAGTCTAAAAGTGGACGGAAAGAAATACACCCTTTCTAAAAATGTAAGAGTGGAAGACCAATTTGGCAAAGAGCTTTCTATAGAAAACCTATCTGCGGCTAGGTCTATAAAGCTTGAATTTGACCAATCAGGGAACGTAAGGCTTATAAAAATCCTTGGATGGTGGGACTAAAGGAGGGCTAACATGAGAAGGTTGATGTTTGTTTTTATAATCCTCGCTTTGATATTCCAAGCCCCCCGATCCTATGGAAACAACCAAGCAGATTACTGCTATGTGCCACCTTTTGTTGGAACTTCGGTTCCACCGAATGTGATGATAATGCTCTCGATTGAAACCCCAATGCAAGGTGCAGCACATCCCCCTGTAGTTTGCAGTGGTGATCCACGAACCAGTTACAGCTGTTCCTATGCTTCTTGCAGTTACTCCGTAAGCGGAAAACGTATAAGCAATTGTTATGACAATTCAAAAACGTACTATGGATACTTTGACCCGGATAAATGCTACAGATATGTTAATGATAGGTTCGAACCCGTAGGTAGTGCTAATAATCATCAATGTTCTGGTTATTGGAGTGGGAACTTTTTAAACTGGGCTACAACTATGGCTGTTGATGCCTTTAGAAAGGCAATGACCGGTGGCAATAGAAACATTGATTCTCCTGGCAATACCCAGCTTTTGGCAGCAAGACAGACACTTCCCCCGGGTCATCCTTGGTTTCCTATAAAAAGAATAGATAACGCGCAATTTTATACACCCTACTCTGGAACAGTTTATTTAATTAGGTATGCAAACGGATTTGTGGTATGTAGAGATCCATATTGTCAAGTAGGACAAAGTGGTTTCGGTGAATCCCTTTTCCCAACAGTTAGCGGTCAGAGCGCTTTGGGAGCTTTTAAACTTCAAATAGAGGTTTGCAATCCATCAAAGGGTTTGGAAGCCAATTGTAATCCGCAAAATAGAAAACCAGAAGGCGTGATTCAGAAGTACGCCGATAAAATGCGCTTTGGTCTTA
>JBKBNZ010000015.1:0-17263 GCA_046294875.1 Aquificaceae bacterium | reverse complement strand
CAAGCACGCAGGTGATGGCGGATGTTAGCGTAGATTTTCCGTGGTCTACGTGGCCTATGGTTCCTACGTTAACGTGTTCCTTCTCTCTTACAAACTTCTCCTTTGCCATATTTTACCTCCTCTTTAAGCCCAGGACCGGACTTGAACCGGCGACCTCACCCTTACCAAGGGTGTGCTCTGCCTACTGAGCTACCTGGGCGAAAGTTTACTTTTTAAAAGCGGGCGACGGGACTCGAACCCGCGGCCTGCTGCTTGGAAGGCAGCTGCTCTACCACTGAGCTACGCCCGCTTAATGGTGGAGGGGGCAGGATTCGAACCTGCGTAGGGCGGAGCCCGGGGGATTTACAGTCCCCTGCCTTTGACCGCTCGGCCACCCCTCCTAAGGGCCTAAAAGCTGGCGGTGGGGGTCGAACCCACGCCCGCGGGATTACAAATCCCGCGCTCTGCCACTGAGCTACGCCAGCTCACGAAGCAAACTTATATAATAACACTTAAAAACAACTTAGTCAATATAGGCACGGGCGGACTCGAACCGCCGACCTCCTCCTTGTAAGGGAGGCGCTCTGCCAACTGAGCTACGCGCCTTAAGAATTTAATATTATATAACATCTTTTATTATAAAACAAGCTACCATAGTTTTTATCTTGGAAACCCTCAAGTGGTGTACTCTGCGTTTATCCTTATGTAATCGTAAGTAAGGTCAGAAGAGTAATAAGCCCAGCTTTCCTTTCCTTCCATTAGATCAAGGGTTATTTCTATCTCTTTGGCTTCTTCCATATAGCTTTTAGCCTTTTCCACCGCCTTTGGATGCACTTTTCCGTCGTACAAAAGGTGATCGCCTATGTATACCTTTAACTTAAACTGGTCTATGGGGAAGGCAGTGGAGCCTGCGGCGGCTACTATTCTTCCCCAGTTGGGATCTTTCCCAAACACCGCCGTCTTAACAAGGTTTGAAGTGGCAACCGCTTGGGCTATAAGCTTTGCTTTTAATTGTATGGAGGCATTTTTAACAACCACCTTTATAATCCTTGTGGCGCCTTCTCCATCCTCTATTATCTTCCTTGCAAGGCTAAGAGAGACTTCCTCTACTGCGTCGCTTATCTTCCGCAAATCCTCCTTTAATAGCCCAAGGCTTATAAGGCCAAAGCTATCGTTTGTGCTCATACAACCATCCACGCTTATAGAGTTAAAGGTTCTCTCGTTTATGTCCCTGTGTAGCTTTTCTATTGCCTCTTCCCTTAGGTCCCCGTTGGTGAATACAAAGGCAAGCATCGTGCCCATGTTGGGGTGTATCATGCCTGCACCTTTGGCAAAGCCAAAAACTTCAAGCTTGTCCTCTTTTACAAAGTCATACTTGGGAAAGCTATCGGTGGTGGATATAACCTCACTCGCCCTTTTTAGGTCAAGGGGCTCAAGGATATTACAAGCTTCGTCTATTGCGGCAAGTACCTTATCTATGGGCAAAGGCTTTCCTATAATGCCCGTAGAAAAGACAAGGACTTCGTCCTCTTGTATTTCAAGCCTTTCTGCCACCCTTTTTGCCATAAGCTCCGCATGTAAAAGCCCCTCCCTACCTACTCCACAGTTTGCATTTCCACTGTTTATAACCATAGCCCTTACTGTACCCTTAAAAACCTTTTGGGAATACAGTACGCTGGCGGCCTTAAAGTGATTTTTTGTAAAGAGAAAGGAGGCTTTACAGCTTTGGGGCAAGAGAATTACCAATATGTCGGGCCTTCCCCCAGATTTCAATCCCGCTCTCCCAACTCCCATTAAAACATCCATGGAAAAATTCTATCACAACCTTTTTAGCCTTTCCCTTGCATCTTCCGCCCAAGGTGCCCTTCCCTGGGATAACTCAAGGGCAACCCTGTAGTGCTCCCTTGCCTTACCTATTTGCCCCAATGCTTCGTAATCCCTGCCAAGGTAGTAATGGGTGGAGGCATGGTCTGGTATAAATTGGTTTGCCCTTTGCAAGTAATTTAAGGACTCTTTATATTCCCTTCTTAGGAACTTGACATATCCATGTATGTAGTTTGTTAGGAAAACATCGGGCATTGTTTGAAGAGCTAAGCTTGATTGCCCTTCCGCCTGAGTGAGGTCTCCTCCGTTTGCCAGTATATAAGCCATGTAAGCTCTTGCCACATAGTTTTGCGGATACATATCTACAGCCCTTTGGAAATGCAGCAGGGCTTGCCTTTGGTTTTTGTTGGCAAAGGCTTTTTTGCCCTTTTCAAACTCTTCAAAGGAACCCTTCGTGCTAAGCAGCTTGGATTTTATCCTCTGAAAGTCTTGGGTGTCGTTTATAAACCTACCTTCTGGTTTAAGGCTTTCTATTATCTTCCTTGCCTCTTGGATCCTTGTGTCGGGTAGCGGGTGTGTGGAAAGCCATTCAGGAGGCCTTCCTCCTCTTTCCATAGATTTAAAAAGCTCAAAAACCCTTATCATACCCATGGGATCATAGCCAGCTCTGTAAGCATATATCAAGCCATACCTGTCTGCTTCCCTCTCTTGGTCTCTGCTAAACTTTAAAGCCAACAAGCTGGCTCCTATTTGACCAAACTGTAAGAGAGCTTCTCCATAAGGTTTATTTCCCACCAAGATGGCGCCTATGTTTAAAAGAAGGCTTAGACCAAACTGCTTTTCAAGGAACCTTGCGTGGTGCCTTGCGTTTATATGTCCGAGCTCGTGGGCAAGCACGTTAGCAAGCTCGCTTTCCGAGTCTAATCTAAGAAGCAACCCCCTCGTTATCATCACAGGGCCACCCGGCAAAGCAAAAGCGTTTATCTGCGAGGAGTTTACCAGGTAAAACTCATAGGGTAGTTTCCTCTCCGTTCTTTTTGCAAGGGTAAAGCCTACACTCCTTACATAGTTTTGGACCTCTTTGTCTGGGTACAGACCATCAAACTCTTCTATAGCGTAAGGTACATAAGACCTTCCTATTTCTATCTCCTTTTGTTCTGGCAACAGGTTTAAAAAGGTTCCACCAGAGGTTGCCCCGGCGCAAGAGGGTAAAGAGGAGGCAACAAGGACCAAGCCTGTGGATTTGAGAAAATCCCTCCTGTTTAGCATATATTAAAATATACACTCTTTGAGCCTTAAAAGTATCTCGTTTATAACAAGCATGCCTTTTATGTTTAACCTTAGCCTCCCTTCTTCCTCTTCAAAAAACTCCCTTAGCTCCTCGGGAAGAGGTGGCAAAAGTTCCTTCTCTACTCCTCTTCTTGTCCTAAGGGCTACAAAAAGATAGTCGTAGATTTTTTCTTTGCCTTCAAGGATCTCTTGGTATTCTATGGGCTTTTCCCCTTTCAACAGCCTCTCTTTATAAACCTTTAAATTCCTTGTATTGCCAAACCTTCTATCCTTTACAAAACTCCATGCAGAAGGACCAATTCCTAAAAACTCCTCATGAGTCCAATAGAGAAGGTTGTGCTTACATTCATACCCCTCAAGGGCAAAGTTGGAGATCTCATAATGAACAAAGCCCATGGCGGTGAGTTTATCACATATAAGTTGGTACATATCCCCTATGGTGTCTTCATCGGGAAGCTTTAAAAGTCCCTTTTGGTATAAGTTGCCTATTTGTGTATCCTCGTAGGGTGTAAGAAGGTAAAAGGAAAGGTGAGTCAAGGGCAGATCCTTTAAAAGCTCTATTTCCTTTTCCAAATCCAGCAGGCTTTGCCCCGGATAGCCGTATATTAGGTCTATATTTATGTTTTCAAAGCCAGCCCTATGAGCCATATATATAGCTTGGAAAATATCCTTTACAGAATGTATCCTTCCAAGGGCTTTTAAACCCTCTTGTCTTAAACTTTGCGCTCCAAGGCTAACTCTGTTAAAGCCTATCTCCCTTAATTCTTTGTAGTCTTCAAAGGTGTAATTTTCTGGATTGGCTTCAAGGCTTATTTCCTCCACAGAGGATAGGTTAAGCAGTTTTGAGAGCCCTTTTAAAAAGCTTTCGTAAGGCTTGGGCTTTATTAGAGAAGGTGTACCGCCACCAAAGTATAGAGTTTTCAAAGAAAAATCAAGGTCTTTGTAAAACTCAACTTCCTTAAGAAGAAGCTGAAGGTATTCTTCATGGCTTGCCTGAGGGTCTACAAAGGATAAAAAATCGCAATAGGGACACTTATAAGAACAGAAGGGAATATGAAAGTAAATCCCTTTAACCACCTTCAAACCTTATAGGCTTGTTCCTGTGTTCCTTTATGATGGAAAAGAGAAGTCCTAAAAGAAGAGAAAAGGTTATTATGCTGCTGCCACCGTAGCTTACAAAGGGTAAAGGAACACCCACCACCGGCGCCCACCCCATAGTCATCATAAAGTTCACAAAGCTTTGAAAAATCCAAAGCCCTGCAAAAACACCCACGTACAACCTTTCAGCACCTACGGGCATGCTAAAGGTATATCTTATGATCCTGTAGAATAAAAAGAAGATGGAAGAAATAAGTATAAAGCTACCAAAAAAGCCAAGCTCTTCCGCTATTACTGAGAAGATAAAATCCGTATGTTTTTCTGGCAGGAATAAAAGGTGGGATTGGGTACCACCAAGCAATCCTTTTCCCAAAAAGCCGCCAGACCCAACCGCTATAACAGACTGTATAAGTTGGTAACCACTTCCATGGTAATCTTCGTAAGGGTTTATGACAGCGAGGATCCGAGCCTTTTGATAATCCTTTAGAAGATGCCACATAAGGGGTGATAAAAAAAGGAGCAAACACCCGACTAAGATAAAGTAGCGAAGCTTTACACCATAGAGGAAAAGGGCAAGGGTAAAAATAAACATGTATATAACAGCGGTTCCAAGGTCGGGCTGCTTTAAGGTGAGAACGGAGGGTATGGCAAAGGAAAGAAGTAGTATTAAAAATTCTTTGCTTAAAAGCTTTTCGGCGTGGCTTAACACATAAACGGAAAAGAGCACGAGGGAAAACTTAAAAAGCTCCGAAGGTTGAATACTTACAGGTCCAAGGTCAAGCCATCGCTTGGCACCGTAAACACTTTTTCCAAATATGGGAACAAGTATCAACAAAAAGAGGTTAAAAAAATATATAGCGGGTGCAAGGTCGTACATTACCTTGAAGTTTATCCTTGATAGAAAAAGGATCAAAAACCAACCTACCGCCATATAGGTAAGCTGTTTGTAAAAAAGGGGAGATACGCCATCCTTGTAGGTGGCGCTATAAACTCCCATAAGTCCGATAAAGCACAAGACAAGCAGAGAAAAAAGTAAGTAAGGATCGTAGTCTAAGAAAAACCTTTTAAGCCTCTCCATAGTATACAAGCCTTCCACAAGAGGGACAAGGGACTACCTCACCTCCCACAAGCCTTGAATAGAGGGAAGAGGGTAGCTTGGTACCGCAATTGCTGCAGGTTCCAAAAGTATCCACGGGAAGTATAATAGGCAATCCATACTTTTCCTTTAGTCTAAGGTACTCTTGCCAGATCTCCTCTTCCGTGTTTTCTTTCATAGCTTCAAAGGATCTTTCCAACTCTTCAAGCCTTTTTGCCATCTTTGACTGAGAATATCTAAGGTCTGATATCTCCTCTTGAAGTTCTTCAAGTCTTTTTATTAAAGCTTTATCCTCTTGCTTACTTTCAAGGTTTTTCAACTCCTCATCCAATCTTTTAAGACTGTTTTTTAACTTTATAACACAGTCTTCGTTCCTTGCCTTTTCCCTTAAGAGAGCCTTGTATTCCTCTGCCTTTTTTACAAGGGAAAGGTTCTCTTCTGCCCTTTTTGCCCTTTGCTTGCACTCTTCAATGGTGCTTAAATGCCTTTTAATCTCTTCTTTTATCTCCTCAATCCTCTTCCTTAAGGCCTCTCTTTTACCTTCAACTTCCTCCTTTTCCCTTAGAAGGGCATGTGTCTCTTCCTGCAGTCTTTTTATTGCTTTCTCTATTCTGAGGATTTCAAGCTCAAGGTTTTGAATTTGTAGCATTTTGAAGAACTTACCCCTATCCACAAAGAATATAATATAAGCCATGCTGGACCTTTTGATTAAGAAGGTACTTTTGCCCGACAAAAAGATATTGGTGGATGTGGGCGTAAAAGACGGAACCATAGTGGAGATAGCCAAAGAAATAGAAAAGGAGGCGAGATATATAGTACGGGCTGAAGGTAAGCTGATCTTTCCCTCCTTTGCCAACATGCATACCCATATTTCCATGAGCCTTTTGAGGGGGCTTGGAGCAGACCTTTCCCTTATGGATTGGCTTCAAAGGGTTATATGGGTACTGGAAGGGGAGTTCATCTCTCCAGAGTTTGTAAAGGATGGAGCCCTTATAGGTATAGCAGAGGCCATAAGGTCTGGTACGACCCTTTTTATGGATATGTACTTTTTTGAGGAGGCTTTGGCAGAGGTTGCCCAAAGGGCGGGCATAAGGGCTGGGCTTGGCTTTGGGATACTGGACTTTCCTACAAAGGTTGCCAAAAGCCCCGAGGAATATCTTAGCAGGGCAAGGAGCTTTATAAAAGACTTTAAAAACTCCCACCTTCTTTTCCCTGTCCTTTGTCCCCATGCGGTCTATACATGCTCCCCGGATACGTACAGAAAAGCCTATGAGATTGCCCTTGAGGAGGAGGTTTATATACACACCCACGTGGCGGAAACACAGCAAGAGGTGGAAGCTTCCCTTGAAAAGTACGGAAAAAGGCCTGTGGACCACCTTTACAGCTTGGGTGTTCTAAGCGATAAAGTCCTTATGGCACATGTGGTTTGGACGACGGAAGAAGAGAGGGAGATGATAAAAAACACAAAAGCAAAGGTTCTTCATTGTCCGGAGAGCAATCTAAAATTAGCTTCGGGTATAGCACCTATAAGGGATTACCTTAAAAGGGGTATCCATGTATGCCTTGGCACCGATGGCCCTGCCTCTAACGATAATCTTGACATGTTGGAAGAGTTAAGCCTTATGGTAAAGCTTCAAAAGGGTGTAAACCTTGATGCCAAGGCCATGGATGCCAAAACTGCCCTAAGGATAGCCACGGAAGAGGGCTTTAGGGCTGTTGGTATAAAGGCAGGTAGGGTAGAGGTGGGCTACGAGGCAGACCTTATATTGGTGGATTATGACAAGCCCCACTTCCAGCCCCTTTACGACCCCATAGCCCAGTTTGTTTATTCTGCCAAGTCTTCCGATATAGACACGGTTATATGCAAGGGAAAGGTGCTTATGGAAAAGGGAGAGTTAAAAACCCTTGACCAGGAAGAGGTTCTCTTTACTGCAAAAAAGTGGAAAAGCAAAATAGAAAGGTTTTTGATGGATAAAATTTTAAACTAACGGGGTGTGGCTCAGGTGGCAGAGCGTCGGCTTCGGGAGCCGAAGGTCAGGGGTTCAAGTCCCCTCACCCCGAAATAAAATTTAAGAGGTTAAAGTCATGAAAAAATGGATTATTTTAGGCTTTTTTGGTTTTGCCTTTTCCCAGCCCCTTATAGACCCACCCTTTGCAGACAGACTTTTTCCTTATGTTAAGTATGGTGAAGTTTGGACAGGCACTCCTGCCTTCGTCAAGGATGCTACCATACCAAACACCTTGATAGTTTATGGCTCAAAGGAGGATCCAGAGATAATAGCCCTTGCGGGCAGAATAGCCTACTACTTGGGACAGTGGACTGAGGATATAGGTTTTACTGCAGAGGATGTAAAGCAATCAAGGATGCCGGAGCTTCTGGTAAGCGACCAAAGGCTAAAAAGCCTTGACTATCAAAACCTTATAGTGGTGGGAACAAACAACGATATAGTAAAGGAGCTTGGTTTGAGCTTTGAAAAGCCCACGGTGAAAGTTATTCAAAAGGATGGAAAGAGCATGCTAATCGTAGGCGGTGACAATAAGGAACAGGTGATGCAAGCGGGTAGATACTTGGCCGATGTGAGGTTAAACTTCAAAGCCGGCGCCTATAAAACCTTTTTTTCCTTCGTCGCCCTAAGGGGGTACATAGAAAAGGGTGAATTTGATGCCGCTTTAAGGCTTGTGAATAGCCCTACGGGCATTTCTGCCTGCGGTAAAAACATGGCCTTGGCAGGACCTATGGTTGCCCAATGGAGCGATGAGCTAAAGGCGGTGGTAAAACACAGGAATAATATTCTCTACAAGGAACTGCCAAAGGCTTTGGAGGAAAAGGACAAAGAAAAGGCGGTTAGCCTTTGGAAAGAGGCCATGTATACCTGCTACCAATGCCACCAAGGCATACAAGTACCACAGGTTAGAAAGTTCAAGCCCTTGGAAAGCATCCATGCAAAGCATCAACAGATAGCAGAGAGCTTTGGATTGGTAAAGGTAATAGGTAGGGAAAAGTCCTGTATAGCATGCCACGCAGGAGCTACCACCGTTAGGGGTTATAAGTGATAATGGTAAGGTGTCTCAGGATTCTGCAAAGAGTGTTATAAACATGAAGCTGGCAGTAAAAATACTTTTGATAATACTTTTCCCTACCCTTCTAACTCTCTTTTGCGTGCGTGTAGCTTTTACAGAGAGCTTTGTGGAGTTTGTGTATTCAAAGACAGAACTTCCGCCAGACCCCATGCCCTACCAACAAAGGCTAAACATAGCAAAGCTTGGCTTGAGGTCTGTAATATCCCATAAGGGCATGGAAGAGTTTAAAAACTCAGGCCTTTTTAACCAAAGAGAAATAAGACATATGGAAGATGTTAAAAGGCTTTTAAAGGTCTTTTTCACCATCCTATACATAGGCATACCCATACTTCTTTTGGGGCTTTTTAAACTAAAAAAACCTAAGGAAATAGGGCAGGTTTTCTTCTTTGGGGCTTTACTTCTTGAAGCCTTTGCCCTTTTTGTTCTCCTTGCCTCTCTTATAAACTACGATTGGCTTTTCATAGCCTTCCATGAGTTATTCTTTGATCCCTATTCTTGGAGGTTCTTTGACGAGGATATGCTCCTTAGAGTTTATCCCATGGACTTTTGGTACAAGGCTACTTTATACACTACTTTTATGGTGATATCTCTAAATCTGCTTTTCCAAGTTTTCGGTTTTCTCATGTGGAGGAAAGGGCGTTGAGTATCATTTATAATCATAGGAACCACTCGGAGGTTTATCTTTTAACAATTTAAGGAGAAACTCTGCCACCTTTTCTGGGGGTTTTAGAGTGGTTGGATCCTCTTGAGGATACGCCTTTGCCCTCATTTGGGTTCTTGTGGCACCCGGGTTTAGGGCATAGACCTTTATGCCTTTTTCCCTTAGTTCCTCTGCAAGAAGCAAAGAAAAGCCCTCTACTCCAAACTTGGAAACTGCATAGGCTCCCCAATAGGGAGCAGGCCTTTTGCCCGCCCCCGAGGACATATTTACTATCACAGAGCCCTCAGCCATATGGGGTAATGAGTACTTTGTTATATAAAAAACTCCGTTTACGTTTATCCTTATGACCTCTTCCCAAACATCTTCTGGGTATTCTTCTACGGATAGCCTTTCGCCTAATATGCTTGCGTTGTTTACAAGTAAGTCTATCTTTCTCAATTTTTCCACGCAGAAGCTAACAAAATCCCTCGCAGAGTTCTTATCGCCCACATGACAGACTTTTACATACAAACCTTTTGGATTGCCAAGCTCTTCTTTTAGCTTCAGCAAGCCCTCTTCTTTCCTTGAACAGGTACACACTTCCCATCCATCCCTTATAAGCCTTTCTACTATAGCTTTGCCTATTCCTCTGCTTCCACCTGTGATAATGGCTTTTTTCATCGTGGATTATTATATACACAAGTTTTGGTATTTTAGGCTTACCGCCTGTTCCCTTGTCAAATTGTCCTGCAAAATCTTTGGACAGTTCAGAAACCGCCCCTACAAGGGCCTTCCTCCCCCCAAGTATCTTTGGGGTTATAATAATTAACTAACCACACCTTCCACCTCCTTCAACGCCTTCAAGAGTTTTTCTATCTTTTCCTTCTCTTCCCTTAGCTCCTTCAGAGAATCTTTTGTCCTTTGGACTTCTTCCTCGGGTGCCCTTTTAAGGAAGTTTTCGTTGTTTAGCCTTTTTTCAAAGGCTTCTATGGATTTTTCCACATCCCATAGCCTTCTACTATAAGAGGTGATAAGCTCTTCAACCTTTATGCCCTCTTCCACGGGTAGGTAAAATTCAAAATCCCTTGAAAAGCCCGCCACAGACCTTGGAGGTTTGTTTTCAACCAAATCAAGGCTTTCAAGCCTTGCAAGGCTTATAACGTGAGGCATAAACTCTTCTATTAGACTTTTACTTTCCTCCGCCCTGTAATAGAGTTTTACCTTCCTTGAGGGCTCTATTCTTAGATCACTACGCAAAGACCTTACAGAGGTTATTATCTCCTTTATTCTTTCCACCTTCTTTTCCGCCTCTGAATAGATTTCTTGGGGGTTAAACTGCGGATATTCCGTTAAAGAGATGCTTTCTTTGTAGGCTGTGGGTAAAGAAAGCCAGAGCTCTTCTGTTATGTAAGGCATAAAGGGATGGAGCAGCCTTAATATCTTTTCAAAGACCATAAGGAGGGTTGCCTGTGCGGTTATTCTTTCTGCTTTTATCCTTTGCTCTTCTTCTGGAGTTTCCGCCTTTGCATACAGCCTAAGCTTGGAAAACTCTATGTACCAATCGCAAAACTCACTCCAGATAAACTCGTACAACTCCCTCGCCGCTTCTGAATATTCATACTCCTCAAGGGCTTTATTTACCTTTTCTATGGTTCTGTTAAGCTTTGTTATGATCCAAAGGTCTTCAGCCCTTGGTGGTGCTCCATAGGGTAAATTGACAAGGAGGTCATCTTCCAAGTTTATCAATATAAACCTTCCTGCGTTCCAAAGCTTGTTGGCAAAGTGCTTATAACCTTCAAAACGCTTCTCGGAGAGCCTTATATCCCTTCCTTGCTGAGTTAGGATAGCAAGGGTAAACCTTAGGGCATCTGCCCCGTACTTCTCTATGATATCAAGGGGGTCTATCACATTTCCCTTTGTTTTGGACATCTTCTGTCCCTTTTCATCCCTTACCAAAGCATGTATATAAACATCCCTAAAGGGTATATCCTTCATAAAGTAGGTGCCCATCATAACCATACGGGCAACCCAGAAAAAAATGATATCAAAGCCTGTAATTAAAAGGTCTGTTGGATAGAGCTTTTTTAGGTCTTCTGCCTCTTCCGGCCATCCAAAAACTCCAAAGGGCCAAAGGGCAGAGGAAAACCAAGTGTCTAAGACATCGCTTTCTTGCCTTAAATTTTCAGAGCCACACCTTTTACATCTAAGGACAAACTTAAAAACCTTTCTATTGGGGTCGTATTTGTACCTACTTTCCTTCTGGGTAAGGATAGCCATGGGGTTTAGGTCCTGGGTAAAGAAAAGCCTTAAAGAGTTGGCGTCTACTTGGGTGGAATGATACTTATGAAAGGCAAACTTTTTGTAAAAGTCTAATACGGAGATGTTGGGGTGTACGAAAGATGGGGAATTTAGATGCTGTGCCACCTCCTCCGGAGTAAATTCCTGCCTTATCTTGCCGTCAGCTATAAGGTTAAAGATCAGTTTATCATAAACCCTGTCAAAGTCTTCGTCGGTAAAGACGTTCTCATGACCGCAGTCTTCGCAGTACCATACGGGTATTCTATGCCCCCACCATATTTGGCGAGAAATACACCAATCTTTTAAGTTTTCTATCCATTGTATATAAACCTTTGACCAACCTTCTGGCACAAACTTTATTAACTTCTCCTTTACCACCCTTAGGGCTTCCTCTTTAATGCGAGGGTCGGAGACCTTTACAAACCACTGGTTGGACACCATAGGTTCAAGCACCGTTTTACAGCGATAGCATTTACCTACCGCATGCTTGTGGTTTTCCACCTTTTCCAAAAGGTTTAACTCTTCAAGCCTTTCTACTATCCTTTTCCTTGCCGTGTATCTATCAAGGCCTGCAAACTCGCCGCTGTTTTCGTTCATGCGGGCAAACTGGTCTATAACCTGCACAAGGGGCAGGCCATGAGCTTTGCCTATTTCAAAGTCCAAGGGGTCATGGGCTGGTGTGATCTTTACAGCGCCCGTACCAAAGTCCCTTTTTACCCTCTCGTCGGCTATTATGGGTATTAGGTTATCCACCTGGGTACCGTCCATAGCCCTTCTCTTCCACTCAACGAGGGGCAACCTCAACCTTTTTCCTATGAGTTCTTTATATCTTTCATCCTCTGGATGCACCGCAACCGCCGTGTCTCCCAGCATGGTCTCGGGCCTTGTGGTAGCAACGGTTATGTAGCCAGAGCCATCTTCTAAGGGATATTTTATGTAGTAAAGTTTTCCTTCTTCTTCTTCGTGCTCCACCTCTAAATCGGAAAGGGCTGTAAGGTCTTTGGGGCACCAGCTTACCATATACTCTCCACGGTATATAAGGCCAGCCTCATAAAGCTTTTTAAAAGCGTATCTTACAGCCCTTGAAAAGCCCTCATCAAGGGTGAACCTTTCCCTACTCCAATCTACGCTAACTCCAAGCTTTTCAAACTGCTCCCTTATAGCCTTCCTTGAAATGGGCACCCATTCCCATACCCTTTTCAAAAACTCCTCCCTTCCAAGGTCTAATCTGTTTATGCCCTTTTCTTGAAGCTGTCTGTCTACCACATACTGGGTTGCTATGCCCGCATGGTCGAAGCCCGGCACCCAAACCACATCTTTTCCTCGCATCCTCTGCCATCTACAGAGAATATCCTGAAGTGTGGCGTTTAAAGCATGTCCCATATGCAAAGAACCCGTAACATTGGGCGGTGGTATAACCACGGAAAATCTATTATCCTTTGAAGCTTCCCTTACCGAATAGAAAGCCTTTTCTAACCACCTTACTTTGTGCTTTTCTTCTATCTCTTTATGATTGTACTGACCTATGTCCTTCATAAAAAAAGGATTATACTACAGCTTAAAGTGTTCCTTTATTCTCCTTAGTATCTTTTCCGGTGTAAAGCCAAAGTAGTCCATAAGAACATCTCCCGGTGCAGACTTGCCAAAGCTTTCTATTCCTATCACCAGACCTTCCGTGCCCACATGCTTATACCAACACATACCCCTACCAGCTTCCACCGCCACCCTTCTTTTTACCTCCATGGGGATTAAAAGTCTTTTGTACTCCTCTTCTTGCTCCTCAAAGACCTCAAAGCTCGCCATATTTATAACTCTTACCTTATAGCCCTCTTCTTTTAAAAGCTCTCCTGCCTTCAGGGTGGGATACACCTCGGAGCCACTTGCCAAAAGGATTATATCGGGTATGTCATCGGAATCAAGGAGTATGTATGCACCTTTTCTTATTCCATCTGGAGGGGGATACTTAGACCTATCCAATAGAGGGACCTTTTGCCTTGTAAGTATAAGGGCGGTAGGACCTTCTTTTCTTTCTGTCGCCATCTGCCATGCTATGGCCGTTTCGTTGGCGTCTGCAGGTCTTATAACCCAAAGGTTCGGTATAAGTCTTAGGGATGAGAGCTGTTCAATAGGTTGGTGGGTGGGACCATCTTCACCAAGACCTATGGAATCGTGGGTGAAAACATAAATAACCTGAAGCCCAGAAAGGCTGGCCATTCTAATAGAGGGCCTCATATAATCGGAGAAAACTAAAAAAGTACCCCCATAGGGAAGTATTCCTCCATGGTATGCCATTCCGTTAAGGATGGTACCCATAGCGTGCTCACGCACGCCAAAGTGTATATTTCTTCCCAAGGGATTTTCCGCAGAAAAGTCTCCCATACCATGTAGGTAGGTGTTGTTGGATTCGGAAAGGTCTGCAGAGCCTCCAAAGAGTGTAGGTATATGCTTGGCTATGGCGTTTAAAACTTTGCCGCTTGCCTGACGGGTTGCCATAGGCTCGGTAAATATAGGTATATGTTTTTTATACTCTTCTCCCCAATCCTTGTTAAAGGACCTTATCAAAAACTCCGCCAGTTGAGGATATTTTTCTTTGTACACTTCAAAAAGCTTCTGCCACTCTTCTTCCAAGTCTTTTCCCCTTTTTATCTTTTCCTCCCTGTAAGACCATGCTTCTTGTGGTACAAAGAACTCTTCTTCACTCCATCCAAAGTTTTTCTTTGTTTGGATGGCAAGCTCCTTTCCAAGAGGTGCTCCGTGTACGCTTGCGTCATCCTGTTTTGGAGAGCCATAGCCCAAATGGGTCCTTACAGATATAAAAGAGGGTTTTTCCTCTTGCTGCAGGGCTCTTCTTATAGCATTTTCTATCTTTTCAAGGTCATAACCATCCTCTACTTCTTCCACATACCAGCCAAAGGCAGAGAACCTTTTTAAAACATCCTCAGACCAAGTTAAGGAAGTGGGACCGTCTATAGATACTTTGTTATTGTCCCATATAACTATCAGTTTGTTAAGCTTAAAATGTGCCGCAAGCTGGGCTACCTCACAGGATACTCCCTCCATAAGGTCTCCGTCGCTTACAAGGGCAAAGGTGTAATGGTCTATAATGGGAAAGCCTTCTTTGTTGAAGTAGGAGGCCAGATATCTTTCTGCCAGAGCCATACCTACTGCGTTACCTATGCCCTGGCCGAGAGGTCCTGTGGTAGCCTCCACCCCGGGTGTTAAAAAGTTTTCTGGATGCCCCGGTGTTTTGCTGTTTAACTGTCGGAAAGCCTTTAGGTCTTCAAGGCTAAGGTCATAGCCCATAAGAAAGAGGGTGGAGTATAGCATGGCACTGGCATGCCCTGCAGAAAGCACAAAGCGGTCTCTGTTTATCCATTTGGGATTTTTAGGGTTGAACTTTAAAAACCTGTCAAAGATAAGGTAGGTTATATGGCTTGCTCCCAAGGGCATGCCCGGATGGCCTGACTTTGCCCTTTCCACCTGATCAAGGCTTAAAAACCTTATGGTGTTTATCATTAAAGCGTCTCTACTCATGCCCTTACGAGCTCCTCTCTTAGTTCCTTCGCCGTTTCCACCATATTTTTAAGAGATGGCACCACCTCTTCCCATCTCCTTGTTTTTAAACCACAGTCGGGATTAACCCAAAGAAGCTCCACAGGAAGCACCTTCATAGACCTTTCTAATACAAACCTAATCTGTTCTTTGGTAGGTATGGCGGGAGAGTGAATGTCATAAACTCCTATGCCTATCTGTCTGTCCCAACCTTTAAAGGTTTCAAAGGCAGATATGATCTCTCCCTTACTGCGGGAGGCTTCTATGGATATTACGTCAAAATCCATCTGGTGTATGTACTCAATTACCTCGTTAAACTCGCTGTAGCACATGTGGGTGTGTATTTGAGTTTGAGGCTCTGCCTTTGAACACAGCCTAAAGGCCTTTACAGCCCAATCAAAGTACTCTTTCCAATCCCTCCTTTTTAGGGGAGCGCCTTCTCTAAAGGCCGGTTCATCTATCTGTATTATCCTTATGCCAGCCTTTTCTAAGTCCTTTACCTCCTCCAAAAGGGCTAAGGCTATTTGGTAAGCTATTTCATGCTTTGGTATGTCTTCTCTGTAGTAGCTCCAGTTGAGAATGGTAACGGGGCCTGTAAGCATGCCCTTTACAGGCTTATCTGTTAGAGATTGGGCGTAGCTTATCTCTTCTACCGTCATAGGCTCTGGTCTATAAACATCTCCGTATATGATGGGCGGCCTATAGACCCTTGAACCATAGGAGAGTACCCATCCGTGCTTTGTGGTGGCAATACCTTCCATCTTTTGGGCGAAAAACTCCACCATATCTGTCCTTTCAAACTCACCATGAACCAAAACATCCAAGCCTATCTCCTCTTGAACCCTTATAACATATTCTATTTGCCTTCTGATAAAACCTTTGTACTCTTCTTTCGATATCTTACCCGTGTTGTAGGCTGTCCTCGTTTTTCTAACTTCTTCCGTTTGAGGGAAAGAACCTATGGTGGTGGTTGGCAGAAGGGGAAGCTTTAAAATCTCTTGCTGTATTTGAATTCTTTCTGCATAAGGTTTTTCCCTTTGAAAATCTTTTTCTTTTAAGGATGCTATCCTTTTCCTTACCTCTTCCTTTATACCAATACCTGTAAGGGCGATCCTTTCGGAGAGTTCCACCTCTTTGAGGGCTTGGTTATCGCCTTCAAAGGCAAGCTTTAGAGTTTGTAGTTCTCTTAGCTTTTCCTTTGCAAAGGACAGCCTTTCTTTAAGTCCTTCCGGTAGGCTATCCTCTGGCTCAACGCTTACGGGCAGATGGAAAAGAGGGCAAGAGTTGGAGATTATTAGGTTTTCGTTTATCTTGTATAGCTCTTCAACCAAGCTTAGCTTTTCTTTAAGGTTTGCCCTCCACACGTTCCTTCCGTTGATAAGCCCTGCTATGAGAATTTTGTCCTTTGGAAAGCCATAGCTTCTTATATTTTGGAGATTTTCCCTGTTGGATACAAGGTCAAAGCCCAAAGCCTTTACGGGGAGATCCACAAACCTTTTGTAGTTGGAAACGCTGTCATAGTAGGTAATAAGATAAATATCTACATGCTTGCCAAGGCATCCATAGACCTCTTCCACAAGCTCCCATTCCCAGTCTTCCATATCAAGGCATAGGGCGGGATCTTCCATAAG
Organism: Aquificaceae bacterium; assembly: GCA_046294875.1. Classification (GTDB taxonomy): domain Bacteria; phylum Aquificota; class Aquificia; order Aquificales; family Aquificaceae; genus Pampinifervens. The sequence continues at coordinate 774 of JBKBNZ010000015.1, read as the reverse complement.
AACTTGGGACGCACCCTCGGAGACAAGACCCCTTATCATCTCCTCGTAGGCAGGAAAGAGGGCATCAAGGTAATCCTCCATATCCTTCTGGCTTTGTACCTTGGAAAGCTCATACAGAGGGATCGGTGATGTGGGAGATTTTTTAAGAACCTTTGAAAGTTTAAGGAAAGTATAAGGGGCTATCAACTTGGGAATAGGCTGGTAACCCTTCTCCCTTAAAGCCTTGTATTCCTCAAGGGGTATGTTTTTAAAAAGCTTAAAATCTTTACCCTCTAACTCTGGGACAAGGTAATGGTAGTTGGTGTTAAAGTATTTGGTCATCTCCAAAGCTTGGGCTCCCCTTGCCATTTGAAAGTAGGTTTCCAAACCCTTGTAATCTCCAAACCTTTTTGGTATAGCTCCAAGGCTTATGGCAGTGTCCAGCATAAAGTCGTAAAAGGAAAGGTCTCCCGATGGAAAAAGGTCTATGTGCAGCTTGTAAAGGCTTGTCATCCAAGCCCTTAGAGAATTCATCCCCTCTATAAAATCCTTTTCACTTATCTTGCCTTTCCAAAAGTCCTCCAAAAGACTTTTAAATTCCCTTTTCTCTCCCAGCTTGGGAAAGCCATAAGCTAAGGTCTTCATAGTTTTACCTCCTAAGATGGTTAGTCGGAGTATAAATTATAACCCAAAGGACTAAAAGCAACCTTATTTCACCTTTACCACAACAAACTAAGATTTATCCCGTTCCATCTTGGCCAATACCTCTTCAATTAAGGGCTTTGTCTGTGGAAT
>JBKBNZ010000014.1:0-17657 GCA_046294875.1 Aquificaceae bacterium | reverse complement strand
GGCAATGGGCAACACCCCCTATGTGGAGAGGGTACTTAGGAATTACAAGAAGTACTATGCTATGTTAAAATAGGCCTGCAAATGGCTACTTTTTTACCGGACGCGTAATGTATAAATATCCCTTTTCTATCACAAGTATGAAAGTATTAAGAAGTGATAAGCCATATAGAGCCCTTCAACGTTGGTAGTGGATGGAGGACTTTGACCTGCATGCTTGTGTATGTATATGCTTATGCTATTGGGTACAGCTTTTATGGAGGGTTGCTTGATGATGTCTAATTTCTAACCCGGCGTGTATTAGGGATTATTATATATATACCTAACCGGTTGATGTGTTTAAGAATATAATTAAAAACTAAAGGAGGTTAAAGATGCTTTTGAACCTTGAAGTAAGAAGCCAGTTAAAGGACATCTTTTCCAAGGAACTTGTAAATCCTGTAAATCTAAAGCTTTTTTCCCAGGCCATTGGCTGTGAAACCTGTCAGATAACAGAAGAACTTCTAAAAGAGTTGGCAGAAGTGGAGTCTGAAAAGATAAAGTTGGACATATACTCTCCCCTTGTGGATAGGGATATAAGCAACGCCTACCAAGTGGAAAGGGTGCCCACTATTGTCATAGAAGGGGATAAGGATTATGGCATAAGGTACATTGGACTTCCTGCGGGCCTTGAATTTACTACCTTGGTGCAAGGTATAGTGCAGGTATCCAAGAGGGAGCCAAGGCTTTCGGAAAAAACTATAGAGCTTCTAAAGACCATAGATCTACCTATGGAGATTATGGTCTTTGTAACCACTTCCTGTGGATATTGTCCTTCTGCTGCGATAACCGCGATGAACTTTGCCTTGGCAAGCGATTACATAAAGGCCCTCATAGTGGATGCAAGCGAAAACATGGACTTGGCAGAAAGGTTTCAGGTGGTAGGTGTGCCAAAGATAGTTATAAACAAAGGCTTGGTGGAGTTTGTAGGAGCACAGCCAGAAAATAACTTCCTTGGTTATGTGATATCCGCCTATGAAAAGATGAGGAGAGAAAATGGACAGGCTTGAGTACTTTAAAGGTCTTTTGGAAAAAAGCCCCGATAATCCTATGGTGCATTATTCCCTTGCCCTTGAGTACTACAAACTAAGGGATTACCAAAAGACCATAGAACACCTTCAAGCATACCTACGCCTAAAAGAGGATGAAGGAGCAGCCTACCGGGTTCTTGCAAAGTGTTACGAGGAGCTTGGAGATTACCAAAGGGCTATAGAGGTACTTCACAAAGGTATAGAAAAATCTCTAAAATACAACCATCCCAGCATGGCAGAAGAGTTTAAGGCATGGATAGAACAGTTAAAGCAGCTACAATCCTTTTAGCTTTCTCTTCCCTATCCATAGCCCAAGAGCTAAAGGCGTGTTATAAGGCTTATCTGTTTTTTATGCCTGTGGCACAAACTTGTATAACTTACAAAGCCGAAAAGGATACATTAAAGGCGGAAAGTTTTGTAAGAACTATAAACGTAGGAAGGTTGGTTAAAAGGGTCTATAACAAAGGTGGAGCTGTAATAAGACTTCAAGACCTAAGGCCTATGCACTTTGTCTATTACCAAGAGGAGGGTGAATTCAAAAGATATCAAGAGTACTCTTTTACGCAGGATAAGATAAAGGTTCTTGAGGTAAAGTATGTAAAACTAACTGACGAAATAGAGAAGAAGGAAGAAAAGGAATACAGATACAGAGGCTATGTGGATCCATACACTGCAGCTTTGATCCTTTATAAGGAGAGCGAAAAATCTGATAAGGGTACTATAAAGATGTTCTACGATGACAAGGAATATACGCTTCCCTACAAGGTGGTAGGGATAGAGAACTTGGAAACCCCTCTGGGAAGCTTTAGCACAAGGAAGATAGAAGTATATCCAAACATTGAAACAAAAGGCCTTTTAAAGCCAAAGGGCACATGGTATCTGTGGATAGACCAGGCTACAAACCTACCTGTTAGAATGGAGCTTAAGTTTGTAATAGGTTCTGCATCTGCAAGGCTTGAAAGGATAGAAGGAGATATAAATCTTTTAAAGAATGCCTTGAGTGTTAAAAGGTAGGGGGCAAAGCCCCCATGAAAGATTACTTCTTTTGTTCTGCAGGAGCTTGCTCCTTGTGCTCCTCTTTCTTGTGTGCCTTTTTGTGCTTCTTTTTGTGTTCTTTCTTTTGCTCCGCCGCATGTTTTTCATGTTCAGCGGGCTTTGCGTGCTCTGCAGGCTTTGCAGGCTCGGCGGGTTTCGCCGGTTGTGCTTGCTGTGCCATTACGGCACCTGTAAAGGCTAAGGCGAGTAGAAGGAAAAGCACCTTCTTCATGGCATTACCTTCTTTAAAAGTTTTGATATAAGGAATATTAGCTTATGGATTATGAAAAGTTTATGAAAAGTGTTTAAGGTTCTCCAAGGAAAAATTAGGGTGGTTTGGGTGAAGAATCTGATCTTCTTGGGCTTCTACAGTAAGCCATCTAAAACTTTTGCTTTAACAAGAACAGAAGAAACTGGTACACTATGGAAAGTATGCCCACTGAATAATAAAACCTATGATGACTTTCTATCTTATTTACCAAAAGGTAACCAAGGCCCATCAAAAACAAAGAAAGGGCGACGTTTACAATACCTATTACGTAGCTTCTTTTAGATTTATCTTCTTTATCGGCCAAGATCATTTTGAGGTTTAATCTGTAGCGATCGAAATCTGTGGAAAAGGTCTTCCCCTCTCTTTGAGTAAGGAGGGATCCCTTTTCAAAGATTATCTCCTCTTCCTTGACATAAGCCTTCTGGGCTATTATTACACCCTCTTGAAACTTCAAAAAAATGCCCTCCAGAGCGCTGTCCCCTTTGCCTTTCACATAAAAGGTGAACTGTCCAAAGGTATGGAAGCTTTTTGGTGGGATGGAGGTCATTATTATGGTGTAGTATTTTAAGGTTAGCTGGTTTCTCAAATAAGCTATATCCCTCTCACCGATAAGATAGTAAGCTATGGATAAAGCAATTATTATAGGAAAGGTATAAAACAGGCTTTTTATGTATATACTCTTAGGGTCTATACCAAAGGCTTGTAGGATTTTAAGCTTTTTACTTTCTTTTAGTTCAAAAAGGCTTATACAAAAGGCTATGAAAAGGGAAAGGGGAAGTAGATAGATAAAGTAATAAAAAAACCAAAGGAGAAGAAATGAAACAGAGTCCTTTACAGGCAGATTAAAAAGGATCTGGTCTACTCTTATCATCTGGGTTATAAGAAAAAGAAAGGTAATTAGGAAGCTAATGAGCAAGGAAACCTTTAAAAACTTCCAAAAAAACCAATTGAAGATCATCTAATCTTTAATTTATTCTCCAATCTTTCCCTTTGATTAGGCTCACCCTTTTTGCCAGAAAGTAAAAGTTCGTAGGCCTTCTTGTAGTACTCTTGCGCCTTTTGTGTTTCTCCAAGTTTTAAAAGCACATCCCCCAAATGTTCGTAAATTACAGGATCTTCCTTTTCCTTCTCAAGGGCTTTGAGTAGAAGTTCGTAAGCCTTTTTGTATTCCCCCTTGTAGTATAGCACCCAGGCCATGCTGTCTATGTAGGCAGGGTTTTCTGGGTCTTTTTTTAGGGCTTTTTCTATAAGCTCCTGGGCTTCCTCTAACCTTGCACCTTCGTACCATAAAAGCAAAGAGTATCCAAGGTGGTTTAGAAGATCCTTATCTTCGGGGTTTAATTCCAAGGCCTTTCTTAAGTCCTTTTCCGCGGATAGGATCTGTCCCTTTTTGTCATAAACTATAGCTCTAAGGAAATAGCCTCTGTAATCCTTTGGATCTATCTCTATAGCCTTGTTTATGTACTTAAGGGCTTCTTCGTAATCCTCTTCTTCGTTTTTCAAGTTGCCCATAAGTAGGTTAAGCTGATAGTTGTTAGGGTCTATGGCAAGTCCTATTTTTAGAAGCTCCTCGGCCTTTTTGTATTCCTTTTTATCCGTGTATATTCCTGCAAGCCTTTCAATTATTTTGGGATTGTTCCCTATCCTTTTTTGTAGGTCAAGGTATATTTCAAGGGCTTTATCCTTCTCATCAAGGCTTTCCAAAAGTAAGGCGTAGGTAAAGGCTATTTCGGGATTGTCGGGGTTTTCTGTGTACAATTTCTCCAAAAGTTCTCTTCCTTTTTTCTCTTCTCCCGCCTTTATAAGTAAAAGACTGTATTGGTAAAGGTAGTTGGGCTGTGGGTATAGGTCTATAAGCTTTTCATATACTTCCTGAGCTTCTTGGTACCTGCTGGTTATGGTGTACAAATTTGCCAATCTCTCCAAGGCTTGCCTATTATCGGGGTCTTGTTTTAAAATATCCTTGTACAAAAGCTCTGCCTTTGAATACTCACCCCTTTCTTCATATATACCACCCAAGGTAATAAAGCCTGCTTCAAAGGTTTTTCTAACCTTTAAGGATTTTTCAAGGTATTCTATAGCTTCCTCTTGCTTGCCCTCCATAAGGGAAAGGCGAGCCAGCATAAAGTAAGGTAGAGGATTGTCTGGGCTAAGCTCCGCAAGCCTTTGTAATACACTGCGTGCCTTCACAAAATCGCCCATTCTTAGGTATTCCTCCACCAGAAAGAGCATGATCTCCTTTGAATCGGGGTTTTTTGAATATCCCTCTTCAAGGATCTTTAAAGCTTTGTTTTCCTCCTTTGAAAGCCTGTATAGGTCGTTAAGCAAGAGGTAAGGCTCTGGCTGGTTTGGATATCTTTTTTTGAACTCTATGGCAAACTCTAAAGCCCTTTTTCTATCCTTTAGCCTTGTGTAAAGCCTTACAAGGTCTAAATAAAGGGTAGGGCTTGGACTTTTATTGAGGGCTCTAAGGCAATGTTTTTCTGCTTGAAAAGGCTTATCTTCCTGATAAAACCTGCAGAGCATATAATCAAGGTAGATATTGTTGGCAAAAGCCATTCCGGAGAAAAATAGGCCAAAAAGAAACTTCATTCTTCCCCTCTATGTACCAAAATTGGTATATCTAAGCTTCTTACAAGCTCCGAAGAAGTACTGCCAAGGAGAACCCTTTTCAAACCAGAAAGCCCTCTGCTTCCAAGAACAATAAGGTCTATATGAGGGTTTTCCTTCAAAAATCCTTTAATGCCTTCTGCGGGCGACCTATCTTCTATTATGTGAAATTCCGTCTGAAAACCTTCTCCCTTTAATATGTCCTCAAGGCCTTTTAGATGTTTTAACTTTTCTTCCTTGTACTTTTCGGTAATGCTATCTTTTATTCCTTCCACCAAGGGAATTTCAATGGTTTCTTCCACATGGATTATTAAAAGGTGAGGAGAAAAGGGCTTTAATAGTTTTATGGCAAAGTCTATGGCTTTTTTTGCATGTTCTGAAAAATCGTAGGCAATTAATACCCTTCTTATGGTCTCTGGCTCTTTTCCCTTTAGGATAAAGATGGGCTTGTGGGAGTATTTCACCACCTTTTCTGTGGTGGAGCCTATGAATATCCTTTCTATCAAACCCCTTTTATGGCTTCCCATAAAGGTAAGATGGTAATCCTTTTCCTTTTCTAAGATTATCTCCGCAGAGTCTCCCACTTCTACCAAAGGCTCTGCCTTTACAGGTTTTAAAAACTCCACAAGTCCCAAAAGCTTCTCCTTTGCCCTTTCCTTCTGCCTTTCTTGAAGCTCTGCAAAGAGTTTTAGGTCAATGGTACTCATGCCAAAGCTCTCTGGATAAGGCAAGTACAAGACGGGCGCCACCACGTTTAACAAGCCAACTTCTGCCTGATGGGCTTGGGCAAAGGTCTTTACCACCCTAAGGAGTGGGTTTGTGATCTCTGTAAAATCTACCGGCACGAGGAATCTCATATTTAGCCCCCAAGGTTTAATTTAATCACATCTTCTATAAAGGTAAAGCATAGGTGGTTGCCCCCGTAAATATCCGTACTCTTTACAAAGCCCTTTGTGAGGCTAACCTTTGCCCCCGCCTCCTTTGCTATAAGATAGCCCGCCACCACATCCCAAGGGTTTAGCTCAAACTCCAAAAGTCCGTCAAAGATACCCTCCGCCAAAAAGCAAAGGTCTATAGCCGCCGCACCAGGCCTTCTCATAGCCCCCACCTTGTCAAAGACCTCTTTAACTATGTTCCAGTATATGCTTAAGTCTCTCTTTGCCCTTGATGGATAGCCATAGGCAACATAACATTCTTTTAACTTTTCCTTCTGTTTTATCCTTATGGGTTTTCCATCCTTGTAGGCCCCTCCTTCTTTTACCGCCCAGTAAAGACTGTCAAAGGCTGGCAGATAAACAGCCCCCACAAGGGGCTCGCCCTTGTACAACAAGCCCACGGAAGTGCCAAAGATGGGAAAGCCTGCTATGTAGTTTTTCGTGCCGTCAAGGGGGTCTATGTACCAAACATAATCTCCGTCGCTTGAGCCCCCTTCTTCCTCTCCCACTACTAGATGGTCTGGTAGGTGTTTTTGTATGTGTTCTCTTATCCTTTCTTCTGATAGCTTGTCTGCAAGGCTGTATATATCCTTCTCGCCCTTCTCCATTACTCTGTTGTCTTCCCTTTTGTAAAACTCCTTGAGGACAAGTCCTCCCAAAAGGCTTGCCTCCTTCGCCACTCTTAGGAAAAGTTCCAGTTTAAGCATCGTCCAAAACTTCTATACAGGGTAATGTGTTGCCCTCCAAAAGTTCAAGGAAGGCGCCTCCGCCGGTGGATACAAAATCTATGGCGTTGTAAACTCCCGCACGGTGTATGGCGTGGTCTGTATCTCCTCCACCTGCTATGGTAAGGGCAGAAGACTGGGCTATCGACTTGGCCGTTTCATAGGTGCCGTCTTTGAACCTATCTAATTCAAAAACTCCCATGGGACCGTTCCAGATTATAGTTTGGGCATCGGAGATTATCTCCTTTAAAAGGCTTACCGATACGGGACCTATGTCCAAACCCATCCATCCGTCTGGTATCTCTTGCCAAGGAACGATCTTTGTAGGTGTGTTGTCCGAGATCTCTTTGCCTATCACAAAATCCACCGGCAAGTACAGGCTTACGTCCAACTTTTTGGAAATATCTATTATGTCCCTTGCAGTATCCAGAAGGTCCTCTTCTACCAAAGAGCTTCCCACTTTGTAGCCCAAGGACTTTATAAAGGTGAAAGCCATGGCACCACCTATAAAGAGCTTATCAACCCTTTTAAGAAGGTTCTTTATAATGCCCAGTTTGGAAGATACCTTGGCACCTCCTATTATGGCAACCACTGGCCTTTGGGGGTTTACCATGGCCTTTTCAAAATAGCTAATTTCCTTTTCCAAAAGAAAGCCCATAACTGCGGGCTTTAGTATCTGTGGTACAAGGTATACAGAGGCATGTTTTCTGTGACATGTGCCAAAGGCATCGCTTACATAAACCTCTCCGAGCTTTGCCAAAGCCTTGGCAAACTCCGTACTACCCTTGCTTTCTCCCTCGTAGAACCTTAGGTTTTCCAAAAGAACCACATCTCCCTCTTTCATGTTTTTCACGTGGCTTTCCACTTCTTCTCCCACGCAGTCCTTTAGCATTTCCACGGGACGGTTTAAATAACGCGAGAGCCTTTTGGCAACGGGTGCAAGACTATACCTTTCATCCCTTCCCTTTGGCCTTCCCAGATGGGACATTAGGATTATTCTTGCCTTTGCATCCAAAAGGTATTCAATGGTGGGAAGACTTGCCCTTATTCGGGTATCATCCTCAATGTTTCCAAACTCATCCATGGGTACGTTAAAATCCACCCTTACAAGCACCCTTTTGCCCTTTAGGTCTGCGTCTTTCAAAGTCTTTTTTCTAAAAGGCATGGTACCTCCTTTAAAAGTCAAGGTCTATGTCATCATCGCCAAATTCTGGGCTTTCGCTGGGTTCAAAAACTCCCCTTAGGCTAAGGGCAAGCCTTTTAAGGCTTTCAAAGTACACCATAAGGTCCTCATAGACCCCCAGCAGGGCTTTGTACCTTTTTAAATCTTCTACGCTTAACTTTCTTGTCTTTAGAAGCTTCTTTACCGCCACCCTTGATAAAAAGGCTCTGGAATACTTCTCTTGCCATTCTTTCCAAAATTCCGGGCTATTTACTGGGGCTTTTACCACAAAATACTCAAGGTTTGTAAACTCCTCCATTAGATTAAGGTCAAGGGCTTTTTTCACTGGCATACCTCCTAAAAAGAATTATAACCCATTAGCTCCTTTAATTTTTTGTATGGGTCTTGACTTTTCATAAGGCTTGTTCCCACAAGAAAAGCATCCACCCCAAGGTTTTCCAATCTAAGGACCTGCTCCCTGTTGTATATACCGCTTTCTGCTATTACAAACCTTGCTCCCATCTCCTTTATCTTTGGCGCAAGTCTTTCAGAAAGGTTAAGGTCTATTTTTAAGGTGTCAAGGTCTCGGTTGTTTATACCTATTATGTGGGCACCTGCTTTTAGCGCCCTTCTTGCCTCTTCAAGGCTAAAGACTTCCGCTATATGAGAAAGGCCGAGCTCCTTTGAATACTCTAAAAGGTCTTTCAAAAGACTGTCTTCCAAAACTCTAACGATGAGTAAAACAATGTCGGCTCCAAAGGCTTTTGCTTCAAGGACCTGGATAGGATGGATTATAAAGTCCTTTCTGAGAAGTGGCAGGGAAACAGCCCTCCTTACCTCATAGAGGTCTTCCAGAGAGCCTTTAAAGAAGTTCTTTTCGGTAAGCACCGATATGGCAATGGCTCCTGCCCTTTCGTATACCTTTGCCTGCTCTACCGCAGAAACTTCCTTTATAAGACCCTCCGAGGGTGATGCCCTTTTAACCTCCGCTATTATCCTCGTTCTACAAGAGGTTAAAGCCTTTTCAAAGGAATAGCACTCCTTTCTACCTTCCACCCTTTCTTGCAGCTCCTTTACGTACTCCTTTGAGCTATTTATCTCCCTTCTCTTTTCTTGGATGATCCTTTCAAGGATTCCTATGGGTAAACCCTCCTGTATTCTTTACCTTCCTTTTTGTATATGGCTTCTACGCCAAAGCCTTCCCTTTGCAGCTCTTCGTAGATCTCCTTTGCCTCTGTGTAGCCATGAACCGCCAAAACCACGCCGCAATGTGGGTCTATCTCATCGGGTATAGGGATAAGCTTTGCCCTACCTTTTAGGTACTTTTCCGCCCTTGTACCCTCCGATATGGCGCTAAAGGTTATAAAATGGTCTGGCTTTTTCACAAAGGGGTTTATCATCATAAGAATATGTCTTATATGAAGCTTTACACCCAAAGAGTGAAACTTTATCCAGTACCAAAGGCTTGGCTCTACGGCGTTAGACCTCTTTCTCAAAACTGCTATAACCTTCCCCTCTTCCTTTTTAAGGCTTATAAGCTCGTTGCCACTTTGGGCGCACCAGTTGTATATGTCCCTTTCAAAGCCCGGGTCTGTGGATATAACCTTTAGAAGCTCTCCTTCCTTTAGCTTTCTCATCTTCTCAGAGGTTATAACAATAGGCAAAGGGCACATAAGACCTGTTAAATCAAGCTCCTTCTCCTTTATATCCTCAAGGGTTTTCATGTCACCACCTCACAAGGCAATTTCTTTGGCTTTTTCTTCAAAGCCCTCTATGTATAAATTTATAAGCTTTCCTGCCTTTTCAAGGTTCCTCAAAAGTCTTTCATCGTAAAGTTCTAAAGGATTATTAAGATAAAAGATCACCTGTGCGTACCCCCTTTCTAATTTTATGGGTATCTGATAGCTGCAGGTAGATTTATCTATGCTTGCCCTTTCGTAGTAGTCCTTCAAAGGTAAAAGCTTTATGCCCTTTAAGCCAAAAAGCTCCTTTATCTCATAAAGATACCCCTCTAAGGTGGGACTTTCTTTTAGTTTTTCAAGCAAAAGCTTATCAATCTTTAGCTCAAGTGTGTCCCTTTCCATCTTCCCGTAATCTTTGGATAGCTTACGGTAGGCATTCCTGAGCTTTTTTATGTAAAACCTCTCCTTTTGCAGGGCTTCCACAAGGTCTGGATGCAAAGAAGCAAAAAAGTGAGCCATTAAAAGGGGCAACAAAATTATCCCCTCTTTGCCATAGTAATAAAAGGACAAGCCAAGGGATAACCAAAGGAAAAGCATACTCTCAAAGGTTCTCCTGCTGCCCTTTAAGGCCACAAAGGGTAAAATAGACCAAAGGGCTTCCCTTTTGTCCGCCAAGAAGATAAGCGTGGGCACGAAAAGAAGATCTCCATAGCTTCTAAAGATCTTTAAACTACCGGGCTTGATAAAGTTGTAGATACTAAAAAGGAGGTATATTGTCGCAGGTATCACCACAAGAGCTTGTTCCCTTGGTGTTTTATCTATGGAAAGTGCCATGAAAAAGGCAAAGGTTAAAAGCCTAACTCCTAAAAATATTAAGGATATATCCCTTAACACGAGGATTATTTTACTCCACTTCTATCTTCTTCACTTTCTCCTTCTTTTCCTCTTTACCCACCTTGTCTTCTATCTTACCAACTTCGTAGTCTATAAGGGTCTTCAGTATTTTAAGAAAGGAAAGCTCCATAAGGTACACGTTTTTGATTATCTCCCTTCTTACTTCCTTTGGCGGAAGCAGGACTTCAAAAATCTTAAACATGTCCCTTCTTAACTCCTCCACTTGCTCCTCAAGGCTTTCTTGTTCTACCTTTTCCTTCTTGCTCATAGTTTTTAAATATAGCCTCCTCAGTGAAAAATGGGGTAGTGTTTAAACCGCCTATGCTTCCCTCAAAAGCCTTAAAAACTCCTCAACAGCCCTTTCTATACCCCAAAGGAGAGCGTTGGATATGATGGAGTGCCCCACGTTTAGCTCTTCCACCACATCCTTTAACTCTTTTACCAAAAGGGGTGTGTTTTTATAGGTTAGGCCGTGCCCCGCGTATACCTTTAATCCCAAAGACCTTGCCTTTAGACCTGCAGACCTTAGCCTTTCTATCTCCTCCTTTGCCTTTTCAATCAAATGGGCGTTAAAAAGGTTGGCATACCTTCCTGTGTGAAGCTCTACAGCGTCTGCTTGTACTTCTTTGCTTGCATAGACCTGCTCCTCTTGGGCTTCTATGAAAAGAGACACTTCTATGTTTACCCCTTTGAAGTCTTTTATGTATTCCTTTAAATAGCCTTCCATCCTTACAACGTCAAGGCCACCCTCTGTGGTTATCTCCTCTCTCTTTTCGGGTACTAAGGTTATTCGGTTAGGCTTTACCCTTAGGGCTATCTCCTTCATCTCTTGGGTTGGGGCCATTTCAAGGTTTACAGGTACGTGTACCGCCCTTTTTATAAGCTCTAAATCCTCTTCTTGTATGTGCCTTCTGTCCTCCCTTAGATGTAAGGTTATCTGGTGGGCGCCTGCCTGCTGTGCCAATAGGGCTGCAAAAAGAGGGCTTGGCTCAAAGGTCCTTCTTGCCTGTCTTAGGGTTGCCACATGGTCTATGTTTACTCCAAGCCTCATAACAAGGTTTATATTATAACTATGCTGGAGATAAAAGAAAGAGACCCCCTAAGCAACCTTATACTGGAGGTTTTGGAAGACCCTTCTAAAAAGGAGATGGTTTATTACCTTGTATGCTATTCCCAGCTTGTAAAAAGAGAAGCAAGCTCCACCATAGAACTAAGCAGATTCCTCTCTTGCGCCTATAGGAACTTTCAAAGGGCAAGGAGCTATTGGAAAGACCTATTGGTAAGCATGAACCTTTTTGTAATATCAGACCTTTATGGAAACCTTTATACGGGCAAGGACATATACAAGGTAGAAGAAGAGGGCCTTTACTTTATAGGCATAAGGCATGAGTACATAAACCAATTGGAGGAGATAAACCACAAAGTTTTAAAGCTTTGGAACCTCCTAAGTAAGATAAACACCTACAGGAAATATATTACCCCTCAGGATGCGGTGATAATCTCTTCCGTAATGTTTAACGATGGGCTCTATGAAGAGGTGGAAAACTACTGTGAAGTTTGCCTCGAAAGATTCCCTTCAGAAAAGGTCTATTTTAGAGTTTTATCAAACCTTTCCAAATTGTACTCAAAGGAAAAAGCACAGATGCTGCAAGAACTAAAGCGATCTATAAAAGACCTTGAGGAGCTTGGTGATGTCTATTATGGGATAAATCTCTTCAAGTTAAGAAAAGACATGGAAGGCTTGGTAAAAAGAACAGAAAAGGGCGGTTCTATAAACCCCATAAAGATTGAGTTTATAAGCTTTAAAAGGAAAGGAAGCTTCTTCGAAAGGATTGTGAGGTTTTTTAAACGTCTTTTTAAAAAGCTATTTAACAAAAAGGGCAAAAGTGCCTACTATTTTGGGGGAGAGGTATGTTTAAAGAGTTCTCAGACCCTATTCACCAACTCATAAAGGCGGACGAAGAAGAGACAAAAATAATAAACAGCTATCCCCTACAAAGGCTTAGGTTTATAAACCAGTTGGGCATTGCCTATTTGGTTTTCCCTTCTGCCCAACATAGCAGGTTTGAGCATTCCCTTGGCACCATGGAGCTTGCAGGTAGGATCTGCAACAGCCTTGGACTTAAGGACGAAAAGATATGCAAGCTATTTCGCTTGGCGGGGCTTATTCACGATATAGGACATACTCCCTTTTCCCACACCACAGAGGTACTTTTGGGAAACAAAAGCCATGAAATTATTGGAGAAAAGGTCCTTTACCAAGAGGGATTGGCAGATATGCTTTTAGAGTGTGGATACACCCATGAGGACTTAGAAGTCCTTATCCAGATAGCCTTTAGAAAGTCGGATAAATTACCCAACATAATCACCGGTGAGTTTGGAGCGGATAGGATGGATTACCTAAGGAGGGATGCCTACTTTTGTGGAACATCTTATGGCTTTTTTGATTACAGCAGGCTTCTTGAAAATATTCTTTTGGTTGATGGTAAAAAATGCGTCCATATAAGCGCCCTTAGGTCTTTGGAAAGCTTCATATTGGGTAGGTACTTTATGTACTCCCAAATCTATTTCCATAAGGTGGTACGCATCCTAAACATACACCTAAAGGAACTCCTTGAAGACTTTTTCCAAGAGGGCCTTTTAAACAAGGAAGACTTTCACAGAAAAACGGACTCCCATATTATATCCCTAATGTTGGACAGGTACAAAGAGGAAAGGGTAAAGAGAATTTTGGGAAGGGAACATTATAGGGAGGTTTTTTCCACGGGCTCCCATGAAGTTTTCAGCTATGTAAAAGAAAAGCTTTTGGAAAGGTACCAAGAGGACCTTCTTAGGTTTGACCATATAAATAAAAGGGTTTTGGAGGAGGATATACTCCTTTGGGATGGAAGGAAGTTTTTAAGTCTTAAAGAAGTATCACCTCTTGTGGCTTCCTTGAAAGATATCAACCTCTACAGGATATACGCCCATCCTAAATATAAAGAAGAGGTAAAGGATTATGTACTTGACTTATCTAAGTAATTGTAGGACTTTTACCCTTTCCCTCGTGCATCTTACAGCCCTTGTGGGCATCTTTTCCCTTTGGAATGTGGCAGAAATTGAGTATTTCCTTACTTTCTTGGGTGTCTATCTAATTGGTATATTTATGGACTTTAAGAGAGTCTATCCCGTTAGAAGGCTTTTACTTACCCTTTTTGGCTTTTTACTTAGCCTTTACTTTCTTTCCTTTTTAAGCCTTGAAGACCTGTTAAAGCCTTTTTCCCATGTGGTTTTGCTTCTTCTTTCCATAAAAAGCCTTGAGGAAAAAAAGCCAAGAGACCTTTATCAGATTCTTTTGCTTAGCCTTTTCGCCCTTTCCATCTCCACCGCCTATAACCTAAGCCTTGGCTTCCTTTTAGTGTTTCTTTTGCATAGCTTCCTTGGGGTTTCTTCCTTGGTTTTTTTAAACTTATACAGAAAAGTAGGGGATAAAAGGCTTGATTGGGCTACCTATAAAAACTATGCCCTTATAAGTGTAGCCTTTTTCCTCTCTGTGCTTTTTATTACCTTTCCCTTGTTCTTCTTCCTGCCGAGGAGTCAAACGCCCCTTTTTGACCTTTTTGGAAGGGGTGGAGGGCTAAAAACAGGTCTTTCCGATAGTGTAAGCTTGGGAAAGGTGGGCGATATACAAGAGGATAACACAGTGGCTTTTAGGGTCTATGGCTTACCCCAGAATATAGAAGATCCCTATTGGAGGGCTATAGTTTTTGACCGGTATGAAAAGAACACCTGGCTAAGAGCTCCAGAAAAAAACTATCCTATGCCAAAGGGTACGGGCGACCTTGTTTATACCCTGGTGATTGAACCATCCTTTGACCACATTGTACCAGCTCTTGATTATCCCTACAAGGTGTTAAAGATAGAGGGCTTAAATACAGAAGCTTACATAGCCACCGGTAATGTTTTACGCCTTCAAAGGGAGATAAATAGAGCCATCAGGCTGGTAGTGAGCTCTTCTAAGGAGCTGTACTTTAAGGAAAATCCAAGCGACTACCTTCAAGTGCCGGAAACTATAGGACCTGCCATAAGAAGCTTGGCACAAAACCTTTCAAAGGGCACCACAAGGGATGAGGAAAAACTCAAAAAAGTAGTAGAGTACTTTTCTAAGGGCTACCAGTACACTTTAAAGCTTGAAAAATACGAAGGAGACCCACTTGAATACTTTCTTTTTGTGGCAAAGAGGGGAAACTGTGAGTACTATGCCAGCGCCACCGCCCTTATCCTAAGGCTTATGGGCATACCCGCAAGGGTTGTGGGTGGCTACAAGGGGGCCTTATGGAATCCTTTTGGTAATTATCATATAGTTACCAACTCTATGGCTCATGTGTGGGTTGAGGCACATATAGATGGAAAGTGGTTAAGGGTGGATACTACACCCCCTTACACTTCCCCTGCGGTGGAGAAAATATCTCGCCTTGCCTTGGTAAGGGACTCTATAGTTAGCTTTTGGTATTCCAACGTAGTGGGCTATTCCTCGGAGAAACAGATAAAGCTCTTTTCAAACCTAAGAAAGGGCATAAGGGAAGAGTTAAAGGTGGAAAACTTAAGGAATAGGCTTTTGCAAGTTATATACCTTGCTGGCCTTCTCCTTTCCCTTTACATGGCTTTCCATCTACTTCTTAAGCTTAGGAAAACTCCAGAAAATCTCTTTTTAAAAACAAGGAGCCTTCTGGCAAACAGAGGGGTCGTAAAAGAGGATGCCCTTCCTGAAGAGATAATCTCCGCTTGCAAAGGAAAAGAGTACTATTCATTGGTTAAGTTTATCCTGTCCATCTATCAAAGGCACAAGTACTCCCCCTACAAATTGTACCCCGATGAGATAAGGGAGGGCTACAGGGCTTTAAAAAGGTTAAAGGAGATCATCCGTAATTCTGATCGCTCCTAACCTTTATAATGGTATGCACGTTTCCCCTTGGATTAAAATCTCCTATAACTTCAAGGAACTTGGGCTGCAGTGCCTCATATAGGGCTGAGTATATTTCGTTGGTAGCCTGCTCGTGGGATATATACCTGTTTCTAAACTTGTTTAGCCAAAGCTTCAAGGATCTGAGCTCCACTATCTTTTTTGCCGGTATGTACCTTATCTTTATGGTGGCGTAATCGGGATATCCAGACCTTGGACAAAGGCAGGAAAACTCGGGAAAGGTTATCTCTATCATATAGTCCCTGTCGGGTGTGGGATTGTCCCAAGCTTCAAGCTGGGCTTGCTCTATAGCTATCTCTCCATACTTCTTTTCCATAAAGATTTATTTTAAACCCTTGTTGCACTGTAACAATGTATAATCTCCGTCAAACTCCCTGCCCTTGAGGACAACCTTACAATTTGCAAGCTCTTGAACGTACTTTTCTTTGGTAATAACCAACCCCTCTGCCAGGGAGGGATCTTCAAGCTTTCCTATACACCTCTCTGAGTAATAGACAAGTGCCGAATCCTCCGCCTTGTAAAAATATACTGGGCCTTGATAAGCCTTTACAATGCTCCAAGCTTTCGGCACAAACCTTTCCCCTTGGTAAAGGTACAAAAGTATGGTAAGGGCTATTAGGGACATTAAAGATACAAAAATTGTAAACTTCATGTATCTTTCCCTTACCACGTGGGCAAGGAGTATGGCAAGGGGCGGGTAGGCAAAGAGGATATAATGATGGAGTTTATTTTTTGCAAGGCTGAAAAAGGCCAGTACAAAGAAAAACCAAAGGATCAAAGGTAGCCAATCCCTTTTGAAGTTCTTTATAAGCTTTGGATACAAAGGAAAATACCAAAGACTTCCCACGGCTATAACCAAGGGGTAGTAGTATAAAGGTGCAGGGTGTGTAGATCGTTCTCCTGTGTATCTCATTATGTTTTCATAGATGAAAAACCGGTAAAAGTATTCATAACCGTATTGGGAAAACATAAGCAGATACCAAGAAAAGCCAAGAAGTAAAAAGAGTAGGATTCCTTCTACCTTTAAAAAGTCAAGCCTTCTCCTCCATAGAAGATAAGCTCCGAGGGCAAGCACCACGCCAACCGGTCCCTTTGTTAAAAAGGCAAAGGAGAGAGCTATCCATCCCCATATAAATCTTCCCTTAAGAAAGGTATACAAGCCCAAGAAAGTAAAAAAGGTGTTTAACATCTCGGGCACAAGGGCTCTGGCCTCTATCCAAATGTGGGGAAAGGTCAAAAATATTAAGCTTGCCTTTAGGGCCATATCCTTGGAGTAAAAGTCCCTCGCCAGAAGATAGATCAAAACAGTAATGCCAAAGGCGGAAAGGCCAGAAACCAGCCTTGCAGAAAACTCATTAAGGCCAAATAGCTGAGATAAAAGGGCTACAGACCAATACAGCATGGGGGGTTTTTCAAAGCGTGGTTGGCAATTGTACATGGGATGGATAAAGTCTCCGCTTTTTAGCATATGCAGGACAGCGCTCATATTCCTTCCCTCATCAAGGGAAGTAAAAGAAAGGGTCCAGTTGCCCCAAAGGAGGTAGAAAAAGGAAAGGATCAAAAGTAGAAAGAGACTACGTAAAAGCATAGGAAACCTATAACCCATCCTACCAAAACATCAAGGGGAAAGTGGGCACCCATATAAACCCTTCCATAGCTTATCAGAATAGGATAAAGAACAACTATAGGCTTTAGAAAAACAGGCACATGCCCATAAAGACACAGAGCTATAGCCATGGACATAGAAGCATCTCCAGAGGGAAAGGATTTTAGCCTTAGATCCTCCAAAAGATATACCTGTGGCAGCAAAGAAGCAGGCCTTTTTGCCCTTACCGTGTATTTTAACAGCTTTACCACCAAAGCCTGAAACACTATCACAAGGATATACTTTAAAAAGCTTGCTTTCCAAAATATAAAAAACAGAAAGCCCACAAAAAGGGCAAACCAGCCCTTCCCTAATCTATAAAAGTGAAGATAAAAGATATCAAGCAAGGGATGTCTTCTGTGGTTTATGACATAAAAAAGCTTGTAGTTTAGGGAAAACTTTTCTACCTTTGTTAAGTCCATTTATATACTATTTTACCCCTTTGCACCTCCTCAGGCATTAGAACAACCTTTTCATCGCTCATAAAGGATACAAAGCCCTCTATCAAGCCGGCAAAGAAGTAAACAAGCAGTGAGTTTGTGGGGTCTTTTTCCACTATGGCGTCTGTAAAAATATCCTCCTTTGCTATGACCTTATTTTCTTCTATCCTTATAGACTTGGCAAAGCCAAGGGCTTCCAATATGGCGCATGACCTTTTTAGGGCTTCC
>JBKBNZ010000013.1:0-17926 GCA_046294875.1 Aquificaceae bacterium | reverse complement strand
AAGGATGGTGGGTCGATAACCACCACATCAAAGCTTTTGCCCTTTGCGATTAAACCTTTTAGGATATCAAAGACGTTTGCCTCTACCCATTCTATCCCAGACAAGGCGTTTAGCTGGGCGTTTTTCTTTCCCAATTCCAAAGCTTGTGGTGAAATATCCACGGCCATTACATAGCTTGCTCCAGCCTTCTTCATACTCAGGGCAAAGCCTCCCGAATGGCAAAAAAGGTCAAGGCACTCATCCCCGGGCTTTACAAAAGACCTTATAAGTTTCCTTGCTCCCCTTTGATCAAGGAAAAAGCCGGTTTTTTGACCTCCGGGGATATTTACATAAAACTTAAGGTCGTGTTCCCATATGATGGTCTCCTCCGGCACTTCTCCATACAAAACCTTTTCTTCCCTTTCAATTTCTTCCACAGAAGCCACGTACTCACTAACCTTTTGGTATATACCCTTTGGTTTTAAAAGGTCTATTAGGACAGGAATTATCCAATCCTTTAGCTTACTCATGCCAAAGGTGGTAAACTCCACCACCACATAAGGACCGTACACATCCACCACAAGCCCCGGCAGAAGGTCTCCTTCCGAATGAATAAGCCTGTAGGCGTTGCTGTCAAGGTATAACCTTTTTCTGTACTCGAAGGCCTCTTCTATTCTTTTTCTTATCAGCTCTTTGCTTATAGGCTCTTCTTTTTTGAAGGATAGTATCCTTATGCTTATGTTGGCTTGTGGGTTTATATAGCCATAGCCAAGGAATTTACCCGCAAAGTCTCTGACTACTACAAGGTCTCCCTTTTCTGGCTTTTTGGAATAGCCTATTATCTCGGGCTTATAAACCCAAGGGAAAAAGCCCCTTATCTTATCCTCCACCCCGGGCTTTACCCTTACCTGTATCATTCGTAATTGACCAACATCCTCCTTGCCACCTCCCTTGCATTCTCTTTGCCTACTAACCTCTCTGCCAGCTTCAAACCAAATTCAAGAGCGGTACCGGGACCTTGGCTGGTGATCACGTTTTCATCCTCCACCACTGCCTCATCCACAAATTGAGCGGGATTTATCTCTTCCACAAGGGAAGGATAAACGGTTGCCCTTTTGCCCTCAAGGACACCAAACTTAGCAAGGGCTGTTGGTGCAGCACATATAGCTCCTATAAGCTTTTTCTTTTCCTGCATCACCTTTATCAGTTTTTCCACCCTTGGGTCTGCTTTTAACCTTTCTACACCACCCGCACCACCGGGAAGGATCACCATATCAAGCTCTTCTGGTTTTAAATTATCTACCGTTGTATCTGGGACTATCTTTACATTCCTTGCGCTGGGCACTGGGTCTGACGTAAGACCTGCCACTATAACTTCAACGCCGGCACGCCTTAGCACGTCAATGGGAGCGACCGCCTCTACCTCTTCAAAGCCCTCTGCCAAGATTATAGCCACCTTTGCCATTTTAAACACCTCCTATTTTATTATTTCCCTTTCTCTAACTCGTGGGTCTATAGCGGCCAAAAGAATATCTGCTATTAGGTTTCCTATTAATAACATTATAGTGCCTATATAAAGACCTCCCATTACAAGGAACAGATCTTGGGATAAAACCGCATCCAGCATAAGAGTGCCAAGCCCAGGCCAGCCCACTATTATTTCAATCAAAGCTGCACCCGAAAGAAGCCCGGCTATCTCGTATCCTATCAGAGTGGTAAAAGGGTTCATGGCGTTCTTTAAAATATGCTTTGTTATCACCCACTGGGATACTCCCTTTGCCCTTAGCATAACCACCATGGGACTATTCTTTATCTCTATAACACTGCTTCTCATAAGCCTTATAAGCCCCGCCGATGAAACCAAGGTAAGTGTAAGCACGGGCACGAACATATGGACTAAAAGGTCTATAACTTTGCCAAAAAGACCAAGCTCATGAAAGTTAGGGCTATGAATACCTCCCACAGGCAGATTGCCCGTTTTGGAAACAAGGAAAAGGACCAAAAAGGCTAAGAAAAAGGAAGGGAAAGACATAAAAACATAGCTGTAAGCCCTTATTATCTTGTCGGGAAGTTTATCCTCTTTCATGCCTGCCAAAAGGCCAAAGGGTATGGCTATAAGCCAAGAGAGTAAAGTGGCGCTCACCGTCAAAAGGAGAGTGTTGCCTACGCGCTCGCCTATAAGCTTTGAAACAGGAGCATGGTATTGGAAGCTGTAGCCAAGGTCAAAGGTCAAAGCAGAAAAAAGCCATTTAAAGTATTGCACAAAGAAGTTTTGGTCAAGTCCATACTGTCTTTTTAGGGCTTCAATGGTCTCTTGGGATATCTGTGGATTTAACCTAAGCTGGTCGAGATAATCCCCGGGTGCCAACTTTATGATAAGAAAGGATAGAAAGGTGACCCCTAAAAGGGTTATAAAGGATTGAAAAAGCCTGTAGGCCAAGAACCTAAACATCAGAAATAGTTGGCTATAAAGTGTTTAACTTGAGAGAAGTATCTGTCTATCTCTTCCTTATGCTTGTTCTTTACGTGCCTAAGAAGCTTATAATCATCCCAATAGCCTATCAAAGGCAGTTTGTCTGGGATAGAATCACTGTCTTCTATAAAGTAGAGCAAGGCCGATATGAAATCTCTTCTTGCTTCATCCTTTAGGTCAAACTCCTCATCATAAAGAATTCTAAAGAGCATCTTTGCATCCAATATAAGGTTCCTTACGTACTCCATGGTGGGAGAGATGCGAGAAAGCTTGTTTTCTAAGAGCTTCTTTAGGTCCTTTATATCTATGTCCCTGTAGTATCTTTTTAGCTTTTCCTCCATGGGATTTTTATTATAGCAAATCCTCAAGTATGGAAAAGGTTGAATCCCTTCTATACTCTTCCCTTTCGTAAGGATAATCCAAGCGGTAATGGACTCCCCTGCTTTCTCTTCTCCACAGGGCTGTGGTAAGGGTGGCAAGGGCTGTAAGGCTTATATCAAAAAGTCGGCGGTTTTCTATACTTTCCTCCCATTCCTTCCAACCTTCAATCCAGACCTTTAGCTTTTCTATGGCTTCCTTTAAACTGCCTTCTTCCCTTTCAAGGCCGCAGGCTTCCCACATTAACCTTCTTAGGTCTTCAAAGGTATAAGGAGTTTTAAATTTGCCTTTCCTTTCATACTTTATTTTCCCCATCTCCAATTTAAGAAAGGGCAGATCGTGGTATATACGATAAGCTACACGGTAGCCAAAGACCACACCCTCCAAAAGGGAATTGGAGGCAAGCCTGTTTGCACCATGTACTCCACTACAGGCACATTCACCCACTGCATAAAGCCCTTCAAGGGCTGTTTTCCCATAGCTATCCACCTCCACGCCGCCTATAAAGTAATGGGCTGCAGGCCTTATAGGGATAGGCTCCTTTTTAGGATCATAACCTCTTTCCCTCAAAAGGCTATATATGGTGGGAAACCTCTTTTCCAAATCTATGCCCTTATTTTGTATCACCCTAATGTCTAAATAAACCTCACCACCTTCCTTTAACTTTTTGTATATAGCCCTTGCTACCACATCCCTTGGTTGCAACTCATCCACAAACCTCTCTCCCTTTTGGTCTATAAGAAGGGCTCCTTCGCCCCTTACCGCCTCCGATATGAGTATATTGGTATTCTTTACCACAGTGGGATGAAACTGGACAAACTCGGGATTTAGAAGGCTTATACCTCTTCTTAAGGCTATTCCAAGGGCGTCACCCCTTACCTTTACAGGGTTGGAAGTGTATAAAAACATGCTTGCCGCTCCCCCTGTTGCCAATACAAGGGCTTTTGTGTGTATAAGTTTTAATTTTCCATCGTAGTAGATAATGCCCTCTACCTTTGCCTCTCCTAATATCTCCTGAAGCTCTCCTATGATTATCCTTATGTCAAGGTCTTTTACCCTTTTCCATAGGGCTTCATATATGGCTTTGCCCGTGTAATCCTTAACCTTAAAAACCCGTGGAAAGGAATGTCCTCCTTCTATGGTGGTTTCTTCGTCAAACTCCACACCCCATCTTTTAAGGTCTGCCAACCTTTGTATGCCCTCATCTACCAGTACCCTAAGAGTTTCCTCTCTGCATAGTCCCCTTCCAGCCCTTTGGGTATCCAAAAGATGAAGGTAAGGGCTATCCATGGGATGGGAAGCGCAAGCTATCCCCCCCTGAGAGTAGTAGGTATTGCCTATGCCTCTTGTGAGTATAATAGGTTCAACACCAAGCTCCTTTAACACTATGGCGGCAGTAAGGCCTCCTATACCGCTTCCGCAAACCACAACATGCGCTATTTCCGAAGGCAATCGGGAAGTGTCAAAGTTAAGAAAGTACAGCATGCTTTCTATATATCTCCACTATAATCTCCGCCACCTTTCTTGGGTCGTGCCTTACAAAGTCCTCCTTGTTACCTATTAAGTCTTCCGCATAAATCTCTATCCCTTCCCTTGCTATCCTTGCCACGTCGGGGATCACTGGCTCTTGCCTTTGCTCTAAATACCTTCTAAGCACATGGTCTGGTGGCATCTTTGTATTTACTATAGCAACGTCTATTCTATCTATACCTGTTAACTCCTTAAAAACTCTTATATGGTCGTAGGCGGTAAAGTTATCTGTTTCACCGGGCTGGGTCATAGCGTTAACGATGAAAACCCTTAAGGCGGAGGATTGAAGTACCGCTTGTTTTATGTCCTCTATGAGAAGGTTGGGAATTATGCTTGTGTATAGGCTGCCAGGACCAAAAACTATAATGTCCGCATTTTGCAGTTTAGCTATGGCATCAATGGGAGCCTTTGCTTTTTTGGGTTCTATCCATATGCTTTCAAGCATAACTTTTTTATCCTTGCCGTACTCTGTTATTTCTTCTTCTCCACACACCTTCTCCCCATCGCTAAACCTGGCGCACAGTTGTATATTTTCAAGGGTTGCAGGGATTATTTCACCCTTTGTTCTGAGTATTTGAGAGGCTATATTTACCGCTTGCATAAAGCTTCCTGTGATCTCTGTAAGGGCTACCAAAAAGAGGTTTCCAAAGGCATGCCCGTCAAGTTCTCCCCCTTTAAACCTAAACTGAAAAAGGTCTCTGATTATATCCTCACTTTCCGAAAGGGCAGCTATACAGTTTCTGATGTCTCCCGGTGCGGGCAGGTTATAGTCCCTTCTTAGCCTTCCCGTACTTCCACCACTGTCTGCCACCGTTACTATTGCAGCCAAATCTTCTATTTCTTTCCCCACCCTTTCCTTTAGACCCCTCAAAAGGGTGGAAAGACCCGTACCTCCACCTATTGCCACTAACTTCATGAGAACCTCCTTGAAGTATTCTAAGCCTTAGAATATTTTAAGGCATTAATTGGATATACTCTGTTTTACTCATAGAACAAGCATTCCATCGCCGTAGCTGTAAAACCTGTAGCCCTCCTTTACCGCCTCTTGGTAGGCTTTTAGTATAAACTCCCTTCCCCCAAAGGCACACACCAAGAAAAGTAGGGAAGACTTAGGAAGGTGGAAGTTGGTTATTAGGGCATCAACCACCTTAAAGGAATAGCCCGGGTATATATATAGCTCTGTCCATCCTTCAAAGGGTTCAAAGCCGGAGGTTTCCAAAGCCCTCACTACCGTTGTCCCCACTGCTATAACCCTTTTACCCTCTTCCTTTGCTTCCTTTATAAGCTCTATGGTTTCTTCTGGCACCTTTACATACTCTGGGTCTACCTTGTGTTTTTCCACTTCCTTTTCCTTTACCGGTTTAAATGTGCCGTAAGAAATATGTAAGGTGATAAAGGCCTTTTTTATACCGTGCTCTTCTAACCTCTTTAAAAGTTCCTCAGAAAAATGCAGGCTGGCAGTGGGTGCCGCAACAGAACCCTCCACTTTAGCAAAGACCGTTTGATAATAGACCCTGTCTATGGACTCTTCCTCTCGCTTTAGGTAGGGTGGTATGGGTATCTTCCCGTGTTTATCCAGAGCCTTTAATGGGTCTTCTGCCAAAAGCCTTACTTTGAACTTGCCACCCTCCACATGCTCTAATATTTCCACCTTTAAATCATCCCCCACGTATATCTCCAAACCCTCCCTTATACCTTTACCCCCCACAAGGGCGTACCATTCCTCCTTTGTAATATAGTCGGTCAAGAGAAGCTCTACCTTTCCTCCAGTGGGCTTTTTGCCATAAAGCCTTGCAGGCAAAACCTTTGAATTGTTAAAGACAAGAAGGTCTCCCTTTTCCAAATACAGGGGAAGGTTCCAAAAGCTATCATGCCTAAGGTTTTGGTCTTTCCTGCTTAAAACCATCAACCTTGCCTTATGTCTTGGTTCCACGGGATATTTAGCTATCAGTTCCTCTGGCAAGAAATAATCAAAATCTTCTACCTTCACTGCTTTGCCAAAAGTTTTAGGACTATGGGAGCTATCAAGGTGGTTATTGCCACTACAAAAACCACAACCGCGTACAACAGATCATCGTAAAGACCTGATTGTCTGCCAAACTCTGCAAAGATAAGCCCTACTTCGCCCCTTGGTAGCATGGAAAAGCCTATAAGAAGCTTTTCTTTGAAGGGAACTCTTACAAAAAAGCCCGATATAACCTTTCCTACTATGGCAACCAAAAGTATAAGTAGGGACAAAAACCAAAACTTCTCCGAGGTAAAGTCAATAGCTCGCAAGTTTAGTTGAAGCCCTACATAAACAAAGAAGATGGGAGTTAGGACCCAGACTAAAGGCATTATGGTATGCTCTATCTTATGAGCCATTTTCTCATCGGTCCTCAAAAACATGGCAAAGGGTATGGCAAACCTTCTTGAAAGGGCAAGGCCTGCTGTAAAAGCTCCCAGTATCTCCGGTGAGCCCACCTCGTGGGCAAGGAAGGCAAAGAGGAATATGGTGGCTACAACGGTAGGAGGTATAAAGTCTTCCGTCTTTAGCCTTCTGGAAAGCAAACTTATTAGCCTTGCCATTATCTGGGCAAGGATAGGTGAAAAGATAAAGAAGGTGCTTATGTATAAAATCAGCATAATAAGGGCGTCAAAATGGACAACGCCTTCCTTTGAAAACTCATAAAGCCCAGCCAAGACTATTACACCAAATATATCGTCAAGCACTGCCGCCCCCAACACTATCTAGGCGAATTTTTCCTTCATCTTGCCAAGGTCGTCCAACACTCTTACCGTTATACCTATGCTCGTGGCGGTTAGGGTTCCACCCAAAAAGAGAGATGTGGTAAGGGGTAGCTTTAAAAGGTAATAACTTATAAGAGTTCCCAAGAGCATGGGAGTGAAAGCACCCATAAAGGCTACCACAAAGGCGGACAGGCCTACCTTTTTAAGTTGGTTTATATCCGCCTCCAATCCTATGTGGAAAAGCAAAAGGATGACCCCTATCTCCGCAAGGAGCCTTAGGACTTCGTTAGGCTGTATAAGCCCCAAAGCGCTTTGCCCTAGTATAATCCCCACCAGTATCTCTCCAAGCACGGGGGGTAAACCAAACCTACCAAAGGTATCCCCTATAATACGGGCGAGGAAAAGAATTATGGCAAGATATAGAAAAATGCTGTGAAGATCCATAGTTTAAATATTATAACCGGTGGAACCAAAGCCGCCATTAGACCTTTTGGTGGGACTAAGCTCTTCTACCTCTTCCAACTCCACTTTTATCACAGGCACTATCACCATCTGGGCTATCCTGTCCCCTCGCTTTATAACAAAATCTTCCGACCCTAAGTTGATAAGGATAACCTTTATTTCTCCCCTGTAATCCGCATCTATGGTACCCGGGGTGTTTAAAAGGGTTATGCCATGCTTTATAGCCAATCCGCTCCTTGGCCTTATTTGGGCTTCAAAGCCCGGTGGTATTTCAATGGCTATCCCCGTGGGTACAAGCGCCCTTTCCATGGCCTTTAAAACAAGGGGTTCTTCTACCGCTGCCAAAAGGTCCATACCGGAGGAATGCTCCGTGGCGTAAAAGGGCAAGGGTAAATCCTTTGCATGGGCAAGCTTTTTTACCTTTATCCTCATACATTCCCCCAAGCCGGCGGTGGGATTTGAACCCACGGCCTAGGCATTACGAGTGCCTCGCTCTGCCCCTGAGCTACGCCGGCTTTTCTATTCCAATGTTGGTAAGCTTTGGTCTACCCTGGTCGTCCACCTCTATAACCTTCACCAGCAGCTCGTCCCCCACGCTAAACTTAGCCCTTACATCCTTTACATATCCTTCCATCTTGCTAACATGCAACAGCCCCACCTTACCAGGCAGTATTTCCACAAAAACACCATAAGGCTCCACCCTTGTTATCTTACCCTTATAAACCTTGCCTACTTCCACCTCCGCTATCAGGTTTTGAATAGCCCTTTTGACTTCTTCTATGGCTTCCTTTGATTGGGAGGTCAAGGAAACCCTTCCACCTTCGTGAACCCATACAGATACGCCCATCTTATCCCTAAACTCTTTCACATTCCTTCCACCGGGACCTATCACCACCAAGGCTTTATCTTCTGGAATGGTTATGATCTCTATCTTGGGTGCGTACGGAGAAACCTCTTCTCTCGGCTTGGGTATGGCTTGGTACATCTTTTCAAGGATGTAAAGCCTTCCCTCCCTTGCCTGATAAAGGGCCTCTTTCATTATCTCCTTTTTAAGCCCCTTTATCTTTATGTCCATCTGAACGCTGGTTATTCCATCCTTTGTACCCGCCACCTTAAAATCCATATCGCCAAGCTGGTCTTCGTCTCCCAGTATGTCCGAAAGGATCACGTATCTGTCGCCTTCCATTATAAGCCCCATGGCTATGCCGGCCACGTGCTTTTCAAGGGGAACTCCTGCATCAAAAAGGGCAAGGGATCCTGCGCATACCGTTGCCATAGAAGTGGAGCCGTTGGATTCCAGTATGTTGGAAACTACGCGTATTATGTAGGGGAATTTATCTTCTGGTGGTATAAGGGGTTCTATTGCCCTTTCTGCCAAGGCTCCATGGCCTATCTCTCTTCTTCTGGGTGGTCCCCAAGGCTTTGCCTCTCCCGTGGAGAAGGGCGGGAAGTTATAGTGAAGCATGAACCTTTTAAAGGTTTCACCTTCATATATGCTTTCCACGAGCTGACCTTCTTCCGGAGACCCCAAGGTTGCAGTGGCAAAGGCTTGCGTTTGTCCCCTTGTGAATATGGCGCTACCATGAGGCCTTTCAAAGGGATGGACCTCTATGCTTATAGGCCTTATGTCCTTTGGACCTCTTCCGTCGATGCGCACCCCCTCCTCCAAAACCTTCTTTCTCATCAGCTTACTTATAAGCTTTTTGTAGTTATAACTCAACTTGAAGTGTAGTTCCTCGGGCACCCCTTTGGCTTCTATGAACTCCTTCAAAAGGCTCGATTGATAGGTTTTCCTCTCCCTTTTGTCGCTTATAAGGAAAGACTGTAAGATTCTATCGGTGCAAAACTCTTCAAGCTCCCTTTGGAGCTCTGAGGGTAGTTCCATACCTTCAAAGCCAACCTTTGGCACGCCTACCCTTTGCCTTAACTCTTCCTGCGCCCTTAGTATGTCCTGTATAGCCGACAGCCCAAAGTATAAAGCCTCTGCCAATGTGTCTTCATCCACCTCTTTCGCTCCACCCTCCACCATCACTATGGCATCCTTGCTGCCCGCCATTACTATCTCAAGGTCTGCCTTTTGTCTTTCTTCATAGGTAGGATTTGCCACAAACTTACCCTCTATCCTGCATACCCTTACACCTGCTATAGGACCGTCAAAGGGTATTCTTGAAAGGTGTAGGGCTGTGGATGCTCCAGTTATGGCAAGTACATCTGGGTCGTACTTGTCGTCAGCGGACAAAGTTAAAGCGGTTATAACCACCTCATGGAAAAAGCCTTCGGGTAGCATAGGCCTTATAGGCCTGTCTATTACCCTTGATACAAGGATCTCCCTTTCGGTGGGCTTTCCCTCCCTTTTTACAAAGCCACCGGGTATTTTGCCCCATGCGGAGGATTGCTCCCTGTAATCTACCGACAAGGGTACAAAGTCTATACCCGAAACAGGCTCTTCGGACATAAGGGCTGTTACCAATACGGCAGTATCCCCTTGACGAACTACGACGGCACCATCCGATAACTTGGCATAATGCCCTGTTTCTATTATTACTTCCGAGTCCCCGATTTTCGCCCGCACCCTTTCCATTATCTCACCTTAAGCCCCAGTTTTTGTACCACCTCAAGATATCTTTTGTAGTCCTTTTCTTTAAGGTACTCCAAGTGTCTTCTTCTGGCGTGTATAAGGGCTATAAGGCCTCTTCTTGAGTGCACGTCCTTTTTGTGCTTTTTTAAATGCTCTGTTAGCCTGCTTATACGCTCTGTAAGTATGGCTATCTGTACCTCTGGTGAGCCTGTGTCTTGCTCGTGCCTTTGAAAGCTTTTTATAAGTTCCTGCTTTAGAGCTTTTGGTAGTGCCATTCTTCTTCCTCCTTAAACTGTATATTATAACTCAACCACCACCGTATTCGCTTTGTTCTATTTCCATTAAAAACTCCTCTACCATATCCTTGATAAGTTTAAGGGTTTCTTCTGTGGGGCTTCCGAAGTAGTAATCAAAGAGTTCTATCTTTCTCTCATGAAAGTGCTCTTCATCGGTATAGTACCTTATGGATAAATAGGGCACCTTGAAGGAGGCATCAAAGTCCGCATCCTCCGGTGTTTTTAATTCGTATTCTACATCAAGGCCGCTCAAAGCCTTATCTAAGGCTGCTTTTAACTCTTCTACCTTTTGTTTATACTTTTCCCAATCTTTCATGGTTAAATATTTTACAATGGAAGGAGTATCTATAGAGGAAGGAATTCTAAAACTTCTCAAAAACAGCAAAAAACCTCTGAGCTTTGAAGAGATAATGCGCCGCCTCGGGCTTGGTAAAAAGGACAGAAAAGCCCTAAAAAAAACCCTCAAAGCCCTTAAGAAGGCTGGAAGGTTGTCCGTAGAAGGTGGTAAGTATTTCCTCGTGGAAGAGGAGGTAGTGGTTGGTAAGGTTATCCCCTATCCTGCGGGCTTTGGCTTCTTGGAAATAGGGGAGGGGAAAAAGGATATATATATACCTCCCTTTGAGATGTACAGACTTTTTGCAGGAGACCTTGTTAAGGCAAAGGTGGTGGAGTACAAGGGCAAAAAGGAGATAAGAGTTTTAAGAGTCCTTAAAAGGGCAAAGAAGGAGATCCTTTGCAAGCTTCAAAGAAAGAAAAAATCCTGCCTTGGCATACCCATAGACGACAACCAACATCAAACCATAACCATTAAAGAATGCAAAGACCTAAGGGAGGGAAGCATAGTGCTCGTAGAGATCAAAAAGTTTCCCACGAACAAACATCCAGCGGAGGGCAGAATAAAAGAAATACTGGGACATCCCGAGGAGACAAACCTAATCATAGAAGTTCTAATAAGAAAGTACAACCTGCCCACCTCTTACCCGGAGGAGGTCTTAAAAGAGGTAAAAGCCATTAAGTTAGACTTTGAGAAGGAGCTAAAAAGGAGGAAAGATTTAAGGAATCAGGTCTGTTTTACCATAGACCCGGAAAGGGCAAGGGACTTTGACGATGCAGTAGCTATAGAGAAAACAAAGGAAGGCTACAGGCTTTGGGTACATATAGCGGACGTTTCTTACTTTGTAAAGGAAGGTGGTGCCCTTGATAAGGAAGCCTACAAAAGGGGCTTTACCTTTTACTTGCCCGATAGGGCTTTACATATGCTTCCAGAAGAGCTTTCTGGAGACCTTTGCAGCCTTAAACCCATGGAGGATAGGCTTGCCTTTACCTGTGAGATGCTCTTTGACGAAAGGGGAAAGCTTCTTGAATACGATATCTACGAAAGCGTAATAAGAAGCAAGGCAAGGCTTACCTATAATGAGGCTTTGAAGCTTTTAATAGGTGATCCTGCCTTGGAAAACAAGTATCCAAAAGAGGTAGTAGAGTCTTTGCTTCTTATGGAAAACCTTTACCGAATATTGGCAAGGATGAGATGGGAGAGGGGTAGCATAGACTTTGACCTACCAGAGGCGGAGTTGGTGGTGGATGAGTACGGTGAGCCTGTGGCCGTTGTACCCTACGAGAGGCATGTGGTACATAGGATAATAGAACAGTTTATGGTATCTGCCAACGAAACGGTCGCCATGCACCTTGAAAGTGTAGGTTATCCGTGCCTTTACAGAGTCCATGAAAAACCAGACCCAGAAAGGGTGGAAAATCTCCTTGAGATCCTTTCAGGACTTGGATACAGGGTGAAAAAGCCAAGCCTTAATCCCAAGTTTTTCCAAAAGATAATAGAGGATTTTGAAGGAAGGCCCGAGGAGAACTTGGTAAGGTTTTTGACCTTGAGGTCTATGAAAAGAGCACACTATTCTCCCCATAACCTTGGACACTTTGGATTAGCTTCAGAACACTATGCCCATTTTACCTCACCTATTAGAAGGTATCCAGACCTTATAGTACACAGGCTTTTAAAGAAGGCTCTGAAGGGAGAAGAGATAGATTATGAAGAAGCTATTGCATACCTTGAGATGGCAGGTGTGCACCTTTCAAAGCAGGAAAGGTTGGCGGAAGAAGTTGAAAGGGAAGCCATAGACAGGTTAAAGGCACGCTTTATGAAGGCTTACATTGGTGAGGAGTTTGATGGCATAATAACGGGCGTAATCTCCTTTGGCTTTTTTGTTGAAATTCAAGAGTATATGGTGGAAGGGCTTGTCAATATAGCTACCTTGCAGGATGATAACTACATCTACGATGAACCAGCCCATAGGCTCGTGGGTATAAACACGGGCAAGGTTTACAGGCTTGGAGATAAGGTTAGGGTAAAGGTGGTGGCCGTTGATGAAGAAAGGGCAAGGCTTGAACTTGTACTATCCTCTTGATCAATCCTTTTCCCACCTCTTGTTTATAACAACCTCCACCTCAACGGGCACACGCTTTAACACTATCTTGCCGGCGTTTAGCATAGCTTTTTGTAAGATCTCCTTTACCTTTTCCGCATCCCTTTGATCACATTCCACCACTATTTCATCATGGACAAGGTTTATCACATGTGCCCGTATGCCGTGTTTTTTCAATTCTGCGTCAAACATAAGGACAGAAAGCTTTAAAAGGTCTGCCCCTGTTCCCTGTATGGGATAGTTTACTCCATCAGGGAAAGTATGAGCTGTGTACTGTCTTCCCAGCAGGGTATAACCCCTTGTTTCCTTAAAATCTTTGAGTTCTTTTTTGACTTTCTCATGCCACTCTTTGAAGGATGTGTAGTATTCAAAAAAGCTTTCCCTTATCTTTTGGGCGGCCTCAAGGGATAGGTTTATACCATAAGTTTTTGCGTATTCCACAAGTCCCTTGGCAGATATGCCATATATAAGTCCAAAGTTTACCGCCTTGGCAAGCTGTCTTTCTTCCTTTGTTATCTCCTCCTCGGGCTTCTTTAAAAACAGGCTTGCAGTATATTTGTGTAGGTCTTTACCCTCTTGAAAAGCTTTTATCATTTTCTCCTCACCTACGTACTCACTGGCTATGCGTAGCTCTATCTGGGAAAAGTCTGCTATAACAAAAAGGTTGTCATCTTCTGCCTTAAAAATACCTTTCAGATGTCTTGGTATGTTTTGCACGTTTGGGTTCATGCTTGCCATCCTTCCTGTGATAGCTCCTATCTGTTTAAATTCTGGGTATATCCTGTTTCCCTTTAGCATTTTACTTATCTCTTGAAGCTTTTCAATGGTTTTTTTCATGCCTCTTATCTCTAAAATTTCCGACACCACGGGATGTAAGGAATGTTCTGCCAGAGCCTTATCGTCGGTGGAGATGTTGCCCTTGTCTGTTTTGGGAAGTTCCAAACGGTATTTTTTAGTTAAAAGCTCTCCCACCTGCTTGGGAGACATGGGATCCACACGATGTTTTATCATAAAATCCATAACCTTTTTTTGAAGCCTTTTTTCCTCTTCCTTTAGCTTTCTTTCCAACTCCTCCCTATCCACAGGTATGCCTCTTAGTTCAAGCTTTGCAGTTTCTTGGACAAAGGCCATTTCCACGATCGCCACAGGATTTACCAAACCAAAGACCTTGGAAGTTCTAGTTTTTAGAAGGACCTCCTCCTTGTGGGGGGCTTGGTTTAGCCTTTCAAGCAGTATGTAAAAAAGGTCTCTTACCACTTTTACGTCCAAGGCCGCATATTCAAGCTGGTCTTTTCCAAGGAAGGACCTTCCCCAGTCGGAAGCTTGAAGCCCTTTATCTAAAACCTGTCCTAAATAATGCATGGCAACCCTCTGAAGACTGTGCTTATCTGTATTCCCCAAAAGCTGGCTTGCTATCATAGTATCAAAAACTGCATAGGGCTCTATGCCATAGGAATAAAGATACTTTAGGTCAAACTTAAGGTTGTGCCCCACAATACCCTTTTCCGAGAGAAGCTTCTTCACAAAGAGAATCCCTTCATCTTTTAGCTCAAAAAGGTCAAGTATGTATATATCTTCCCTTCCTCCTATCTGTACAAGCCTAATACTATTGCCCGACACTTCCGTATCAAGGAAAAGGTAGGGCTCATCCTTTAAATTTTCATAAACTCTGCTTAGCTTTTCCTTTAGAGTTATATAGCTATACTTTACTGACATCCCTTAGTCTTACCCTTTCTAAGTCCACCCACATGGCTGTTTCATCACAGGTAGGGAACTTAATGCAGTTTATACACTCACCCCAAACCTTGTGGGGAAGCTTGGACTTTTCCACCTCTTCAAAGTTGAACTTACTAAAAAAGTCCTGTGCGTAGGTAAGGACAAAAACCCTTTTAACCCCCAGCTCCTTCGCCTCTCTAAGGCAAGCCTCCACAAGCATACCACCGATGCCTTTGCCCCTCTGCTCCTTTTTAACAGCAAGACTTTTTATCTCTGCCAAATCTTCCCACACAATATGGAGGGCTGCGCATCCAAGGATCTCTCCATCCTCTTCACATACCCAAAAGTCCCTTATATCCTCATACAGGGAGTTTAAGCTCCTTGGCAGCAATATACCCTCTTTGGCATACTCATTTATAAGATTGTAAAGGGATAGTACATCTTTTAAATTAGCCTTCCTTAGAAGCATTTAATTTAAATATAATCTATTCCTCCCAGTATTCTGCCCCGCAGTTTTCCTTTTCCCAAACAACCACCTTACAAAGGCTTGGATACCTTTCTTTTACTTTTTTGTATATCCACTGGGCTATGTTTTCCGCACTGGGAGAAAAATCCACCAACTGGTTCAAAAGGATATAATCGGGCAAAAGCTCCTTAAGAAAGCTATCCACCTCCACGAAGTCAAAGCCCATACCACCCTTATCCACATTTTCGGCGTTAAGATACAGCTCTACAGTCCAAGTATGCCCATGTATGGGCTCTGGGGCACCATGGTAATCGGTAAGATAATGAGCCCAGTTAAACTGCCTTTTTACTATAACTCTCCAAGGCATCAGTCTATCTCCTCTCCCTTTAAAAGCCTTTGGGCATAGTTTACACAGGTAAGTACCATAAACCAAAGGG
The DNA here is from genome assembly GCA_046294875.1 of Aquificaceae bacterium. Classification (GTDB taxonomy): domain Bacteria; phylum Aquificota; class Aquificia; order Aquificales; family Aquificaceae; genus Pampinifervens. The sequence goes on along the minus strand of JBKBNZ010000013.1, from coordinate 2,446 downwards.
CATGGTTTTGAGTATCCCTAAACTCTTCCTTTACCCAAAGGCTGCCATCTTCCCTTTTGACAAGCTTGATATATTCAAGAGCCTTAAGAGCCAAAGCCTTGTTGGAAACCTTCTGGAGAATCTTCTCCTTTATATCCTCAGGCAAGGGCGTCTCTTCCATCTTCTACCTCCTTCCATCTAAACAGAAAAAGGGGCTTTAACCCAAAATAAAAGGAACCAAGCCTTAACTTGTAAGTATAACCTAAATAAAGGCTCACACCGGGCTCTGTATTTACCTCAAAGTAAGAACCTTGGAAAGCTTCCTTTCCCTTCTTGGAAAGGATAACCAGAAGGCAAGCCCTTGGTGGTAGTATCTTTAAAACCTCCTCTTTCCAATAAAGGGTAGGCTTTTCCTCAAAGGAGATAAGCGTGTTTGACCTTTTCAAAGCCCTTAGAAAATCCTCCTTACTTTGTACATTTTCTTCCGAGAGTAAAAAGTTCCTCATCAATTTAAAGCTGTGACGGTAGTGGGGAAATAGAAACCTTACACCCACTTCTCTTATATAAACCTTTACATGATGGTCAAGCCCTCCTACCACTTGGTTGTCGATCCCCTTTTCCATATAAAGGCGAGCATATTTTTCTATGTCTATAAGTTTTTTTAGTGTTTCAAGAACAGACCTTATGGAAAAGATGCCTTTGAGCAAAAGGGCAAAGGCCATAAAAAACAAAAGCTTTTTTCTTTCAAGGAGAGCATCCTTTAGGTCTATGATCTCAAAAAGGTAATCTTGAGTTATTGGCAGCCTCCATCGGTATCTTTCTTTAAAGGGATGGGCTATTATTTTTAGGTTTTCAAAAAGCAAAAGGTCTCCCAGTATCTCCCCCCTTTCATTCTGTAACTTCCTTTCAATGCCTACCACGACCTCTCCCGTGGCGAAAAATTTCATATGGTCTTTATCATGGTCCGTGGTCATTACGTAGTCTATGCCCTCCTCTTGGGCGCTTTTTATTATATCCTCTGGCTTTCCAAGGGAATCATAAGAAAATTGACTATGTAGGTGGGTTTGAAAGGAATATACATAAAGGTCTGGTAATCTTTTTGGGAACAGATTAAAGGGTTTAACCTTAAACCTTTTAACGGGGTAGAGTTCTACTGTTAGAAAGTAAAGCAGTAAAAACAAAAACAGAGAAAGGAAAAGGATCATCCCACTTTTACCTTTTCCCTTACCTCTTGGATGGTTTGCTGGGCTATGTTCTTTGCCCTTTCGGAGCCTTCCCTTAGTATTTCCCTAACCTTTTCACGGTTTTTTTCGTATTCTTTTCTTTTCTCCCTAATAGGCTCAAGGAAATCTTCCAAACCTTTTAACATCATCCTTTTACAATCCACGCATCCCAGTTTACCACTTTTACAATCCCGTTCTATTTCCTGAACCCTGTCCTCTGAACTAAAGATCTTATGGTAGAAAAAAACTGGACATATCTCTGGCCTTCCGGGGTCTCCCTTGCGGAGTTTTTGGGGGTCTGTGAAAAAGCCCATTACCTTTCTTTGCACTTCTTCCTTGCTGTCTGCGAAGTAGATGGCATTGTTGTAAGACTTACTCATCTTCCTGCCGTCTGTGCCGGGTAATCGTGGTGTTTCTGTCAAAAGGGCCTGAGGCTCTGGGAAGGTATCCCCATAAAGGTTGTTAAACCTTCTGGCTATCTCCCTTGATAGCTCCACATGGGGAAGTTGGTCTTCTCCCACCGGAACTCCTTGAGCCTTGTATATTAAAATATCCACAGCCTGCAAAACGGGATAACCAAGAAAGCCATAAGTGTCTGTGTCATAAAACTCCCTTTTTGAAACGTTTAACTCTTTCAGTAGTTCCTTTTCCAAGTATCCCTCAAAAAGTGCCTGGATTAGGGCATCGGAAAGGTTGTCCAATAACATATCTTCAAGCCTTTCAAAGTCTTCCACCTTGTAGGGAAGTTTTGCTATAAAAGTCTTTAAATGGTCTCTTATGCCTCCTTTAAACATAAGGCTAAGGTCTGCTATTCTTAAAAGGTTGTACTTGGTATCTTTGTAAGTGGGGTTCCATTCAAGCCAGCTTTTTGGTGTTATCATGGAAAAGATAAGAAAGAGCTCTGCATGCTCCTTTACCTTTGATTGCTGGAAAAGTACGCTCTTTTGTGGGTCTATGCCAAGGGTCAACCAGTCAATTAACATATCTTCTATGTTTTGTGGGATCTCCTCCGTTTTTTTGTAGCCTGTGGTAAGGGCGTGCCAGTCAGCCACCATGTAAAAGGTTTCGTGCTCTTCTTGAAGCCTTATCCAGTTTTTTATAACGCCAAAGTAATGTCCAAGGTGTAATTTCCCCGTAGGCCTCATCCCGCTTAAAACTCTCATGGTCTAAATATTAAATCACAAGTGCAATTTGTAAGTAGCTCAGGTTTATAAACCATAACTGTCCGATGGGACTTGTTTAGC